>NC_009954.1:346261-692522 GCF_000018305.1 Caldivirga maquilingensis IC-167 | reverse complement strand
ACTAATCCTCTCCGATTGAGCCATATTAAGGTAGCCGCAGCTACTTAATAAGCATTAAGCCCATTAATCATAGCATTATATAGCACTATTAATAATAAATATACTTACTCAAATCCTACTTAGAAAAACACTTATTAAGATCCATAACTAGGGATAAGTGGTGGAGTGAATGAGAATACATAAGACATATGTACTATTAATAGTAGCATCAGTAATGGTTCTAATAGCGTTAAACATCGCATACGCCTCAAGCGGGTACACGATAATTTACTGGAACTCCTACGGTACGTTAACAGTACCCCCAGGTACACCCATATGCAATATATGGAATCCTAAGGCTCTTTGGTCATTTATTAATGCATGGGAGTCATTAGCCTACTACAATACTTATAATGGTCAATGGTGGCCTGTCCTAGCCAGTAATTGGACATTATTCCCCCAGAATGATACAATTATAATTCATTTACGTAGGGGCTTAGTTTGGTTTAATGGCTCAGCCACAATGCCTTTCACAGCTTGGGATGTTTACGCTGAATTCTACATTGGGGTTAAGGCATTTGACTGGTGGTATCCATATGTTAATGCTGATGGTATAAGGGTTATTAATAACTACACATTATCCATTCAATTAACAGCATGGAGTCCAACAACCATATTATTCATGCTGACTGAACCCATAACTACACCATGGCCTTACTGGGAACCTGTTGTTAAGGCCTTGAAGACCATGAACTCCACGTACGCCTTAACAGTTTATGGCCCTAATAATGTAACCACGTGGAATCCACCATGCTGGTCACTTGCACCATACTACTTCGTGGCCTTCTACCCAGGAACAGCCACATTCGTTACACAGCTTGAGCCACCTAACATATTGAGGCAATGGTATAATATATTCCCATACGAGGATTGGCAGTATTACCCAGTAATTGATTATGTTCAAGTTCTCGGTAATACACAGGCATTAACAGGCTTATTATCAGGTAAGGCCACGTGGTCGTCCGTGGCTCTTTCACTGGCGCAGATTGGGGTAGTTAATAAGTCTGGGTTACTGGCCTACATGGTTGAGGAATTTGGGGAATTAGGCATGGCAATTAATCCACTTGGCGGTTACCCATTCAACACAACCCAGTTCAGAAAGGCACTATGCTATGCTGTTAACTTAACAGCCGCAATTGCAGTATGGGGTATTGGTACATATTATCCATCTTACTATCCCGCGCCAGTATTCCCAACCACTATTGATACATACCCACCCAGCGTTAAGCAGTTCATAATACCATGCAGTTACAATACCACTAAAGCCGCTGAGTTACTTGAAAGCATTGGCATGTATAAGAAGGGTAACCAATGGTACCTGCCTAATGGTACACCATTAACATTAACCGTAATTACACCTTCAGGCTTCACTGATTGGGCCACCATAACAGAAGGCTGGGCAACCCAATTAAGCTTATTTGGCATACCCACTAAGGTATTGGCTTTAGATACTGGCACATACTGGAGCAGCATATTCCCAAGTGCTCAATTTGAGGTCGCCAATACGTTGTCGAGTTACGGTAGAGGGTACTATGATCCAACCGGCCTAGCATTCCAGGGACCATTAGAGTGGATACCATGGGTTACTGAATTGGGGATTTATACTTGGCCATTCCAGTGGCCTAATGGAACATGCACACCAGTGGTAATACATCTTCCACCCTCAGCCAATAGTAGCCTAGTACCTGCCAATGGTACTGTAGTCTGGTGCATTAACTCAACTCTTGGGTACATTAACTTAACCAACTGGTTCACGCTATATGATGCCGCAACACCAGGTACTCACCAGTATAATGAATTGCTTAAGGTTCTATTCGCCTGGTATGATTACTATGTTCCAATAGTGCCCGTTGGTTGGAAGAGGGCTGAGGTTAACATTGGTCCTAAGAATTACTTAATCACCTGGGCTTACAATGTGCCTAACCCCATGTGCGAGAAATACATACCACCGTGGCTTAGGATTGAGTTAATGCCATCAGATAACTCATACATAATCGGTGCTGAGGCTTATTACTATCAGGTCATTAGCTCCCCAGTATGGGAGGCCTTCTGGGGTAGTGGCGCCCCAGCTGGTGCAGTACCCCCATTGATTGAGGCCATGGTTAACGGTAGCCTATGGATCAAGCACCCTGATTACGCGGAATTCCTAGGCTTAACACCAAGTTACTTAACAGACCTAAACCAGTTAAGGTATTGTCTAGCCCAGTACTTCAACATAACCTCAGAGTATGTTCCATCAATAATAACCACAAGTACTACTACAACAACCACCACGACGACTACTTCAACGACCACGACATCAACTACAACAACTACCCCAGTGACTACATCAGCAACTACTTCAACTACTACAAGCACTGTGACTACTACGGCAGTTAGTACAGTGGTGAGTACTGTTACAACCACTGCAGTATCAACAGTGACTAGCACAGCAACAACCACAGCAGTAAGCACCGTAACAGTCACAAAACCAGTGGTATCAACAGCATTAATAGCAGGAATAGTAATCATAGTAATCGTAATAGCAGCAGTAGCAGCAATAATAGCGTTGAGGAGAAGATGAGAAAAGCAAAGAATTAAAAGTTAAAAATCAAATTTTTATTTACAATTTTTTGTTTAGAGCCAGTGATACTTAGGTTAGTGCCAAGATATGGTTTTCAAAATGTCTTTAATTTACTATATCCTCAGGTAAATGATGGGCATTCACTCATTAGTAGGCATAAGGCTATTGCAAGCTGGCCTAGGTTACCTACATCGCGTGTAATGGATGTTACGTAGTTAACGTTACTTCCCTCAATCCTAATGTCTTGATCTGAACCATCCACTGCAAGCATTACCCTTCCATTAATGTTCATGAACTCGGTTAATGGCTTAACCTGCGGCCCAGGTCTCCTAATTACCAGTATGTTATCGGGTTTAAATAAGTCCACCGCATCCTTAATAGTTGGCAGTACTACTAGGCTTGATGAGTACTTTAACGCTATCTTAAAAGCCTCCGGCACACCCTGTTGTGCTGCTGAACCGTAAACGTGAGTTAACACTAGGTTCTTCACACCAAAGCCGTAAGCCACCTTAGCGAATTCCACAACCCTAGCCACACTGGACACATTATCAATTAGTACTATTAATTCCCTCATTAACCAGTCCCTCATGAACACGCTTTTAAATTAAACCCAATGCACGTGCTGTGGGCTCCTTTACTCCCTATCCTCATTCTTCACTGCAGGGTATTCAGGGTTACCTCAAGTAACCTGCACTGAAACCAGTGATGGAAAAGCCTAAATCCATCACGCATCCACAAGCAGTAAACCAATGGCTTAGTGTGAATTAAGTAACTATATAATTAATTTATTTAACACTATGACTTATTTATAGAAACATTATTAAACTCAAAGCGTTAATTAAACCTATGATTAAGTTCCCAAGCGACTTCAGATTCGGCTTCTCCACAGTGGGTACTCAGCATGAGATGGGTACCCCTGGTTCTGAATTCGTAAGTGACTGGTATGTGTGGCTTCATGACCCTGAGAACATTGCTTCGGGCTTAGTTAGCGGTGATTTACCTGAACATGGGCCAGGTTACTGGGACTTGTATAAGCAGGACCACTCAATAGCTAGGGATCTTGGGCTTGATGCAGCATGGATAACTATTGAGTGGGCTAGGGTGTTCCCTAAGCCGACCTTTGACGTTAAGGTTAAGGTTGATGAGGATGATGGAGGTAACGTGGTTGACGTTGAGGTTAATGAATCAGCATTAGAGGAGTTACGCAGGCTAGCTGACTTAAATGCTGTTAATCACTATAGGGGGATTTTAAGTGATTGGAAGGAGAGGGGTGGTTTACTGGTGATTAACCTTTACCACTGGGCTATGCCTACGTGGCTTCATGACCCAATAGCCGTTAGGAAGAATGGACCTGATAGAGCCCCCTCCGGTTGGCTTGATAAGAGATCCGTTATTGAGTTCACTAAGTTCGCAGCCTTCATAGCCCATGAGTTAGGTGACTTAGCTGACATGTGGTATACGATGAATGAACCTGGGGTAGTGATAACTGAGGGTTACCTTTACGTTAAGTCAGGCTTCCCACCAGGTTACCTGGACTTAAACTCCCTAGCCACTGCGGGTAAGCATTTAATTGAGGCTCATGCCAGAGCCTACGACGCCATTAAAGCCTACTCAAGGAAACCAGTGGGCCTAGTCTACTCCTTCGCAGACTATCAGCCGCTTAGGCAGGGTGATGAGGAGGCTGTTAAGGAGGCTAAGGGACTTGACTACTCATTCTTCGACGCTCCAATTAAGGGTGAATTAATGGGGGTTACTAGGGATGACTTGAAGGGTAGGCTTGACTGGATTGGGGTAAACTACTACACTAGGGCCGTATTGAGGAGGAGGCAGGATGCTGGTCGGGCATCAGTAGCCGTGGTGGATGGATTCGGCTACTCCTGTGAACCTGGAGGCGTATCTAATGATAGGAGACCATGCAGTGACTTCGGCTGGGAAATATACCCTGAGGGTGTTTACAATGTCTTAATGGACCTATGGAGGAGGTATAGGATGCCCATGTACATCACTGAGAACGGTATAGCTGATGAGCATGATAAGTGGAGGTCATGGTTCATAGTATCGCACCTGTATCAAATTCACAGGGCCATGGAGGAGGGGGTGGATGTTAGAGGGTACTTCCACTGGAACCTAATAGATAACTTGGAGTGGGCTGCAGGATATAGGATGAGGTTCGGCCTAGTTTACGTTGACTATGCAACCAAGAGGAGGTATTTTAGGCCAAGCGCCCTGGTTATGAGGGAGGTGGCTAAACAGAAGGCTATACCGGATTACTTAGAGCATTACATTAAACCACCTAGAATTGAATGAAGAGGAGGCGTTAATACGCGTGATTACTGAATGGTGAATAAATGTTAAGTCCCCCACTACGTGGGGACTGGAGCATATGGAGAATATTAGGGATTTACTTAAGGTGTTTGAGGAAATTAGTGAGAAGCTTAGTGAAAATGGGTGGTTTATTAGTGAACCAGAATCACCCAAGTGGTGGGGTGGCGCCTTAAGTCCCGAGGAGGTTATTATATCAGCCATACTGGTTCAGCAGACTAAGTGGGAGAGGGTTAGTGAAGTCATGGCTAAGCTTAGGCAAGGTGGGTTAAACACACTTAAGACTATTGCTGAGCTTAATCCACTGGATTTAGCCAATGCACTGAGTGGGGTTAACTTCAGGTTCACTAAGGCTAGTAGATTAGTGAGGATTGCCAGGACTATTACATCAATGGGTGGGTTAAGGGCTTTAAGTAAGCTTAGTGACGATGAGGTTAGGGTAATGCTACTATCAATGGATGGTGTCGGCTACGAGACAGCTGACTCAATAATGCTCTTCGCCCTAAATAGGGTAACAATACCCATCTCAACATACACCATCAGGGTAATTAAGAGGATTTACGGTTACCTGGGGGGTGGTTACGAGGATTGGAGGCTTACATTAATGAAGCTACTGCCCAGGGGACTATATGAGTATAAGCTCTTCCACGCTGGTGTGGTGACCACTGGGAAGGAGTGGTGCCTTAAGGAGACACCGAGGTGTATTGAATGCCCACTACGTAATCAATGCCGCTTCGCCAAGTTAGGCACTAATGCGTATTAATTAAGGGTGATGACCCGACTTCTGCAGTTTCAGTATTGCCTCGGCTAAGTCACCATTAGCCTCCTCAAGGGCCTTAATGGCCTCATCCCTACTTACCCCTGTCTGATCCATAACAAGCCTAATGTCATCCTCACTGTACTTAGGTGATTGAGCCTTAACCACAATCCTCGGCGGCGCCTGTGGTTGATTAGTCTTAACATCCCTCTTATCAACCTGAACCTGGTAAAGTAAAACACCACCCGGCATTTCAAGAAGCACCACTGTTGGGTTACTTAACTCCAAGCTACTGCCATCCCTCAACTCCACCACTACCTTAACAGCATCAACATCCTTAACGTTAACGTTAATCCCCATTCTCTTAAGCATCCTCTTAACCTCATTGGGGTTAAACATCCTTGTTAAGGCAATACTCCAGTATTTAACAGTTACCACTAGGCTTAATTAAACTCACCATAGCCCATGCCTTGAACCAGCCTCCTCAATAAACACCCTAGCCTGCGTAACCTCCTCATCAAGCCTCTCCTTAATGTCCTGTCCACCAACATCAATGGCAACGTAGCCTCTGAAATTAAATTTCCTCAAGCCCTCGAAAACAGCATCCCAATCCACAACACCCCTACCTGGGCTCCAGTGGTAGTTATCCCTACCATCATTGTCTGAGGCATGGACGTAAAGTATCTTATCCCCAAGCTTCTCTATGGATAATGGAATCAACTCCTTAGCAGCATTAAGATGCCCAACATCCAGTACAGCCCCGAAGTTATCCATGTTAACTTCATCAATGAGCCTAAGCATTGCATCACTATTAGCCACTGATTCCCCAACCCTAGGTTCAATGGCGAATCTTAAACCATGATCAAGGGCAATCCTCGAACACCCCCTCATGGCATTAACCAGTAGGCTCCAGAACACCCTCCATGAGAAGTCAGTGGGGATCCTAACCCTATACCTCTCTGCGAACACTATTCCCGTTGAATAGGGCTTAGGGCCGGTGAACTCAATGGGTGGTGTAAATGTGTCTGTTTGGGTTAAGTCAGCATTAAAGAAGACGGCTAACTCCACGCTCCTTCTAAATAATTCAAGCCCCCTCTCCCTAATCCCATCAATTGGTGAGAGTAGTTGAGGGAATATTCCAGCAACATTAACCACCTTTAACCCATGGGATTCAATGAAGTCCCTTAACCTAACCCTCTCCTCCTCAACAGCTCTCAGGTTATCCTCACCGTAAACCTCAAGCTCAATCGCCTTAAAACCAAGCCTAACAGCATCATCTATGAAACTGAAGAAGTCAGTAATACGTGGTGGATAACCGTACTTAGTTATTGCGTATAACCAGGCTAAGTTAATCCTCGGTGAACCCATGATTATTCAACTCAGTATGAGTAATTTTTAAGCTATGCGTAGTATCTAAAGATGATTCATAATTATTACACCATGATTACTGTTAATCCAAGCATAGGACACATTAAAAGTATGCAGTATCACGTTAACCTTAATGAATATTAATGATGAGTTAACCAGATCCTATGCATTAGTCTAGGAGTACTTGAGTAATACTTGAGTGGAAGCAGGGAAATTACTTATAGAGGCTCTTATGCGTAATCCCTAGGATGAGGGAGGTTATTATTAATTGATTCACTTAACCTGCCTTTCAATAATGACTTTAAGAGGCACCATAAGTGATTTAAAATTAAGCCAGATGTAGGGTATGATTGCTTTCAACATGCACCTACATGGGCATGCCTAATCAACCTGGGTGTGTTAAAGGCCTAATGAGCTTAAGTGGCTTAGGCTTAAGGCCATTAACAGTATCAGTGGCCTTCACCAGTGGACCAAAGGGTGGTACTGGTAAGAGTACGCTAGTGGCTAATATAGCGGCAATGATTGATGAACCAGTGGTCATCCTTGACCTAGGCTTTGATGGTAATGTAACAGCCAGTAGGCTTCATAAGGTTGAGTACACTGATGAATCCAGCGGCTTCATAGACTACGTCGCCTATGGATCTGAGTTAAACATTGTTGAGTCCAAGGAGGAACCTAACGTTAAATTCATTCCACCTGGCTCATTTAGGAGCTTGAAGATACCTAAGATTGTATTCTCCATGCCCCTTGAAGCCATGGCTAATAGGCTCTCTAACATGGTTGCCCTGCTGGCTAAGAACGGATTATCAATACTACTCATAGATCTTCCATCAAATCCAAGTTTCCTAGGTCCACTTTACCCACTCCTACTGTACTACAGTGACATCATTAATGTAGTTATTGAACCTGGTCAAGTCTACATGGGGGTGTTGAGTGAATTGTACAGGTGGTTAATTAAGGTCGTTGATGATGAATCCATGGTTAACGTAATAGTTAACAAGTATCATGAATACTTCGACGGTTACCCAAAGGAGGCTAATAGGTATGTCATAAGGGGTAAGGTGTACTTAATCAGACTTGACCCAGTGGCCATGGCTCTTACCCTGAAGGGTGAATTAGCGGTTAAGTATAGGGAGGCGGCTGTATTCAGGAAGTCTATTGATGAATTAACTAAGGATGTGGTTAATCAAGTAAGCATGTACATGGGGGTGGTTAAATGATGAAGGATATTGATAGGATTAGGAGAATAATAATGGAGGATGATGGTAATGCTGCACAGGTTAATCAACCAGTATCCATGAAGAGGAGTAAGACTGACATAGCGATTGAGCTCCTTGAGAACTTCACTGAAATATTCGGTGAGGATGATGAGTTAGTGACTAAGATACTTAATAAGGTTACTATAGATGATATATGCGTTGAGGTTAGTAAGTATAATTCAAGGCTAGCGGACTTTATAAAGACATGGTTAAGGTTCAGGTTAAGTAAGTGTGAGCCCTATGGTGAAGAGAAGCATAATCAAGTACAGTGACTTCGTGAATGATACCTTAAACTCACTGATGAATCATGAGGCAACCCAGGAATCCAGTCTACGTAAGTATAGGGTTAATGACAGTAAAGTACCTAGGGGGGTGGTGAATTACTTTAAGGATTGCGGTGAATTAAGGCAATGGTGTATCAGTAGGTTAAGGATTCTGCTGAGTAGGTATAGGTGGTATGATGTGGCTAACTTACTTAAGGCGATTAAAGTTAAGGGGTTAAGCGTAATAGTGTTAATGGCGTTGGCTAATGATGAGGATGACTTACTTAACTACGTTTCAAGCGGATCATTTGATAAGAATAAGGTGATTAAAATACTGATGAATGAACTAGGAATTAGCGGTGATGCAGCTGAGCACCTAGTGAACGGTAAGGTCATTGAACACAAGCCCCTGCGAATGTTTAGGTGGAACTTCCTACCGAGGTCAATATGATATTCACCACAAGAATTAGAATGATGATTGCAGCATTAATACTAGTGATGCTTTCCTCACTAATAACCAAGTACGCTCTAATAGCCTTAGTGCCCTTAATAATAATCTTCAGGAATGACGCGGCTTTACTAGCCTTATCAATTAGGCACAGTGTGGCGCCGCAGTTAGTGGTAAGGGATAATTACATTTATGATCCGATTAATAGACTTGTTCACTCATTCCTACTGGCTGAACCTATTCATGACCTACTTAGGTTAAGTGAGGGTAAGTTCATTAATCTAGTTAATGAAATGCTGCTTAGGTTAAACCTATGCGATAAATGCTACATAACATTCATAGTAATTGGTGATAGGAAAGTAATAAGGGTGTCCATGGTTGATGAACCCCCGTTTAATAATTTTAAGTCGTTTCAATCCAATGCGGTTAATGTTCTGGAGGATTACTTCATGGTTAAACCAATAAAGGGTGAGGAACTTAGGAACTTGGTGAATCAATCACCATACCCTGTATCAAGCCTAATAATGGTGCTAACTATACCATTAATTATTCTCCTACTATTCGGAGTATTAGGTATTGCACCTTGGTTGATATTCGCAATAATAGTGATTAAGCAGTACTTGAGTGGGAGGTTCACGGTTAATAATGGGCTTCTCTTCAGTAGGATTAGTACTAGGAATGAACTTATGATGAGTAAGTTAACGCAAGCTGACGTTTACTCCTTGGCGAAGGCCTTCCATAACACTATTAATGAGTACGCACTCGTAATATCAGGGAACAGTGAATTATCAATGCTAGCCACCAGGGAGTATCATAAGGCCTCGGAGTCCCTTGTGGTTAAGGAGAGGGGTAAGAGTTACCCAGGTTTACTATATTGGAGAAACGTAATAGATAGGTTATCGTCGGGTGAATTACCATTAAGGTTAATGCTACTATGCAATGGGGGATTTGAATACGTTAATGCCACTAAGAGCAAGGTTGCATCATACGCATTATGGGTTCCTGACGGCTTCCTACTGAATGGTTTATCACATGATGCTGCAGTATTCATACCATTCACTGGTGGTAGATTAAGGGTAAGCGAGGATAGTAGGGTTATTAGGATTGGGGTTGATAGTCTTGGCAAACCTGTGGAGGTTGACTTGGACTCCTTACCAGCAGGCCACATGTTATTACTGGGTCCCACTGGTATGGGTAAATCATGGGCTGCACGAACCATATTAGCTAGGTTAATTAAAATGGGTTTAAGGATCATTGTAATTGATCCGCATGGTGAATACAGTAACTTAGGCCTACCTATTATTGATGTTTCAGAACGTTTCGTGGATTTCCTTAACCCTGTGGGTAAGATTGAGGGTAAGGAGACTATACTAAGGGTTGCCCAATCAATATCCGAGGCATTCAATATAAGTGACCTAGACCTAATACTAAGTGATTTAGGGGGCCTCAGTAACCATGGTGACTTCAAGGAAGTGTTCAGTAAGGCTGCGGAAACCACGTATAATATTGAACTCTCATACGTTTACAGCATTATAGCTAGTAGCTTAGGTAAAAGAGGCCTAATAACCCCTGAGGAGCTGAGACAGGGGGTGGTTTTATCCTTTAAGTCAATACTACCTAACCCTGAGTTAACAGCCTTCGCCATGAACCAAGTCACAGCATACCTATACTCAATGTTCGCCGGTAAGGTGAGTAAGCTGAGTAATATCTTAGCTGTTGATGAAGCTTACTACGTCATGGACAGTAGGTTAATGGAGCTCTACGTAAGGGGCCTTAGGAAATCGGGCCTAGGCGTAATGCTAATAACCCAAACGTTAACTAATGTGTCAAGTAGCCTAATTCAGAACATACCCTTAATAATAATGATGGGTGGGCCTGATTCCTATATAATTGAATCCATGAATTACCTTAAACTTGACCAGAATGAATTCGAATGGCTTAGGTTAGGTTTAGCGCCTCACATGATGGGGAATAGAAGTAGAGCATTACTTATAGAGGGACCTGTAAGGAGGCAAGTACTTGTGGATCTTGATCCAAGACTAAAACCTATGAATAATTAATTGAAGTATTACTCAAGTAATCATTAACTTAGATTAAGGTAATTCTTTTAAACTCAGGGCTTAACCTTGACTCATGATTAAGGAACAGAAGGAGCTAAATAAACCAGTTGTACGTAAGTTTGAGGAGGAGTGGGAGGAGTTTGAGGAGGAGGAGTTCGAGGAGTGGGAAGAGGAGTAGGTGGGTAACTTCATAATTAAAATAAACCATAGTGTTTTCCATAATCAATGTAAACCTACCGTGGATTAATTTTATTCAAGTAAACCATTTGCCTAATCCTAACCCCACACTTCCTACACCTGAGAACCCTCTCCACAACATAGTAATCACTCCTCTCTCTAACCACCTGGGACTCAACAGTTAAGCCATACCCACAGCTTGGGCATTTGTAGATTTGCTCACCCAATAGGGCTAAAGCCTTCTTCGCCATATTGAGGACAGTTGACACCCCTAACACCCATACCCCCATGTATCCGTCTGTTTATAAATGATCCACCTTAAGGAATGAGATTGTTCCAGGAATTTAATAGTTAAGTCAACCTCATAGGGCGCTTTAATTAACCTTCATATGCAGTATTTATTACCTAATGATTACATCAGTTTTAATGAGACACTACACTGTAATGCTCATGAAGCCTTATAAGCCTTAGCTGCCTCAGCCAGCCTCCTAATACCCTCTACTAGACGGTCAGTCCTCTCCCACACGAACGAAACCCTCACAGCAGCCTTATACTGCTCACTGAAGTAGCTTCCTGGAACCAGGGCTACACTGTACTTCTCCATGGCGAACTCCGCGAATTTATCACTATCATCAATGTACTTAGATAAGTCAACGAAAATGAACATTGAGCCCTTCGGGACTACGAATCTGGCTTCAGGTAAATTCCTCCTAATTGCCTCAACAGCGGTATCCCTCTTGGCGCGGTATTGCTCAACAACGTACTTAATGTGCTTTAACCTAACCTCAGACCTTAAGTATGTTGCCACAAAACGCTGAGCGAAGGATGGTGGACAGTAGGTCATCTCCTCCGCAGCTAGTTTTATTCTTGAAGTAATCTCACGGGGCCCGTAGACGAAACCAAGTCTCCAACCTGGTATCCCTGGGTCCTTTGAGAACGTGTTTAGGGATATTACGTACTCTGGGGCGTACTTGTAGAGGTAGACGTGACTACCCTCGTATATTAGAGTCCTGTAGGCTTCATCCGATATTATCCAGAAGTCCTTATCCCTAGCTAAGTCGACTAAAGCCTTAGCAACGTCCTCACTAATTATGGAGCCCGTTGGGTTATCCGGTGAGACTAGGATAATTGCCTTAGTCCTACTGCTTATTAACTCCTTAAGCGCCTCCACGTTTATCCTAAAGCCATCATCCATGCTTAACCTCAGTCTCTTAATCCTGGCACCAAAGTACTCTATTAAGGGTTTGTAACCGAAGTATGTTGGATCCATTAATATTACCTCATCACCAGGATTCAGTATGGTCATTAATGTGGCGAACATGGCCTCCTGGCCGCCGGCCACAATAACTATGTCATCAGGCTTAACGTCAAGGGAACCAAGCCTCTTCAAATCCTCGGAGACAGCCTCCCTTAACTCAACTATGCCTTGGCTTGGCGTATAGGCGTATAAATCCATGCTCTCCTTAGCCAACTCCTCAGCCATAATTGCCCTAATCTCAGGGGGTGGGGGAATGCTTGGTTGACCAGCGGATAAGACTATTATATCCCTGTTCTCGCGTCTAAGCCTCTCCCTTATTGCATCAATTCTTCTAGTTGGTGATTCCCTTAAGGCTGATATCCTATCGGAGAGATTACGCACAATACCCACGCTAAGGCTTATATATATGCATTACGTATTTATTTTTAGCAAATTAAACATACAATGTAGATACTATACATAATTGCATAAAACCATTAACAACCATAGGCTTATAAATACCCCCAGATTACTTGAAAACCTAGTTCAATAATATTAATTACTCATTACCAATGAGTACACTTAAGTGTACTCATCTTAACTCAGCCCTAGAATAATACCACAAGGGTTAAATTAGCTTAACCCAATAACTACCTATGAGTCGCTTAATTACTACTAGAGATTACTGGGTAATTACCATGAAACACTGGGGTGAGGAACCATGAGGATTGGAATACTAACCAGCGGTGGGGATGCCCCTGGGTTAAATATTGCAGTGTACTCTTTCATTAAGCTGGCTGAGAGAAAACATGAGTTATTCGCTGTATTCCATGGTTGGGAGGGGTTTATTGATGGTTCCATTAGGAGAATTGAATCCACTGACCTACTACCTTACTTATCCATGGGTGGTACTGCCCTTAAGACATCTAGAAGGAATGTGTTTGATAATGAGGATGACGTCGAGAAGCTTGTTGAAGCCGTTAATAATTATGGCCTTGACTGTATAGTGGCTATTGGGGGTGATGGATCATTAAAGGCATCCTATAAGGCCACTGAGTTGGATATAAAGGTTATTCATATTCCTAAGACTATTGATAATGATGTTTTTGGTACTGATTTTACTATTGGTTTTGATTCTGCTGTTAATGCTGCTGTTAATGTTACTGAGTCCTTTAAAACCACCTTAATCTCCCATGAGAGGATTGGTGTAGTGGAGGTTATGGGTAGGGAGGCTGGATGGGTAGCATTACACACTGGACTAGCAACAATGGCAGACGCAACACTAATACCGGAGTACCCATTAACCATGGACTTCATAGTTAATAAACTAATTGAGGCCTATAAGATAAAGCACTACGCATTAGTTGTGACGGCTGAAGGCATTAATGTTAGTGACGGTATTATCACCGCCAATAAGCACCCCACGCCTAATGGAATTGGGTATAGGTTGGCTGAGTTGATTGAGAAGACGACTGGAATAGAGACTAGGGCTGTTTCACCAGGTCACTCCATAAGGGGTGTTCAACCGTCTGCGTTTGACCGGGTTCTAGCCGTTAACTACGCTGCTAAGGCCTATGAAGCCGTGGAGAATGAGTTATGTAACGTTATGGTTAATTACAGTGAGTCAAGGTATGGTTACGTACCGATACATGAGGTTGTTGGTAAGAATAAGCTTGTTAGCGGTGGGTGGCTTAGGCTTTATGAGGATTTTTGGGTTAATTAATCATTGATCCTCCTCAATTACCTTGAAGCCCATTAGTTTAGCCATTTTCTTAAGCTCATCCCTATGATCACCTAGTAAAGGTACCCTATGCCAACCTGCACCCCACTTCACACTCAATGCCTTAACATTAGCCTTGGCAATAACCTTAGTACCACATGCTGGTAGTGAGAGTTCATTACCAGTAACTTTACTGACGTGAATATGCATAATCCTATTAACAGCATCAATGCCAACAGCCGTTAAATCTGAGCCAACCGGGTACTCAACATTAACTGCAGCATACCTGGTTCCTAAGTGTGATGGTATTATCGAGTACCTAAGCCTAATACCTGGCTTAGGGTTGATTGGTAAGTAGCAGTGGTAGTAGGTTACCTCACCAGTCAACTCATCGGTTACAGGATCCGTTGCTGAACCTGCAGTGTTAAGTAGGTACTTGCCTATTAATGCTGCTATTAGTGAGTTGGCATCAGCCTCACACATTGGTACATACTTACCGTTAAGCCAAAGCTGCATCCATGTTAAGCATGGCCAGGCATCAAGGACTACTGCTGAGGCGCTTCTTAAGCCTAGGCAGTCGATGGTTACTGCATTAGCCTTATAATCCTCAAGAAGCCTATTAACAGCAATGTAAAGCCTAGCACTCTTAAGAACCTCAGGCCACTGCTTATCGGGGTCTGGGTAATGGGATGCCTCCTTAACCCAAGTCTCAGCAATGGGTTTAGCCTCATCAGCATTAACCCTACTATAATACTTATCAACAAACTCACCACCACTAATTAAGGTGAACTTAACCCCGGTGTTCCTTGATATTGAGGATAACCAGTTACTTAAATCCCTATTACTAATGACTACTGCATGAGTGTTCTTAAGCATGGTTAAGGCAATAAGGTACTTAACTAGGCTTAAAGCCTCATTAGAATCAACACTCCTAGTCACAATACCTAAGACCGGGTATTGCTCAAGGAGCCTATTATAGAGTAAGTAATCACCACCACCTCCAAGGGACTCCGCAATGAAGACCACTGGTTTACCAGTGGCCACAATCCTCTGAACCATACTTGATGGGCCCTGTAGATCAATTACAATAAAGCCCACTGACTCAGACTCCCTGGTTAAGGCATCCTCAAGGTCATCAATACTCCTAGCGTAGTAAGGGGTGAACTCAACATCAGGGTAAAGGGACTTAAGCCTATTAAGAACCCTAGACTCAAAGTCACTAGCCCACTTCCAGAAGGTCTCAAACCAGGAGGAAACCTCACTAGGTGCATTACCTTGAAGATACTTAAAACTAGGACCACCGGGGTAACCAACGGCACCAAGGGGAGGCTCGAGAAAGACCACAGGTAACTTAACCATGATGTAGAAGAGTGGGATTAGCTTAAAAGCATTAAATCATTAAATTAAGGTAATTAAACTACTTACACCAACAAGATTACTTACCCACTGATCCGGTTAATCTGATTAATCCACCATGGGGTGCGTAGATTAGCCAATTACTTAGCTTAAATTTGCTACTTAACTCCGTGGTTAAGTCGATTAGGATTGTTAGGCTTATGGGTTTTTCAATGTAAATACCCACGTGCACTACGCCTTCGCGCTCATTAGCATTAACCTTAATATACCTAATGTTAATGATGCCTCTTGATTTAAAGAAACCCTTAACCACATCCTTAACGCTTCCTTGATCTATCATTAACTACCTTAATTAGGGTTGGCTTAATAAGTTAATGCCTTATCCGCATACTCCAGTTCTACACGCTGGATCATCTGTTTCACCTATTTCAGCCAGCTTATTCTCCTCAATATCCCTATTGAGATTAATTGCCTTAACAGTAACCTTAATTGCCTTAGACTCAGTGCTCTGGGCCTTGCCCTTCCCCTCAACGCCAGTGTATATTACTTGAACCGCCTTACTCTTATCCCTATACACCGTTATGCCGAATGCCCCTAAGGCCCAGGCTAGGCGGTATGCCCCATTGACATCCTCCTTAGTCGCATTACTGGGCATGTTTATTGTCTTACTTACACCCGAGTCACTCCACTTGGCGAAGGTGACCTGCATGAAGACGTGCCACCTCCAGTGTATTTCATTAGCAGTCTTGAGTACTGGATGCATCACGTGGTTACTGGGTAGCATACCGGATTCAAGTACCTTGGAGGTTGTTTCATTATCCAAGGCATTGGAGTCCTTAAGCTTCCTGAGGGCTGTGTAATTATACTCTATTAGCTTTCCAATGCTTAGATTCCTCACGTAGGCTATTGCGAAAATAGGCTCTATGCTTGAATTAACCCCAGCAATTAGGCTTCTTGAACCCTCTGGGGCAATGCTGATTAAGGCACCGTTCCTAACACCCACTGTTGATGCATCTTTAATCAACTCATCGTCAGTGGCTCTTAGCTTAGCTAAGTACTCCTCAGCCTTATTGGGTAGGCCACCTAATTCACCGTAACCTAACTTAAGGATCTCAAGGTACTCCTCCACGTCGCTTGAAACACCCTTAACCTCAAGCATCTTTGAAACCCTCTCATCATGAACCCTCCAGGGTAGGAAACCACTCCTCCATTTACTGCTCGGCCATAGTGGGAATGGGCCCTTCTCCTTAGCCAACTCAACGCTAGCCCTAACCGCAACCCTTGCTACAAACCCCATTACTACGTCGGCTAACGCAATAGCCTTAGGTGAATCATAAGGTATGTCAAGTGACACTAATACATCAGCCCAACCATTAATGCCTAGGCCAATTCTCCTACTAGCCTTATTAGCCCTATCCAGGTACTCATGCGGGTGCTGATTAGAGTCGATTACATCATCGAGGAATCTAACAGCAAGCATAATGTCATTGGCTAATGAAACCCAGTCTATACTATTACCATTAATGTACTTCGTTAAGTTAATACTGCCTAGGTTACAGGACTCAAATGGGTATAGCGCCACTTCACCGCATGGATTTGTCCCATTTATTACCCTATATTTCTCACTAACCACATCATTAACGTACTCAATCTTCATGTTCGCCACATCCCTATTCCATAACCCTGGGTCACCACTATCCCAGGCTGACTCAACTATCTTACTCCATAATTCACCCGCATTAACCCTCCTCCATACCTTCACCAGGCCTGCCTTAACCTTACTCACGCATTCCTCATAGCATTTAATGAATTCCTGACCCCACGTTTGGTATAGGCAGGTGCATTCCCTTGGATTAAGTAAATACACATCCTCACCCCTCAGTGCCTTAGTCATGAAGTAGTCATCTATGGTTACACTTATGTTAAAGTTCTGGAGCTGAACATCCTTCAATCTACCAGTCTTCGAGGTTATGAACTTCTCAATATCGGGATGCCACCAGAAGAGCATACCCATTTGGGCTCCACGCCTCTTACCACCCTGCTTAATAACATCCACTAGGGTGTCGAAGAGCCTCATGAATGATAATGGGCCTGAGGCAACACCACTCGTTGATTTTACGACATCACCCTCAGGCCTTAATTCACCGAACTGGTAACCAACCCCAGCGCCGGCTTGGAAGAGTAATGCGGCTAACTTAGCTGCATCCATTATCCCGAAGAAGCAGTTTGGATTATCCCTGTTACTATCCTTACTTAGGCAGTCATCAACAGGTATAACGAAGCATGCCGATAATTCACCCAGCTTAGTTAAGGCGTTAAACATTGTTGGCGAATTAGGTAGGAACTTCAATTGACTCACTAAGTCATAGAACTTTTCAACCCACTTAATGGGATCATTACCATACTTAACCTCACTGTAGGCCACACCCATGGCTATCCTCATCCACATGTACTGTGGGGTTTCGAAGAATGAACCATCAAGCCTCTTCATAAGGTACCTGCTCATCAGTGTCCTAACACCATTATAGGTTAGGAGTAAGTCCCTTGATGGGTCTAGTTTATTCATTAACTCGTCTAAATGCTTCTCATAGAATTTAGCAGCATCAAGGCTCCATAAGCCTTGATTAAGCCCCTGGTTGAACCAATCCCTAAGGCCTCTCCTGTAGGCTTCACTTAACGTTAATGAACCTGAGTTAATACTCTTAACCACCTCCTTGCCCCAGGCCTGCTTGTAAATACTGAAGAGTAGGTAGTTCCTGGCTGCATCATGCCACTTAAAGTCCTCACTAATTAGGTTAAGCATCATTAATTGAACGGAATCAGATATTTCACTTGAAGTAACCTCCCCCTTACCCTTAATTTGACTGGTAACCTCCTCAAGTATGCGCTCTGGATTGGGTGCTCCAGCTAATTTTAAACTATTAAGTAGCTTAACTGGGTTAAACTCCTCCCTTAAGCCATTCCTCTTAATTACCGTTATCATGGTTCTCTCTCCAGTGACTTTCTGTTCCATATTACGGTAACACCCCTAATAAACCCTTCCTATTCAATAATAAAGGGTAAGCAGTTAAAATATCCTGCAGTGAACACCCGATAATGTTAAGTATATTACCTGCCGTCTGCATAATGAACCTCTTAACCACTCCCATTAATATGGCTTCTGATAGAGAGTTGGCTGAAACTGATCTGCACATAGGTAGGATAATTATCCTACCTAAATAAATACCCTTCTGTAAAAATAAGAAAGCAAGCCTGCAAAACACTAGTGAGTATATGAGTTCCCTTGATAATAAGGCTAAGGTTAGGGAACTATATGAGAGGATGGGGTTAGGTTACCTTGAACTTTACCTGGAGGAGAGTATTATGGGTTACTTAACGTTAATTGAGGGGGTTAGGTTAAGGGGCATGAGGATTATTGACATTGGTTGCGGCTTAGGTGTTGGTGCCGGCTTACTGTCAGGTATTGTGGAGCAGTATACCTGCATTGATATTGCATGTAGTTTACTAAGGTACCCAGCTGGCTTACCTAATGTTGATGCAGTGTGCTCCGATGGGGCTATGCTTCCCATTAGGTCATCATCATTTAACGTAGCCATACTACTAAACACCGTTAACGCTGATTTAGATGGCTTAGAACTATTGAAGGAGGCTAGGAGGGTTAGTGGAGTTGTTTTAGCTAAGTCGCCTAGGGATATTGATAATGAGCTTATAGCAACCCTGCTTCGAGGCGGCTAATACTTTTAAACGTTAACTAATTCCGTGACTATGGTTGATGTTTTAAGTGAACTACATGAGAAGTATGGGGAATTGGTTAATAAGGCTATTGAGAGGTACTTAACCATAGGTGTTGATCCATCATTCAGGGAGACTGTACTTTACCAAGTGGCTACGGGTGGTAAGAGGATTAGGCCACTAATGGTTATTGAATCAGCCTTAGCCTGTGGTGGTTCCCTTGAATCAGCCTTACCCTACGCCGCCATAGTTGAGTTAATACATAATTACTCCCTCATATACGATGACATAATTGATGAGGCGGACTTAAGGAGGAATATGCCAACAGTGAGGAGGAAGTACGGTGACTACGCGGCAATACTGGTGGGGATATGGTATAGGGAGGCTATTGAGGAGGCGGTACTGGATACAAGGAATCCCAGTGAGGTAGCTAGGGTTGTTGCTGAGACTATAAAGGCCATTGATGAGGGTGAGAGACTTGACATACTGATGGAGTACTCGGGTAGAAGGGATCCTTACTTTATTGAGAATAGACTTGTTAGGGAAATAACCCCAGCCTTAAGGGACCTTTACATAAGAATGATTTCACTTAAGACTGCTGCATTATTTAAAACATCAATGTGGCTCGGCGGCTACTCGGCGAAATGCGGTAACGAGCAATTGGAGGCGCTGAGTAATTTCGGGTATAACGTGGGTGTGGCCTTCCAAATAATAGACGATGTACTAGACATATTCGGTGACTTAAGGAAGTTCGGTAAGGAGATTGGTAAGGACCTTAAGGAACATAAGGTCGGTAACCTAGTTATACTGCTTTCACTCCTTGAGAGTAAGGAGGCTAATAAGCTACTTAATGTGCTTTCCAAGCAGAGGCCGACTCAAGACGATGTTAAGGAGGCTGTGGAGGTTATTTCAGCAACTAAGGCTAGGGAGGAGGCTATTAGGATGGCTAATGAATACATGAGTAAGGCCATTAGTGAACTAAGTAAGGTGCCTAGGAATGAACATACAATGAAGCTGGAGGAACTGGCTAAATTCATAGTTTATAGGGAGTATTGAAGAATTAAGGTTTTAAGAAATTAAATTATATTGAAGTTTAACTTAGGAGTGGCCTTTACCATGGCCATGGTTACTGTTGCCGCTACCATTACCCTTACCTTCGCCTCCACTTGGCTTACCATGCCCATTACCCTTACCGTGACCGTGAAGAGCCTTATACTCCTCAACCCACTTCTTAGCCTCCTCATGAACCTGCCTGGTTAATTGCGCAATACTCTGCTTAATACCGCTAAGTGTTTTCAATGCACCGGTGTAATTACCCTCCCTAAGTAGTTTATTAGCTAACTTAGTTTGATTAATTAGACTCTTTATCTCATTCAATAAGGTGGAGTTACCGGTCTCGTTGGCTATCCTATACGCCACGGTAAGTGTCCTATTAAGCATCCTTAACTCAGCCTCAGCCTTAACAAATTCAGTTAAATTAATGTGCCTCTCCATGCTGAAAGTCCTAATGGATTCACTCCAAGCCCTCTGCTCCAGGTGAATGGCCTCTATGGCCTCCTTCAATGCCGTGAAGCATAATCCCTTACTCAAGGTTTCATTAGCCTCCTTAGTTAAATTATATGCCTCATTCAAAGTATAGTTAACCAGTTTTAATTCACCGGTGGCGTTAGCCAGAGCCTTAACCTTCTGGTAGAAGAATAGGCTAAGCTCAATGTGAACCATAGCCGCGGTACAGGTAGCGTTCTGGGCCATTGATGAGTTACCTAGTACAGGTATACTGGTTGTGGTGTTTGTAGCGTTTGTTGCGGTTAATAAGGGTGTTTCAGTAGTACTTGAGTTAGTTACCGTGGAGTTTGTTGCAGTAGCTGGGTTAACCGTCAAGTGCACCGGTGATGCAACTAAGGCTGTTGCCACTCCCACGGCTAGAGCCAGTAGTATTAGGCTTATTGGCTTCATAAGCTAAGTAAGCAGTGGCGTGTTTTAAAGGGACATGTTTCAGAACCTTGGTTTCACCATGTGAAACCGCGGTAAGCCATGTGAAACAGGTTGAGGAACAGTAACCTTCTCATGCATACTCCTGTGAGCCGCCGCCTCACTCCTTAAGGGTGGGGTTTTCCTTGTTAACCCGACTTCTCGACTGGTTTTTAGACTGATTCACATAACCTCATCCCACTCCTTCAATTAAGGAGCAGGCTAAGCAACTACACCAACCCTATTCACAGAGAAAACATCACCTTCTCAAAACCCAACCCTTTCAGTGAGGTTATAATCTTGTTAAGGATACTGCGAAGACTGATTTTTAAATACTAGACTATATTTTCCACGCCAGTGAGTACTGATTACATTGTATTTAGGAGCATTGGGGAGTTCAGTAGGTTTGTTGAGAACATGATTAAGGAACTTACTGAGGTGGAGTCGATTTTGAAGAAGACTGCACCTAAGGGTGAGTTGATTAATGCCATTGATGTTGAATCAATGGTTAACGTTGGGTTGGATTCCAAGGAATTACTCAACATTGTACGTGAAGCTAAGGAAGCCTACTTAAGGATCCTTAAATCAATACCACCGGATATTAAGGATGTTGAGTGGGTTACTGTGCTTGAACTTATGGGTAATAAACCCGTTAAGGCTTATATAATACCCATAACACTTTCCACTTAACTCAACCCGCCGCTAGGTGCCTTAGCCTCTTTAATTTAAATGTACTTAACTGCTTTTCAATATTAATCACGGGTTTGCTTAAGTATTAATGAATCCTTAAGTGAATCTCAGTAAGCCTGCTTCTGCCTCTTGGAGGGTTGAATCATGTAAATGGGTATGTTGAAGCCGTTACCGTAGAAGTAAACCAACAATACCCTTGATACTGCCCTTAAGCCAAGCATGAGGACTGTTGGCTTAACCCCAAGTTCCCTAGCCGCTGCGCTCCAGGTTTTTGACTGAAAAACCTTAGCTATAATTCCCTTCTCCATGATTTCAGGTATCCTGAAGCCTGCTCTTGTGATTCTCATGAAGTATGCCTTAAACAACTCAATTAATGCATCAACAGTGTTCTCATAGGTCATGGGGCCCCAGGCGTAGGCTATAAGCCTATTAAGTTGGCCACTGGTTAGGTTTAATTCAAGGGACTGGGCCACTGGTTCACTGCTGGTTAGTAGCATTAAGGCTACGTCGGGTTCAAGCCCAACATATGGCCCACTTAGGCTACTTAGTAACCTAATCCTAAACTCCCTATTAGCGTAGTAAACAGCTTCCCTAGCGGTATCACTTATTGGCTTAATCATAAGTACACTATACTCCCCACTTACCGGGTTCCTCTCAGGGCTTATGTGTATTGGTAAGTAGCCGTTCTTAACCCAGAACCTGAGTAATTGGGCATTAACCCCAAAGCCAACGCCAACCCAATCCAGTCCCCTTACCTTAGCCTCATTCTCAAGCATACTTAATGCAGTGGAGCCAAGCCCCTTGTCCTGAAGCTCAGGGTGGGTGGCTATCCTAACTATCCTCCACCCCCTTAGCTTAGCGAATTCAGGTATTTTCCAGTACTTAACCATTCTATCAGGTATTATGTTGCCTGGTGGTTTAAAGCCTAGGACCATATTATTAATAGTCTCATCATCTAAGCCACCCTCCTCGGCTAACTCCATTGAAACCACAATCTTACCGTTCTCCAGCGTTAACGCCCTGACAATGTGGTGGGGGGCATCCATCATCATACCTAGGTCGTCGGGCTCATTCCTATAATGGGCCTGCACGTATATTCCGAAGAATTGCCTTAACGCCTCCTCGTCCTTAAAGAAGAATTCCTCAATACTTGGGGCAATATACTTAACTTTACCTTCATTAACCAGCTTCAAGTCATCTTCATCAATGTGCGCCGGCTCAGCGTCAAGTAGGAATGTCTTAAACAGCCATCTCTCAATGGGGTCATCCCTAGCGTACCTTATTGGCTCAGTCATCTCATACTCAAGAACCCTAATACCCCTTCTACCCCTTAGGTACTTAAGGAACCTAACACTGAAGCCTCTGCCAGCACCCTCGTAGCCGTGTATTGTGGTTGAGTAAATTACCCTAGTGAACCTATTATGTATGCCGTAGAGTATGGGTAACGGCATCATTGCTGCTTCATCAACCACCACTAGGTCAATTGGTCTCTGCAGCGACATGAGTGGGTAAGGCTTATAGTAATCCACGTAAATACCCCTTGTCGATAAACCCACAATATTACTCCCAGTCCTGGAAACCTCAACATCGTAACCTAATTCCTCAAACCCCCTCTTGGCGAACTCCATTAACGTCTCGGCGTTGTCAGGGCTTTCAGCCGTGACCACTATCCTAGCAACCCCACGCCTCCTCCTTAGCCTATGTCCAATTAATGATACAGCAAGCCCCACGGCCGCAGACTTACCCCTACCCCTATCCGCTATTATGACTGCATTAACCTTACCTTTCTCATTCACCATACCCTCAAGCATTGATATTACGTTAACTTGATCCTGGGTTTTAGCCAACTTATACACTTCAATGGCCTTACCCTTAACACTGGGTATGCTTAACTGGGTCTGGCTTACTTCCTGTACATTAATTGGTTGAGGGGGTTTAATGAACCTGGATTCATCCGTATCGTAAATTGAAACGCCTTCACCATTAATTAGGCTTCTCCAGAACCTAGACTTAAGGTACTGTCTAATCTCCTCCGGCTTATGAGGGGGTGTTATTAGTTTAAGCTGAAACTTAGTTATTGAATTAAGCCACTTATCCACTGGGGGCATTAAGAGCACGTAAATACCCCCACCCCTCACAACACTACCAACTCTACCTATGTCGTTTGGCTTAAGGTCATTGAAGAGATCAACAACAGCGTAGTCCAGTGTTTGGCCTAGGAGTAGTTTAGTGTCCTTGAAGGGTATTGGCTTAAACCTAATGTTACCCATACTATCCGTGAAAACCCTTAACCTATTTCTGGCATCACCGTACTCAGGTTGATACAGGTAAATTCCATTACCCATTCCCGTTATGTCCAGGAATAGTTTAACAACCTCCACTGCTGATTCAGCCACTGCATCATCACTTGACCCAACTAGAACCACCATCCTCCTATGGTTAGCCTTAACACCACTCCTAATGAAGTCCTCCAGGCTTTTAACCCATTCAGACATAAGTTAACTTTAAGACCTCAATATTAAGTTAATAAATCTTTATAACATAACCGAGGCTTCACCTTTAAGGGAAGACCCAGTTAAGGCGATGAGAAGCGTTATTTTCCTTGCTAAGAGTAAGATCCTCAATTAGTAACTGTCTTCCCTTGCCTTAAAGGGGTAGGTTTCCATATTGGATTATTCCTTATTAGCCTACGATGCGTTTACTAGTTCACTTAGGTAATACCCTCATTAATCGCAACCATGAATAACGAGACTTTAGGCACGGTTAATGAAGCCTTTAATTATTCTTAGTTTCTCTCCCTGAGGCCCATGACTACCTTGGGGGAATCATGGTGAATCACCTAAGGAAAGGGAGTTGGGTTAAACTTTAAGTTATGGGTATGTAATTGTTTTTAAAGAATAGCTTATTAAAGCCTGAGCTAACTTAAATTAAGTGCCTGAGATGAATAAGGGGGAGCACTGCGATCCTAAGCCTGCGGCACGGTTGCCGCTGTTTACGGATTGCCGGGAGGTTAATGGTGATGTAGCGTGCCCTGGTGATAGCGGATACAGTACTATACCGGTTTTTGGAAGAACCCTAAGGCTTAGGAAGGATTCACCGGCAATAATGCTAATGGGGTGTCTTGATGAGTTAGTTAACTTAACTAATGGTATTAGGCTTAGTTTCAGTAATGAACCAAAGGTAGCATCAATAGCTGCAGTGGTTATGGCTTTATCCATGCAGTTGAATGCCTACCTGGTTCAAGGAACCCAGGAGAGGTTAAGTAAGGTTAAGATAGTTGAGACCCTTCTTGAGACTAAGATAAGTGACTTATGCTCATCCTACAGGGGTGATGTTGGTTGGATAGTCGCCTCCACCCCTGAGGCTCAGGCAATTGATGGGGTTAGGGTTAAGTTGAGGGAATGTGGGAGAATTGCATCATCAATGCTTGATAAGTATCCTGAGGCGGATAACATAATAAAGGTGCTTAATCACGCTGATAAGCTAGTGGCGCAGTCGCTTTATTGCCTCGGTGGTAAGGTGTATAAGACGATTGATGATGTTACAGGCGCATTATTATCAAGTGCACTGGATAATAATACTTAAAACTAATGCCTATTAAGGTTAATCATGCAGCAGTCTCATGAAGGCTGCATAACCGACTACGTAATCATAGATGTATGCAGGAATGGTGAGGAGGCGGTTAAGAAGGTCTTGAACACCGCTGTTATTAATGCCAGGAAGGGGCCTGGTAGGGTTTTTCAAATAGCCATACTGTGCCCTCAAGTCGACTACACTAAGTATCTGCTTAACGCTAATGAGGTTGTGGCTAATAATATGGATGTTAGAATTGAGTTATATGAAGTGTCCTCTGGGGATGGGGCCTTGAAGACACTTAGGTATTTGGCCAGCAGATGTAAGCCTAGGCAAATAATTAAGGTTGCTGACGTGAACCTAGGTGAGTTTGAGAATTTAAATAAACCCTAGGCGCATCATGAAACCCTCATTAATCACGTATACTTAACCGTAGAGGAAGTACCCCCAAGGAGATGAGGGTACAGTAAGAGAATTTTCTAGTCTGTGTATTCTCAATTGATGAAAATGTTATTAATGCAATGAGCATCCTCTTACGGGTAATTTAAGTAAATTCAATAAATGTGAAACCTCCTGCAGTGAAGGATGAAGTTTAATTAGGAAGGAATAGGGAATGAAATGTGAAGAATACCGTTGCTTAACTAAAACTAATAGGGTAGTAATATAGACCAGTATCCTAATCAGTCCATGCGATTATCATCAAGTCTCAGTAACCGACCGCCACATCACTTCTTCAACAATTAGGTTTCCTTAAATGAGCTTAAAAGATTAGCCTCTCATAAACTGAATTAGAATCATTGCCTAGACTTCAATACTTAACCTATTATTGATACTAATATGAGTTAAGGTTTAATAAAAGGGGACGGATAATTGTATTAATGGGGTTAGACTACAGGGGGTTAATTCACCAAGTTGATTCTATGATTAGGAGTAGTGTTCTAAGAAGCCTAGGCGACTTGGAAAGCAGTATGGAGGGTATCATTGAGTTAATCACGGAGGCTCTTAATGTTGAGAAGCCTAGGTTAATCGTTACCATTAATAATATTAACGAATGCGGTAGATTCGACTCAGGTCCCTGCTCAAGCATACTTGGTATTTACATTGCCGGTGATTCAACAATACTGGTTAATTATAAGGCTGATTTAGGTACAATGCTGCATCTCCTCTCCCACCATCTGCAAGCCTTAGAGAATGGTAAAGCCAGGTACATTCAAGTTAAGGAGACTGAGGAGGTTAGGTTACCGTGGGAAATTAGGCCGCTTGAGGCTAACGCAGTAATTAGGGCTGCTTACCTAGCTAGAAGTATACCTCCTAAGGTATTTAAGGTTTGGAATGAGGAGGTTAGGCCCATGGCGAGAGAAGTTGATGAGAGCGTAAATAAGGCTAGGGCGCTCATTAGCCACTTAAGCAGGAGCATGGAGTTAATACTGGACAGGAGGCAATGAGCAATCTACCTTATTTTAATTCAGAGCATTTAGCTAAATATGAGTGGTACTTAAGGCTTTATCTTTAAGCATGAATACACTTGGTGAATCTAAAAAGAATGCGTTTAAGGATTAAGCACGTATAATAATTATAGGTTATTTACCTTGAGGACTCGGGAAATCTAGTTGAGTTAAAAAATATCCTTCCCTTACTCATTGTTTTAACCTGTATTAATTTCCTTAGAATTTTAATTTAATTAATTACTACTTCTCATGATTTCACTGAAAACTGTTTCATTGAATGATGCATGTAAGTGAACCTCCTATATAGCTTCAGTCACTATGCTAATGCTAAATCCCTGAAATCATATGGTGGATTAATACCTTTAGCCTTATAGTAGTCGTATTTTTTACCTAGGAACTCCTCTAGTATTGGGCAACCCTCATACCTACCGTCCCTTGGGCACTTGGGATTATCACTATCCATTATTAGGCAAGTACCTGTTTTGAAGTCGTAATGCGGGCATTTCTTATAGTAACGCTGTATGGAGGCTATTATCCTATTTACCCACTTCTGCTTAGGGTCATTACCTATGTTTTTCTTCTTTTGTTCAATCTCGAATTCACTTAAGTCCTCCTCATATGACAGGCTTAACCACCTCCACCTTTTCAGTAGCTGAGGCTTAAAATACCTTTCCCAGATGGTTTTTTAAGCATAATTCAAGGTGTTATTAATGTCCCGTCAATGGTACCGTATTTTAAGTACTTAATTAACTTCCCTGGATCCTTACCATCCAATATAATCATTGATATACCGCTCCTTCTCATTATCTGCAGCGCCCACTCATCTATGAGTTCATAGGTTCCTGCAAATGACCTAACACCCTCCCTACTCAATATGCCCTCCACCTCACTTAACCTAGCCTTCTCAATCCTTACTGCGTTAGGGTTTTTAGATGGATCATCAGTGTAGAGCGCATCAATGTTGGAGCAGTTCACCACTGTGCCTATTCCTAAGTACTCGGCAGCCAGTACAGACACCATTGTTGTTGATTGACCAGGCTGTAGCCCACCCATTACAATAACCTTGGATGAAGAGTATGCTTCACCAAGCTCCTGGAGGGTTTCAGGTATGCTTAAGTATACGTTAACGCCCTTAGCTAGGAGGGTATACATCATTAGCATTGCGTTTAACCTACTTGCCCATATTCCAAGCATGTCAGCTGCAGCCTCACGCCCAGTTAGCTTCCTAACTATTTCAATATACCTCCTAGCCGTATCCCCACCCCCAGCCACTACCACAATACCCCTATTGGCCTCCTCTGCTATTATGTCAGCATACTTGTTGATTAACTCCTCACTGTTGAATACTCTACCCGTTAGTTTAATCACTATTCCCATTGATGCTGAATTAAGGATACGCTTTTTAAATTCTCATGAGCCATTGTACTGATGTTAACTTTACTTTAGTAAAATTGTAGGGGGACTGTATTTAGGTTTAGAGCCTTTTTCACGTCATTACTGCTGATAACCCTATGGAGAAATCACCTTAAACCCACATTACTACTCACCATTAATTAACCATTCGCGGTAAATAAATTAATGAGGAAATTAATGGTTAAAAGAGTTTTCAGCTACATTAATTTCACCAAGAAAAGCAAAGGTTACTTTTAAATCTCAGGGCACTAGATTAGGTATAGCCGGTGGTTTAGGTGGCGAAGAAGAAGAAGACTACAGAGGAGAAGAAGGAGGGTGGACAGCAGCAGAAGAAGTAATCACCCGATCCTTAATTAAAATAGTAAGTAAATTCTTTTTTTCTTTTTCATATAATCTTCCCCTCAATCTCACCTTTAGCATTATGGAGCATGCTTAGAATTCATTGGGATTATGACTTAGTTGAATTAACCCTAGGAACAGGATGGTGAAGTTTCTTAAAACATGATTCACCTCTTAATATTATTAATAACGTGATTAATTATATGCCTCGCCGGATTTATGCCTGTGGCCTCCTTAAAGCCCTGCCATGACATTGATGGGTTAACCTCAAGTATGAAGTATCCATCATTAGTTTCAGCAATATCAACTCCAGCGTAACCAAGGCCTAAAACCTCACAGGTTTTCAAGGCTAATTCAGATAATTCAGCACTTGGCTTAACGGCCTCAGGCTTCGCGCCTTGGGCAACATTACTCTTCCAACCAATACCCCTCCTGAATATTGACCCAATTACCTGACCACCCACAACAACCACCCTGTAGTCCCCATTCCCCTTCTTCTCCAGGAATTTTTGAACATACATTGGCTTACTGAAGTTAAGTAGGTGGCTGAATATGTTCATTGCCACATCAGGGTCATTAACCTTAAACACCCCATAACCCATTGAACCCCTTAACTCCTTAACAACAGCCTCATTAAACCTCTTCACTGCGTCGTATGCCATAAACATGTTCTCACTTGACTCAGTTTCAGGTACTGGTAGGCCATTCTTAGCCAATATCATTAATGCGGCTAACTTATCACTGGCCACTAGCCAATTCATAGCGCTATTAACCACGTAAACACCCATGATTTCAATAGCCCTCACAACCCAAACCCTGTGAAGCAACTGCTCAAAGTCCCTAATTAACCCAAGATGCCTAAGCACACCACCATCAATTAAGACAGGCTCCCTAACACCCCTCCCAATAGCCTGGTAAACACTCACACTACCTTTACTTAACCTAACACTGGCCATATTAACGTAAACCCTCTTAACCCTATGACCAAGCTCCCTAATGGCCTGTTCAAGGTCCTCAATGTCAGGTTGATTAAACTCAACCTCATACGGCCTAATTATGCCTATATCCATGCTTAAGCTTAATTAACATTGGATTTTAAACGTTAACCAATCTTAAGAGCAACTAAACTCGTAACGTAGTATTAAAGGATGCAATGGTGAAGCTACCTAGTGAGCAGGGGGATTAGGAGAAGGAGTAGCATTAGAATTATTGACTCAATAAGACTACCCCAGCCTATCCTCCTGATCCTTAACCTAACCTCACTAGTATTAAGCTTACTTTCCCATAATGCGTGAATAGCCCTTATGGTGGGTTCAATAAGTGGTATGAAGTAGTAAATATTGAGGTTAAGGTAATTCACCACTAGGTAAGTCACCGGTACTAGTGATGCTGACCAAACCACTGAGGAGACCCAGGGTTTAATTGACCTAAACGGTAACTTACCCTCAACGTAGGTTGATGAGAAGGCATGGTAGGCTAACCAAACAGTACTAATGTAGAGGATTGTAGGGTGAATTAAGCCACCCATCATTATGTACCAAGGTAAGTAAACTGAAGCCATTAGAACTGTACCAGTTATGTTAGCCACCGTGCTCCTACCCTTTCCTCTAATGGCCTCAATAATGAAGATTAAGAGGAATATTAATGAGGGTATAATCCACATTAAATCATACCCAGTATAGAGTAAGTAAGAGTAAGGTAGTATATTAATCATAAGTAATACGTAGTCAATGAACCTTGGCCTCGATATTAACCTTAAGTGAACTCTCGTTAAGCTCATTATATTAAGTAACGCAAGCATAAACACTAAAGTAATCCTAAGTGGGTTAAATGATGTATTGAGCGTAATTAGGGAGATTAATGATAGAATATACGTGGTGGCTAATGCCGAGACCGCCCCACTATCCATGTGCCTTACCTTCTGTGTGGAGTGGACGCGCATTACGCCGACTACCCTGGGTTAATCATATGTATTACCTAAGATACTGGGGACTTGAAAGCAATGAGTAAGGTCACTAAATCAACTGTTAAGCTTCCTGTATAATTTTAAACTAGCTTACCGTTGAATTAATCTTAGGATCGGTAATTTTTTAAGTACCCTAAGGTTGAGGCCCTATGAGCATTAGCGTTAAGGACCTTGGGATCATTAAGGAGCAGTGGAGTTCACCAGTGGGTAAGTTAAGTATTTGGAACATAGGTAGGTTTGAGGAAATCGGGTTCAAGGTCTCTAAATTACCTATAAGCATTAGAATACTCCTAGAGAGTGTGGTTAGGAATTATGATGGTAGGGTTGTTAAGCTGGAGGATATTGAATCCTTACTTAAGTGGGATCCAAAGGCTCAGTACCCTAAGGAAATACCCTTCATACCCGCTAGGTTGATACTACAGGACTTCACCGGTGTCCCACTTGTAGCCGACTTAGCAGCCATGAGGGATGCAGTGGCTAAGTTAGGTAAGGATCCCAAGGTAATCAATCCCCTTGTCCCAGTGGACCTGGTTATTGACCACTCTGTTCAAGTGGATTACTTCGGTGTGTCGGATGCATTAAGGTTAAACATGGAGCTTGAGTTTGAGAGGAATAGGGAGAGGTACGTTTTCCTTAAGTGGGCTCAATCAACATTCAGTAACTTCAAGGTAGTACCCCCTGGTAAAGGTATAATACACCAGGTTAACATAGAGTACTTAGCCAAGGTGGTTTTCGTTAATCAAAACAATGCCTCAGCTTACCCAGATACTGTGCTAGGCACGGATAGTCACACAACCATGGTTAGCGGCATCGGTGTATTGGGTTGGGGTGTGGGTGGTATTGAGGCTGAGGCGGTTATGCTTGGTCAACCACACTACATAACGATACCACAGGTTGTTGGGGTTAAACTGGTGGGTGAACCAAGGGAGGGGGTTACTGCAACTGATATAGTTCTTAATATTACTGAATTCCTAAGGAAGAGGAATGTGGTTGGTAAGATAGTTGAGTACTATGGCCCAGGTATTAAGGCTCTCCCCGCCTGGGATAGAGTTACAGTATCCAATATGGCTCCTGAATACGGTGCAACAACAGGCTTGTTCCCGGTGGATGAATTAACGTTAAGCTACTTAAGGTTAACTGGTAGGGATGAGGCTCACGTTAAGCTTGTTGAGGATTACCTTAAGCATGTTGGCTTATTCTACACTGATGATTATGAACCAGTCTTCAGCGAGAGCTATCAGTTTGATTTAAGTGAAGTGGAGCCGGTGATAGCTGGTCCAAGGAATCCTGATGAGAAGATACCCCTCAAGGCAGCTAAGGCAACTGTATCTAAGCTGATTAATGAATACGCCAACAGTAGGGGTGGTAAGAGGAGTAGCATCGTGGATTTAGGGGATTTGAAAGCCAACTTAACGGATGGGGCTGTTGCCATTGCTGCAATAACAAGCTGCACAAACACCAGTAATCCAACGGTACTAATTGGCGCTGGCTTAATGGCTAAGAAGGCTGTGGAGAAGGGACTGAGGACTAAGCCATGGGTTAAGACAAGCCTAGCCCCAGGTTCAAGGGTTGTGACTGATTACTTAACCGCAGCCGGGTTAATGCCCTACCTGGAGGCCTTAGGCTTCCACGTAACCGGGTATGGGTGCACAGTATGCATAGGTAATACAGGTCCCCTACCTGAACCCGTGGCTAAGGCGATTAGGGAGAATGATGTATACACTGTGGCTGTGCTGAGCGGTAATAGGAATTATGAAGGTAGAATACACCCATTGGTTAAGGCAGCTTACTTAGCCTCACCAATGCTTGTGGTTGCGTACGCATTGGCGGGTAGGATTGATGTGGATTTCGATAATGAACCACTGGGCTACGACCCAAATGGTAAGCCTGTTTACCTGAGGGATATTTGGCCAAGTATTAGTGAAGTTAATTCAATAATAAGAAGCACCGTGGTTCCTGAATTATTTAAGAGGAAGTACGCTGATGTATATAAGGGTGATGAATTATGGGAGGGCTTAAAGGCCCCCAGTGGTTTACTTTACCAATGGGACCCCTCGTCAACATACATAAGGAGACCACCCTTCTTCGATAACATTACCCCAGAACCACCGCCGCTTAAGGACATTAAGGGTGCTAGGATACTGCTGTTGCTTGGGGATAAGATAACCACTGACCATATTTCACCAGCCGGTTCAATACCGTTAGATAGCCCAGCGGCCAAGTACCTAATAGAGAGGGGCGTGAAGCCTGAGGAATTCAACACGTATGGGGCTAGGAGGGGTAATCATGAAGTTATGGTTAGGGGTGGGTTCAGTAATATTAAGCTTAAGAACTTCATGGTGAATAAGGATGGTGGATACACTATTCATTGGCCTGACGGTAAAGTCATGACCGTCTACGAGGCTGCAGTCCAATACCAAAGTGAGGGTGTACCCTTAGTGATATTTGCCGGTAAGCAGTATGGTTCAGGCAGTAGTAGGGATTGGGCGGCTAAGGCAACACTACTCCTAGGTGTTAAGGCTGTTATTGCTGAGAGCTTTGAGAGGATTCATAGGAGCAACCTAGTGGATATGGGTGTGTTACCCATACAATTACCTGAGGGGGTAAGTTGGAGGAGCCTTGGGTTAACGGGTAATGAGGTAGTTGATGTAATTGGTATTGAGGAGGGTCTTGAACCAAGGAAGAGACTTAAGATCAGGGTTACGAAACCTAATGGTGAGGTTAAGGAGGTTGAGGCCATTGCCAGGTTGGATAATGAAGTTGAGGTTGAGTACTATAAGCATGGGGGAATACTACCCTATATGCTTAGGAGGATCGCATTAAGTGATGGACGTTAAATTAAGCCTAATTCAGATTCAATGGAAATTATTAGGGAGTTTACAACATGGCTTGTTGTTAAGGATTCACCATTAGCTAAGCTAAAAACCCTCCTGGCTAAGGCCCTAGCCACTTCACTTGAACCCTTAGGCATTCCACCAATCATAACCACTGCTCCACCATTCTTAATTATTAACCTAGCTAATTCAGTAACCTTAATGGGTTCACCATCCCTCTCAAGAAGTATAATGAGGGATTCATTCATTGACTCAACCAGTTCACTGATTGAGACATCCATGAACCTAAGCAACCACTTACCACTGGGGGGTACTGAACCATGCTTAAATAACTGCTCCATTAATCCAAGGAAATTAAAGTAATTCTGAGGTGGCCTCTCACCTGGGGCAACCTCAATGACTCTACCAGTCACGGTGTGAATGTAAACTGTTAACATACCTCTTTTAGCAAGTAAACTATTTAATGAATCCAGGAGAAACTTGTGAACAATATCTGGTCTACCCCTACTCTCCTTACCCTTAAGCTTACTCATGGCCTTGAAGTGAAGGGCCTTATCAAGGGGCATGTAGATTGGGTCCCTGCCAAGCCTTCTAGCCGTCTTGACAATCCCCTTATCGTTCCTTAATTCAGGGGGTATTGGCTCTAGGGCTGCGTCAACAAGTATGAGTTTAAGCATCAATGGCATTGCTGCCTTTAGTGAATAAACCTAACACCGCCTACTCTCTAACAGGTGGATGGGGACGGAGTCTGGCTAATGAATCAATAACCTCCTTCTCCTTTAAAAGATCCCTAATTGATATTACACTCACAACCCTATTATCATCATCAATAACCACCACGTGCCTAACCTGCCTCTCATTCATTAACCTTGCAACAGTGGTGATGTAATCATAGTACTTAACTGAGACTATATTACCCATTGTCCCCACTTGCTCCACAGTGGCCTTACTAATATCAATACCCTTAGCCAATGCCCTGATCACATCCCTCTCACTTATGACTCCCAGGACCTTTTTATTCTCAGGGGAATCAACAATAACCACCAGTCCTACGTTATTATCTGCCATGAGTTTAATAGCCTCCATTACTGGGGAACCAACCTTAATGACTATTGGACTTTTCCTAGTTATTAATTCTGAAGCCTTCACGTGTTTACTGAGTGGCGTTATTTTTAAACTTAATCCCTATTATTAATCAAGTTAATATGTAAATTTATCAATGGTTTAATTCTATAATTTGCCCAATATCACTACCTATTAAATAACCCTTAATGTTAAGGCCCCTTAACCCCCTTAAGGCCTCTAGAAGCTGCTGAGCCTCATCGATTGAATCCCTCCTCACAACTATATCATAGTCCTCCTGCGTAATCTTAATGAAACCTAAACCCCATTTTTCAGCATGATACTGCGTTATGAAGCCGTAATCAGCTTCACCTCTTATTATAGCCTTAGCCACATCATCATGAGTCCAGGCAACCCTACTAAGTGATTGCGGGTTACTGATGCTCATTCTCCTTAACCATAATTCACTAAGTAGCCTCGTTCCTGAACCAGGATTCCTCTTAACCATTATTAACCTACCCTTCCTAACCCCATCAATGAGGTCCTTAAGGCTCATTGAACCCAACCCCTCCCTGTACCCTATTCCAATAACCCTACCATAACCCCTTACCAGGGTTAACTCATCTAGTACCCCAAGTGCCTTAAGTAAGCTTAGGTTGCTACCGTATATTGAAGATAAGTGCACCCCAGCTACCTGGGCCTTATTCATAAGCAGCATTGATAAACCATTCATTGACCCAACCCAAGTCACTGAGGCGTGATTATCTAGAATGTAGGAGAGGAGTTCATCATGACTACTGGCTACTATTAACCTGCCCCTTAAGTCACCTTCACTGAAAGTCAGCAGGAGTTCCTCACCAAGCTTTGTTAATCTACTATAACCACCGCCTGAACCACCCCTAATACCCTCCACTAAAGCCTCTGATAACGCGACCTCAGCCTCCTTAATTAGTCTAAAGGCTGTGGAGTAGGGTATGTTGAGTAGTTTAGCTGCCTTGCTTAATGAACCATACTTCTTTATTAACTTAAGTAATTCAATGACCTCAATCCTAATGTCAACACCCCTAAACCTAACAATCCTACTGCTCATTAATACTCTTAGCTTTAAATAAACTAATGCAGTGTTTATAAATCCAAGCCCAATTACCCCCTAATGATAGTGTGCACCACGGTTAATGATGACTACAGGGTTGAGGTATTCTCAAAGGCTACTAAACTCATATTAATGGATACTAATAGGAAGATAATACACGTTGAGGATAATCCAGCATTACTTAGTACAAGCAAAAGACCCACAGTGGCTAATAGGTGTGTTGAGCTTGGGGCGGACGTGGTTATCGCCGCTCACGGCTCAGTATGCTACCCATCCTACCGCATATTGAAGCAGCATAACGTGAGAATCTACGTTACTGAACCAGGCTCAGACTTAAGCAGTGTTAACGTAACACCCATTAACCAGTGGGAGGTTCTTTACTCAAGTATAGTAGCAGTACTTGAGAGGCTGAGTGGGCATTAACATGGCTACCGCCATAGTGGTTATACCGCCATTTAAGGATACTGGATTATTAAGTAGGGTAATTGAGTACATGGAGCACAGCCTCAGTGAGGCTGGTTTAAGTAACGTAGTGTTCTGCGGCCCATTAAGGAATGTTAAGGTCACTGGATCGGTTACCTTAGCAATGTATATTGATTATACGTATAAATCATCCAGGGGGTTACTAGACTCATGTATTGAAACTAATGTGCAACCACCCCTGGTGCTGATTAGGGGTAGTCAACCCTACTTAAGTTCAGAAACCTACGCCGAGGCACTCTGGGCTTTAAACTCCTTTAATAGGCCTATAGTGGTGTTATCCAGGGGTGGGAGGGGGTTAAGTACACCCATCTTATTATCAAGTGTTAGGTTATTGAAGAGGATTATGAGGCTTAATTCTAGGTTTAAGCTCGCCAGCGCCATGGTTAGGTTCCTTATTGAGAATAAGAGGGATGTACTGCTTGTTGAGTCTAAGGATGAGTGCCTTGGCGTTAGGTTAAGCTCCTCTGCTTGCTTGAGTAGGATTAGCGTATTGAATAATTACCTCACTGATTAGTGTTTATTGAGGTGAACTCCCTAAGCATGCTTATTAACTCGTCCTCATTTGAGGCAACCTCAATGTTAGGTAGGTAATTCGTCATCTCCCTCCAAATTACTGGATTATCCCTGAACCTATAATCCATTAATATTATGAAGACCCTATCCTTATCTGACCTAAGCCCCCTGCCTATGGCTTGCTTAACCTTAACTAAGGCGTTCCATGTGTAGACGGCGTGCCATGCGTCATCGTAATTAGCCCTTGACTTAACCACATCCACTAGCCCATTCATGAAGTCGTTCGGCTCAGGGTAAGGTACACCAACTATAGCCACGGCATCTATGTAATTAACATCATTGAACCTGAACTCAATGCCCTCAACTAACTTACCTCCAGCCACAGCCAGTATTAATTTATGTGGATTAACTTTAATTGACTCTAGAACATCCTCTATGGTTGTTGTACCTATCTCAACAATTAAGTCAACTCCATGCCTAATATACTTCCTAGTAGCCTTAAGGGTATCGTACGATGGGAAGACGGCTAATACACCATGCTTTACCGCATCATATATGCTTATCAGTGCTTGAGCAATCCTACTGTACTGCTCCTCACTCCTCTCAGTATACTTCGTGGTAACTTCACCGTAAACAACAGCCTTAACATTAGAGGACTTAACGTACTCAGTTAACCCAATCCTCAACTCACTAACCTTAACCTTAACCCCAAGTAGACTTGTGAAGAGCCTTGTAGGCGGCATCGTACCGCTCATAACTATGAAACTGTAGGCATTATTCATTACCCCTGAAGCCGCCGCTGATGGATCCATTAACCTACTTACAATAGCCTTACCATCATTACCCATGGATAGGAAGAGCGCCTTATCCTTAGGCATCTTAATTACTGACCTATAGAAATCAATAATATCACTCAATGGGGTACCGGCAAGAAGAATACCCCTACTCCTCTTACTGGCTAAAACCTCACTGGAGGCTTCAGTCAAGTATTCAATATCATTGAAGTACTCCAGGATCTTACTTGAATCAACCCTACGTTCACCCTGCTCACTCACGTCGTTGAATAAGTCCCTGAAGAGGGCTCTAATCGATGCCAAGGCCCTTAATGCACCTGCCTTAACGTTAACATCATTCACAAATCTCTTAACATCAGATAAGGCCACCTTAACCATGGCCTCAGTCAAGTACTGGGTGTTTAAGTCAAGTATGGCGTAGGGGAGGTTATGTGCCTCATCAATTATAAGTATTGATGACTTTAAGTCAACGTCAACCACCTCGGGAGCGTTTAGGGAGAATAAGTAGTAGTAGGATAGTATTATAACCCTTGACTCATCTATAAGCATCCTTGATGCATCATAAGGGCACACACCTAACTTGCACACTGACTTAACGTACTCACCCGGTGACTCTAAGCCAGCCACAGTATCCATGAATAAGCTACTATCTACCCCATTGCTCTTCAACTTAACGTAGTAGTTACATTCCCCCGTCCTCTTCAAGTAATTACACTCCATTAGGAAGTCCCTGTAGGGTAACCTGGATGTTGATGAAATACAACACATTCTGGCCCTATTCCTAATTAGGACATAAGGTATGAAGACTCCCCTAATCTTAAGCATCCTACTCAACTCCCTCATGGGTGCAGCAGCCTGATTATTAGTCCTAATCATGTAAATAATCTTAATAGGCTCACCCTCACTGTAGGCTAAGGCAGCAGCCAGGGCTGCTGCAGTCTTACCCACACCAGTGGGTGCCTCAACCACAATACCCTTACCCTCCCCTAGGTTACTGTATATGAAGTCCGCAATCTTAGCTTGAAGAGGCCTCCAACCAACGTACGGTAAGTACTTACTCACCTTAGTATTAATCATTAGACCAGCGTTAAGGTGCACCACGCTTTAAAAACCTATGGTTCAGTACCTTAATCTCAATTAAAACCGTAAACCTTACCTCATCATTAAAGGGAACTCTGTTTAAAGGGGTTGGCACCATGATAATTACCTTTCATCCTTACAGGAACCTAATCAGGGGTATCAAGATTAACATGGGCCCAACCCCCACCCCACCACCGACTAGTCTCAGCCGTAGCCATAGGCCCATGCTCAGGCCAGTGGACCCCTGAACACGCCCACCCCGGCTTAGGGCCGCTCCCTCCCGGGCCTAACCCGGTTCACCGGAACCCCACTACCCACAGCCCTACGGCTGTAGGCGTGGGTGATGGGCGTCTCAGGGGGCTGGCCTTCATAGCGGTGCCCATGGCCCGACACTGGGCTAATCAGTAGCGGGGTGGAGTTTCGGCCCCCGTTCACCTACGGCCCCCTTTAAGAGGGGGAGGGGTGGCGCCCCTCCAGGCCCGGCCCAGTTGTAATGGGAAGTGGGCTTTTTAACTCTTACTTATTCGGAAACCAATATAGTTTATCTTAAACTATTTATGAGTATTGGTTTGAGGAAAAACTATTAAAGTACCCTTGCCTATTGCTAATGGAGTTAAGGATGAGTGATGCACCTGATGCATCAATAATAGTACCAACACTTAATGAAGCTGGTAACGTAGGTAGGCTTATTGAGGAATTAGCCAGTAACCTTAAGGGCATTAACTATGAGGTGGTAATTGTTGATGATGGATCAACTGATGGAACCGTTAAGGTTGCTGAGGAGACTGCTAAGAAGCTTGGGGTTAATCTTAAGGTTATTGAGAGGGGTAGGAGACTTGGATTATCAAGCGCAGTGATTGATGGTGTAAAGGCCAGTAGAGGGGGTATTATTGTTGTAATGGATGCTGATTTACAACACCCACCATCAGTAGTGCCTAAGCTTATTGAGGCCGTTTCAAACGGCGCTGATTTAGCCGTCGCTTCTAGGTACATTAATGGTGGCGGCATAGCAGGTGATTGGCCCCTCCTTAGGAGGATAATAAGCCGTGGGGCAGTTACCCTAGCCCACATACTAGTGCCCACAGCCAGGGATGTTAAGGACCCTGTCTCAGGCTTCTTCGCAGTGAAGAGGAGTGCCGTATGCATAGATAAGCCCCATGGTGACTACAAGATCCTCCTCGACATACTCGCCCTCTGTAGGGTTAGGAGGATAGTGGAGGTTCCCTACGTTTTTAGAACCAGGGAGGCTGGCTCATCTAAGCTAGGTACTAGGCAAATAATAAACTACGTTAAGCAGATTGCCTCAATATCACTGAGTCTGCTTTCCCTAAGTGGTTATAGGCCCATTAAATTCGCCATTGTCGGCGCAATAGGCCTAGTTGTCTCAGAACTGGTGCTTCACGTATTCTGGAGGATACTTGGGTTAGCGTACTTCATATCCCTCATACCAGCTATTGAGGCGGGTATTGCTAATAACTTCACCCTAAATAAGGTGTGGACGTTTAAAGACAGGTCAGTGGGTTACTGGGTGGGGTTAGGTAAGTATCATGTGGCTAGTTTAACCGGAACAGCGGTGACGTATGCTGTAACGAACCTGCTTCACTACGGCCTAGGCGTAAATGGTTACGTAGCATACGTAATAGGTGTTATATTCGGTTTCATAGCCAACTACATTATGGCCGAGGTCTACGTCTTCAAATACCGGCGCACGGGCACTGATAATAACCTTTAAAAACATCAACATTATTGATGCTTGTGGCCAACAATAAGAGGGGTGGGTGTGATCCAGTGAGTATTAGGCTTGAGGCTGAGGACTTTAGACTATGGTACACTAAGTTCAGAGATGTTATAAGTGACTTAAGTCTAGTTAGGAGAGTATCCTCAATAGTCTACAATCTCCTTAACCAAGGCTGCAGTGAGGAGGAGGTGATTAATGCTGTTGAGGATATTTTAAGGAACCTTAACGTGAATCCATTAATGATTAAGAGGGGTGAATTCCAGGGACTTAGAGGCGACGTAGTTGAGGTTTTAAAGGTAATATTCCCAAATGCAGTACAGGAGACTAAACCACCCTTCTTTATCAGTGAGGAGGATGATAGGAGTAGGAGTCAGCAACCTCTAGTTACTAGGCAGGTGAGGAAAACTGTTAGGCGTACTTTAAGAATTAGAAGCATCGAGATGCTTTCCTGGATAATACTAGGAGTATCCTCAATTACAGCGGTAGTATCTCTGGTAATTAACAATAAGTTAATACTAGGTGTAAGTTCATCACTAGCTTTAATATTCCTCATAGTGGCATTAATGGCGCACATACGCATGATATAAGCCAATTATGATTATTCATCGATGCTTGTGAACGCTTATGAATACTTATTTATGCTGCATCATTTTTAAATTACCTAAACACTCTTTCAGCGGTAAATGAATTATTAACATGGGGACTAGAAATCAAGAATAGAGGCATAGGTAGGTGTCGATAAGAAGTAACTAGACTTAAACCCATTGATCCAACCTACCTCAGTCAGCTTAATTGTAACCACCAAGCAGCAAAACTATGGATCAATTATCGGCATTACCACTTACTTTAAAGCCCACCCTTTAGATGACTAAACGCTAAGACATGCATGCTAATAAGCACTAAGATAAGACATAGCGAATTCAGGAATTAGCGCCAGTTATTTAGACGAGGTCTTAAATGATGCTTTAAGTTAAATTTATCTAAAAGTAATTAAAGTCAGTATCAGTAGTACCTTAGTGAAGCAGGGGAAGGGACTAGTTAATGGGCTTAATGACTTACTTGAGTCTTACTTGAGGGATATGGAGGGAGATGTGGTAAGTGTAGTGGTATCGGATATTAATGGTTTACCAATAGCATATAAGACTGTAATTAACCTGGATATTAATTCATTATCAGCATTATGCGCCTTAACCATTAATCACATGCGGAAGATCAGCGGTGAGACTAAGTTAGGTGATGTTGAATACGCAATAGTAAGCTACAGTGGCTACGTACTTTACATTGAGTATATTTACGGTGACTTACTACTCATGGTGGTTGCTAATAATAATGCTAACATGGGTTTAATAACATATGTAACAGGCAAGTATGCTGAGTACATAAGTAATTTAATAAAGTCCACAAAGGATTCTAATTAATACCCTATTCTCACCTAACTCACTTCTCGGTATTCAATATAGTAACCGGGAATCAGCGCATTAAGGGTTACACCTCACCTAGCTATGCAACCTAGGAATCTAAGTAGTAATACCTTATCATTAATTACCGGCCTTTTCGGAATATCCTTAAGATCATGATTATTCTTCATCCTAATGGCTACTTTTCGCTACTGCTTCTACTAATGCATCTATCCTCCTATTTGTTTCATCTATACGCTTATTAATGCGCTCCTCCATGCCTCCTATTAACTTTAAAACTTCATCAATCCTCCTATTAGTATCCCCTATCCTCCTACTGATATCATCAATCCTCCCACTAATGGCATCAATTCTTACGCTTAATGCCCTACCGACATCATCAATCTTAGCATTTAACGACTTATCAACGCTATCAATCTTAGCATTTAATGACTTATCAATAGCATCTATATTAGTATTTAATAAATCCATACGCTTATTGATACGTTCCTCCATATTCCCCATTAGCTTTAGTATCTCGTCAATCCTCTTATTAGTCTCATCAATCCTCCTATAAACATCGTTAATTTTAGCATCTATTTTAACGTCAAGTGAGTCAATGCGCTTATTTAATGCATCAGCCATGGCGTCTAGCCTCTTATTCGTTTCATCAATCCTCCTATTGGTTTCACGAAACATCCCAATCATTAAGACAACTAAATCCTCAATACTCAGTTTCTTACCGTCCTCAATTTTCTTAAGTACGGTCTCCAAGGCCTTATCAACAATAGAGCCAACAATAGACTCCACAGTAAATTAAAAGGCAATTGGTTAAAAATCTTCCTAACCTAATGCACACTTAGCAATTAAATAATATGGCAATAGAGTTCAATGGAGCCCCGGCCGGGATTCGAACCCGGGACCTCCCGCTCGCCTGGATCCTTACAAGGCTTACGCGGGGTAAGCGACCCCTGGGCGCTCCAACCAGGCTGAGCTACCGGGGCTTCATGGTTTTTTAGGTAAGTGATTTTAAGGTTTTCTCCCAGAGGGATCATGTATTAATTGAAAGATAATCTTCAAGTTTATCAGTAGGCTCATAAACACTCACTCATCGTTTTAGCTCAGCTTCATCATCAACTCCACCATTGCCTAAAACCTCAAGTAGTTTAAAATTATTGCGTTTTTCAGCATGTTTACCACCTTTCTCCTGTTTCGGCTCATTGTTTAAAACGGCTTACTCTACAACCCCTATACTAATAATTTTATTAGACCCAATGAGGGAGTGTTTATTTACTAAAGGCTGATGGATCCCTGAGGAGCATGAAGTAAAACGAAATTAAAATAAGTATGTGAGGTTGCTTAATTTACCCTCAAGTATTCCTCAATGAGGAATAAAAACTATGAGTAACACTAATAAGCTGTAACTGAACTCGAACCCGAATATAACCTCCCCTTGCCTTAAAGAGTTGAGCTATGTTGAGGAACTTCTTGCATTAGCCCTTTGGTGCAAGTTAATGGTTTATAGTTCACTTAAACATGGAAACAAGGGAATTACCTAAATTAAACTTAACCACCACTAATGATGGCTTTAGTACATAAAGCAAAGGATTGAATTTATTCTTTTACTGATTCATTAATCTTTAACCATTATCCTTGCTTAAACATAGGATGAACCTTGATAATGCCCCATGAACATGATCAACACCTATGCAGTATGCGTTTAAGTTCAATGAAGTGGCTTCATCAATAACTACGTCCAGTAAGTATGAGGGAAGCGTCATTACAATACTACCACCCTTAGCCAGTAATTCAATGACTGATTCAAGGAACCTAATGTAGAGGTTACTGAGCCTTGACTCTGTCCTAAACACCCTATTGAATGGTGGATCTGTTACCACTGCCTTAATTGAACCAGGCCTAATAGGCATCATTAATGCGTTGCAGACTAGATCACTCATACTCTTAACATCACACCCAATTGCACGTATTCCTAATTCCTCAGCTATCCTAGGTATTGTACCTACCCCAGCGAACGGGTCTATTAATGGGCCGTCGATGACACCGGTTAGGTTAATCATGAGTAATGCGTGAAGTGGATTCAAGTGAGGTGAATCCTTCCTAACACTACCCAGTATTGTCTTAATTAAGGTGGGCTTATACTTAACTCCGTTAACCACCATTTCCTTAACTAAGGCTGCTCTATTAATGACTCCTAACAATTGCTCAAGCCCACTGCTGGTGTTTACCTTAGCCCAACCATCCCCACATTCAACATTACCTGAATTTAATCCACTTAACTTAATCAGTATTCTTAATTCTAGGCACGCTAACTCAGTGCCCATTAGCCTCTTTAATTTAATGAGTGCCTCCATTTCACCGTTCAATACTAATCCTCCTCATATGCCTCCTAATCACGAATATTACAGCTAGCACCAGTATGTTGATTAATACGTATATTATGAGGAATAGTATGAATGATGCTATGTTGAAGCCGGGTACTATTATTGAGGATAATCCGGTTAAGGGTGATATTAATGAAATTGACGCTATGTATCCATAGGGTATTCTGTGGCTTTTTGAGTAAGTCTCTATAACTAATACTGCCACTAATGCACCATATATTATTCCTATAATTTCAGGTAGGGTTAATGGCTTCCCTATTAAGATCATGTAGGGGTTAGTCCTCAGTATGGGTGAGTATATGTTTATGTACATGGCTAGTATAACTATGGTTACCAGTATTGTGAAGAATGTGACTTCATAACGCCTTATGAATAATATGAGTGGCCTATATGCGTTAAAGGCTATGAAGAGTAACACTACGCCAATTAATAGTGATAAGGATGAAGCTATCATGGGCTTAATTGATTGAGGAATCAGAAGCCATATCCCGTAAAGCATAACCACCAGTCCAGGTAAACCCAACGTGTATTGCCTCCACCCTGGTTCAAGAAAAGCCTTCCTAAGGTAATACCTAGTTAACACAGCGAAATCCTCAACACTCCTAGTCTGTTTAACAACAATCCTCTTAACAGATATCACTGTTCTCCTTGATTGTATTAGGGGAAGCACCACTTCATCGGAGGGGCCGTCTGAGACAAGTATTATGCCGTCAGCATTAAAGACGCTTAAAACCTTATCTAACTCAGCCATAACCTTCAAGTCAGCCTCAACATCACTATCACTACTACCAGTTACTAAGGCAACCTCAATGTTATTACCGTATATTGGCCTTAAACTATCGTAAACCCTAATAGCCCCAAATATGGCGTTTGCATCAGAATCATCAGGGTATCTAACTATGAAATCCACCCCAACCTTAAGAACCTCATCCCTACCAATAACTGGAGTCTTAACACCAAGCCTCTCCCCAACATCATTATCCCTATCTACACAAAGCACCAGTATCTTCTCTTCAGCCATTACTACGTCATCTACTTATTCTTCTACCTTAATAAATCTGATGTTAAGAGGAGTGAATGATTTAGGAAATGAGGCAATACTTTATACCACCCATTTACTTAACGCAGCATGCAGGTGGCCATTGCAGCCCACAGTGGTGAATACAGGGATGAGCATGTTAAAGCCGTTAAGGATGTTATAGATGGCTTAACCCAATGTAAACCCACCATACTTCTAGGCGGCTACTGGGGATTAATGAGGGTTGTGGCTGATGAAGCCATCTCAAGGGGGTTAAGGGTCGTGTTAATACTGCCTATTGAGAACGAGAACATTGAGGCCCCTAAGGATGCTGTAATCGTGAGGACTGGTATGGAGTTTAGGGAAAGGTCAGTGGTGTTAGTTAGGAGTAGTGATTCACTTATAGCTATTGGTGGGGCTGTTGGAACAATAATGGAGGCGCTTTTAGCATACGCCATGGGTAAACCAACCATAGTGCTTAAGGGCACGGGTTTCCCAACGGATAGACTTGAGTTAGCCTTCCCAGATTACGTTGATGATAGGAGAACCTCCAGGATACTTTACGTAACTAATCCCCGTGAAGCCGGTAAGTTAGCTTGTATTTCAAGTGGAATTCAGGTTAAGGAACAGGGATGAGGTTTCATCTAGGTATATAAAATGAACATAATACTGAATTAAAGGTCGTGTGAAAAACATTAAAAATAGTGAAACAGAGCCTAATTCATGAAGTTTGCATTGAAGTGTAGTCCAGGTCAGAAGATCAGTAAGAGGCAGGGGAAGGTGGCTATAATTGGGGCTGGGCCGGCGGGCCTGGGTGCGGCTGGTTACTTAATATGCAAGGGGTATGATGTGGATGTCTACGATAGGATGCCTGAACCAGGTGGAATGACGCTCTTCGCAATACCCAATTGGAGACTACCTTGGAATAACATTAGGGCTGGGGTGAGGGAACTTAGGGAACTGGGTGTTAACTTCTTCAGTAATGTTAAGGTTATTTGCGATGAAGAGTACAGTATTGAGGGTGATCAGTTCGTTAAAAGTAAGATTCACTTGGAGGAGTTGATTGATAAATACGACGCCTTAGTAATAGCCACAGGGACTTGGGAATCCAGGAGGCTTAAAATCCCTGGGGAGAATCTTAAAGGATCATACCTAGCCCTCGATTACTTATTCAGAATATACGCAAGCCAACATGGTTACTTACCTAAATCTGAAGTTTTTAAAACAGGCCTAAAGTCCATGGTGGTTGGGGCTGGTTTAACCGCTGTTGATGCTGCAATAGAGTCTCAATTAGAGGGGGCTAAGGAGGTTTACTTATCCTACAGGAGGACCATAAACGAGGCCCCTGCCGGTAAGGCTGAGATAAATAGGTTAATTCAAAGGGGGGTTAAGCTCCTTGAATTAACACTACCGGTGGAGGTTAATGGTAAGGAGTACGTTGAGGCTGTTAAGATGATTAAAATGAGGCTAGGTAAGCCGGATGCCTCAGGTAGACCTGCCCCAGAGCCAATACCTGGTTCTGAATTCATACTCAACGTAGATACCTTAATATCAGCGGTTGGTGAAATACCAACACCACCCATGAGGAAGGAGTGCTGCGGTGTGAAGTTAAGGCAAAACGGCACCATAGATACTGATGCCCAAGGTAGAACAACCAGGCTCGGTGTCTTTGCGGCTGGCGACGTAACAAATGGCCCGACTTTAATTGGTAAGGCATTGTCCCACGGCATGAGGATAGCGCAATCCGTTGAGGCATTCCTTGAGGCTGGGGGTAAGAAGGGGAGTAGTTGGAGATCCTAGGCTTCACCGTAGGCCCTATCCCCAGCGTCCCCAAGCCCAGGTACAATGAATCCCCTCTCATTCAACTCAGGGTCAACGGCAACTAGGTAAACGTCAATATCCGGGTACTTGGCTAGTACCCTATCTATGGCGTACCTAGTGCCTATTACGTGAACTGTAATAGTTCTCTTAGGTTTACCATGCCTATACACTATGTTTAAGGTGGATAATATTGTTGACCCGGTGGCTAACATTGGGTCAACCACAATTAACGTATCGTCACCATGTATTTCAGGAATCCTATAGTAACCGACATCTATTTGAAACTCCATTGAACCAGGCACATGAGTATTCTCAACCCTCCTGGCGCTAACAACACCTATTCTAGCCGCTGGGAAGGCCTTAAGAAGACCCTCAACCATGGGCATTGCCGCCCTAAGTACCTGAACTATTATGACCTTATCAACATCCTTAATCCTAATCCCCCTAGCCTTAACACCAAGGGGTGTCTCAACCTCCACATTATAGGTTTCAAAGGACTTAATTATCTCATAACCCACTAACCTACCAAGCCTAACCAACCCCTTCCTAAACTCAATTTGGCCCGTCCTCTTATCCCTAAGTGTTGTTAATATGTCCTGGGCCAGGGGATGATCAACAATTATCACCCTCCCCATGAATTACCAATGCAGTTGCCTCCAGGCCCTTTTTAAGGATGATACTGTGTTTAAAGCCGAGCAGGTGAATTTAACGAAATTAAATCTAGGTAAAGTATTTAATGAAATTAATACTGAAGCAGTTAAGGTGGATCCCAGTGAACTTCGAGTACTTAAGTAGAGTACTCTACTCACCAGTTATTTCAGATGCATTGGATGAATTAGGCATTTATAATCATGCATTACCAAGTTACATACTTCCAATTAACCCTGATTACGTGGTTATGGGGTATGCATACCCAATGTACGTTGGTGAAGCCAATGACCCTAACCCAGATAACCCTTATGAGGGACTAATTGAAGCTGTGGATGCAGTTCCAGAGGATTCAGTAATCGTTATTGAGGTTGAGGAGACTATTAGAGGTAGGACTGCTGTTTGGGGTGAATTAACAAGCACTGCAGCAATGGCTAGAGGTGCTAGGGGTGTTGTTGTGCATGGTTTAATTAGGGATGTTAACCAGGTTTTAAGACTTGGATTCCCAGTGTTCGCAGTGGGTAAAACGCCGTATGATATTAAGGGTAGGGGTGAGTTTAAGGGTCATGGAATTGAGGTAACCGTGGGTGATGTGAGGGTTAAGGTGGGTGACTTAGTTTTCGGCGACATTAACGGCGTAGTCATAGTACCTAAGGAAGTTATGAGTGAAGTCATTAATAGGGCTATTGAGAAGGTGAATAGGGAAAGCACCGCTAAGAGTGAGTTAAGAAGAGGCGCCTACCTTAAAGACATATGGGGTAAGTACAAGGTTCTTTGAAAACCAGTAGCAGGGTCAGCGGTAATTAAGATGAATTACCTATGATTGCACTAATGTATTATCAGTATATTCATTTATTAATACATTTATTAAAGTAAAGTTGCAAAATATTTTTTAACCGGAATGTTATTAAAAACAGTTGAGATAGGTGAATTAACTTGACCAGTGAATTAATTAAGGATATGGGGTTAATCTTCCTCACAGAGTGCCCTGCAACACCATTAACTCACATCCTGGCGCTTAATACCGGAGACTACACTGAGAGTCTTGTTAAGTCACTTGGTTCAGGTAATCCAGTGGATGCCACCCTTTACTTAACCAGGGCATGCAACCTCAGGTGCGCTACCTGTTACGTATCAGCCTCAAAACCATTACCCAATGAACTTAATGCTGGTGAATGGATAAGGGTTGTGGATGAGTTGGGTAAATTGGGGGTAAGGTACCTTTACTTACTTGGAGGTGAACCCCTCCTTCTACTTAATAGGGGTTTACTAGACATAGTTAAGAGGGGTAAGGAGAATGGTATGATTGTTTCCCTAAGCACTAATGGAACCTTAGTAAGCGAGGAGGCTGCAGTTAAGTTAAGGGATTCAGGGGTGGATCAGGTTCAAGTGAGTCTTGATGGGCCTAATCCAGTGATTAATGATGCTATTAGGGGTCATGGATCCTTCAGTAAAGCCATAAACGCTATTAAGTACCTTAAGGATGCTGGGGTAACGGTATCATTATCGTACACGGTCACAATCAGTAATGCTGATTACGTAAAGGACTTCGTTAAACTAGCCTCCGATTTAAAGATTCCTGTGGTAACCTTCATTAGGGTTCAGGAATTCGGTAGGGCTAGCGGAGGGGGCTTAGGTATTAGTAATGAATTAGCCCATGAGGTTTTAATTAAGTTAAGTGAATTAAGTGATGTTAATGTTAAGGTAGTGTACAGTGGCTTTAGGTTCGGGTTACTGAACCTTATGAGTAAAGCTTACCGTGAGACTGAGGGGTTACTTAATGGGCTTAAGGTGGTTAACTATGGTACATGCCCAGCAGGTAGGAGTAGGCTTGTGATTGACTCCAATGGTGATATTTACGGTTGCGAATTATTAATGCGACCGGAGTTTAGGGAAGGTAATGTTAGGCGGGATGAGTTGAGTAAGGTGTGGGTAAGTGGGTTCAAGGCCTTTAGAAACAGAGTACCCAGTCCATTATGTCTTACATGCCCATTCTTTAAAATATGCCGGGGAGGGTGCCCAGCTAGGGTTTACGCTAAGTATGGTTCATTAAATGGCCCTGACCCACAATGCACATTAATGAACAGCTAGGTGTTAAGCTTAATAAGGGTTGGTAAGCGGGGATGTAGAATATGATTGTATTACCACCATTACAGTACAGTATAATTAAAGTGCTGGTTGAGGTTAATGAGCCTATTGACGCAGATTCCTTAGCTAGTAAGGTGGGTAAGAGAACTGAGGACATTATGAGGGATCTTGAGGAACTTAAGGCAAGGGAGTTCATTAGAATTGAATACCGGTTAGTCACGAGGATTGCGTTAACAGACCTTGGTGAAGAGTACTTAAGAATAGGCCTACCTGAGGAGAGGCTCATAGCCCGGTTAAGGGAATTGGGTGGTAAGGCTAACTTAAGTGAGTTAAGTCAATCAATGAATTTAAGTAAGGAGGAGCTCACAGCCGCCTTGGGTAGGCTTAGGAGGCTTAAGGCAGTTAACCTAAGTGGTAGTGTAATTAACTTAACCGGTGATGAGGGTGAATTCAGGAATTACATTAATGAACTTAAAACATTCCTAAACAACATTAAAGGTGAAGTAGAGTACACTGGTGAATTACCTGAATACGTAGAGGAGGCTAGGCGGAGGGGACTTGTTAAGGTTCATCAAGTGAAGAGACTCATAGTGGCTGCGACCCAGGAGGCCTTAAACCTTTATAGGAGTGGTCAATTAACCAGTGCAAGGGTAATAACCAGCCTAACCTCAGCTGACTTAGCCTCAGGTTCCTGGAGGGGCGGGGTCTTTAAGGAATTTGACTTAACGGTGGAGGTGCCTTTAAGGCCTATTAGGCGTAAGCACCCCTTCATTCAGTTCCTAAATCAGGTTAGAGATGAGTTAGTGGCCATGGGGTTTGAGGAGGTTAAGGATGAACACGTTGATGCAGCCTTATGGAACTTCGACACCCTCCTAGTGCCTCAATACCACCCGGCTAGACGTGAAACCGACGTATTCTACGTTGAGAACAAGCTAAAGCCAAGGGAAGCCCCAGGGGAGGTTATGGAGAGGGCTAGTGAGCAGCATAGGTTAGTTTGGTCGTATGAGTGGAGTAGGGATGAGGCCCTTAGGGTACTTTTAAGAACACACACTACACTGGTTACTATTAAGCAGATTTACCATAGGGGGCCGGGGGAGTATAGGTTGTTTTCACTTGATAGGGTTTACAGACCTGATACACCCGATGCCACGCACTTCATGGAGTTTCACCAGCTTGAAGGCATAATAGTGGGTAGGGGGGTTACCTTCAGGAATCTACTGGGCTTCTTCACCGAGCTTGCTAATAGGCTTAGGCTTGGTAGGGTTTACTTTAAGCCGGCGTACTTCCCCTTCACTGAACCGAGCGTTGAAGGTTACGTGAAGCACCCGAAGCTTGGTCAACTTGAGGTTTTCCCCGGAGGCATGTTTAGACCTGAGGTGCTTAGGATAGTTGGCTTAGGTAGTGAGTATAAGGTTGCGGCTTGGGGTGTTGGGATAGATAGGTTGGCAATGGTTGTCCTTGGCGTTGATGATATTAGAACCCTCTACACTAATAATGTTAAGGAAATAGACTCAATGAAGACTCCCATTGGGGTGATTTAAGTGCCGACTATTGAAGTCTCCTTAAGAGACCTATCCTCAATAGCGCGGGTTGATTTAACAATCAGTAGGCTGAGGGAGGTTGTTGAGGTTCTTAAAGGTGAGGTCACTGAGGTTAAGGGTGATTACGCGGCTATTGAGCTTAACTACGATAGACCTGATTTATTCTCAGCTGAGGGGCTTGGGAGGGCTATAGGCATATACCTAGGCTCAAGAAGCATCCCGCAGTACAGTATCAATGGGCCGGTCACTAGGCTGGATATAACTAAGGCGCCGGAGTATAGGCCTTACGCATACATGGCCATTGTAAGGAACGTTGAACTTAATGATGAGGCCATTAGGCAACTCTTTCAGCTTCAGGAGATACTGCATAAGGATTATGGTGGTGACAGGAGACTAGTATCAATAGGCCTATATGACCTTGACACTGTTAAGCCACCCTTCAGTTACGTTGCCGTTAAGGAGGCTACCTATAGGCCATTAGGCTACAGTGAATCCATGACACTTACTGATGTACTTAAGTTAACTGAGAAGGGTAGGGCGTACTCAAGTTTAGTTAAACCTGGGGAGTATCCATTATTAATTGATAGTGAGGGGAGGGTGCTCTCATTCCCACCAATACTTAATGGTGAGGAAACTAAGATAACTGAATCCACTAGGAACGTGTTAATTGATGTAACCGGTATTGAACCTGGGTTAATGAAACACGTATTAAACATTATGGTTACCTCAGTGGCTGAGAGGTCTAGGAATCCCATAATAGAGTCCATTGAGGTTACTGGAAACAGTAGTGAAATCACCCCAAGCCTTAAGTGGATTAAGGTTAACGTTAAGCTAAGGGATGTTGAGGATTTACTGGGCATAAGGCTTGAAGCCAACACGGTTATTAATGTATTAACAAGAATGGGGCTTAAAGCCTCAATCATGGGTGACTCAATTGATGTCCTTGCCCCACCCTATAGGATTGATGTCCACAGTTACGTTGATGTGATAGAGGATGTCGCCATTGGTCTCGGTTACAATAACCTTGAACCAAACCTACCACCATCAACTCACTTTGGCATCAAGCACCCTGTGGAGTACCTAAGCGGTGTTATTAGGGATTTATTACTTGGTATGGGGCTACAGGAGGTGGTTAATTTTAACTTAACCAGTGATGAGGTTATGAGGAATATTGGTTTAGTTAACTTCATTAAATTAAGTAATCCTAAAATTAGGGACTACTCAGCGCTCCGCAGTTCGCTTATACCGTCACTACTCCTAACAGTTAAGATTAATCAAAGGCTTGTTGGTAAACTGGAAGCCTTCGAGGTGGGTGATGTAATTGAGTTAAAGGATAATGAGGCAGTTACCAGCAGGAGGATTGGCATATTACTCATGGGTGATGGATACACATTGACTGATGGATTATCAATAGTTAAGTCACTTCTCAGGGCATTAGGAATGAGCATTAACCTACGCAAATGCAGTAGCAAACCCTTCATACCTGTACGTGCAGTAGAGGTGTTAGTGAATGACACAAGTATCGGATGCATTGGTGAAGTTGACCCAGAAGTACTGGTTAATCTAGGTATTGAGAAGCCTACGGTTATCGGTGAGTTAAACATAGACTTAATGTTAAGTATACTTAAAAACATTCATCAGTAGAGTTAAACCTATGGTATTGATTATTGGACATAGGGGAGCTAGGTGCTGTGCCCCGGAGAATACAATACCATCGTTTAAGATGGCTATTGAAGCCGGTGTGGATGGTATTGAATTAGATGTACATATGACTAAGGATGGTGAACCAGTTGTGATCCATGATGATACATTAGATAGGACGACCACAGGATCAGGCTACGTTAAGGATCACACAACCAATGAGTTGAGGAACCTTGACGCTGGAGTTAAGTTTGATGCAAAGTGGCGTGGAGTCAGGATACCGACTCTTGATGAGGTGCTTAAGGAACTTGGTAATAAAACAAGTTTCGTAATTGAACTTAAACACGGTAGCGACGTATACCCTGGCATTGAGGAAAAGGTACTTAACCTTGTTAGGAAATATAATGTAAGAGCTAAGATAGTGTCCTTTGATTTCGATGCACTTGAGAGAGTTAGGCAGCTTGATGATTCAGTGGAATTAGGATTAATATTCGTAGGTAAGGCCAGGTGGTTTATTGATGCTGCTAGAAAGTTAAAGGCTCAATGGCTTCAAGCAGAGTATACGCTAATTAATGAAAGTGACGTTAATATCGCCCATGAGTCTGGTTTAAAGATTGGCGCTTGGACTGTAAACGATGTTAACATTGCTGTTAAATTAACCAGAATGGGAGTTGATGAAGTAACTACAGATAATCCAAGTCTAATAATAGGAAGCCTTAAGTACCATAAATAATCTTAGCGCCACTCGAGTTGAATGGAAAGGCTTATAAATTATTAATAAAATCTTAATTTCCGTGTCTTTTCGTGATGAGTTTTTGCGTTTGTTGAGGGAGGATGCTGGGTTTAGGGGTGAGGTTATGAGGCTTCTTGGTATTAGTGATGTTAATGCCTCCTTGGCTCGATTAATTGAGTCTGTTAACGCATTAACCAATGCCGTCAACACACTCATTAAGGAGGAGACTGAAACTAGAAGCGAAATAAAGACACTACAAGAAGGACAAAATAAGCTTTGGGAAGCAGTCAAGAACCTACAGGAACAGGTTAAGGCACTTCAAGAAGGACAAAATAAACTATGGGAGGAGGTTAGGAATCTACAAGGGCAAGTCAAGACACTACAGGAACAAGTTAAGGCATTACAGGAGGGGCAGAATAAGCTTTGGGAAGAGGTTAAGGCTTTAAGAGAGGAACAGAATAGGCTCTGGGAGGAGGTTAAAGCATTAAGAGAAGGACAGAATAAACTATGGGAAGTAGTCAAGAACCTACAGGAAGGACAGAATAAACTATGGGAGGAGGTTAAGGCTTTGAGGGAGGTGGAGCAGAGGCATGAGGAGGAATTAAAAGCACTAAGGGAAGAGAATAATAAAATATGGCAAGAAATCAAAGCAATAAAAGAGGAAAATAATAAAATATGGCAAGAAATAAAGGCGTTAAGAGAAGGGCAGGATAAGATATGGAGGGAGATTAGGGGGATTAAGGCTATGCAGGAGAGGATGAGTATTAGTCTTGAGGAGGAGGCTAATGATGTTGTTCAATATTATCTTAAGCAAAGGGGATTAATCATAGTCACCAGTCCAATTCACTTTAACACTAGGTATGAGTTCGACATTTATGGAACTAATGGCCAATTAACCATTATTGGTGAAGCTAAGGTTCGGGCTGGTCCAAAAACCATTCAAAGACTTGTAAGTAGGATTGAGGAATTGGGAAGAATTATGCCTGATAAGTTACCTGGACGGGTAATTAAGGTATTATACTGCATGAGGATTATTCCCAATGCAATTGAGGAAGCTAAGAAGAATGACGTCTGGCTTCTTGAATCAGGCAAGGAGAGATATGCTCCAAGCAGCTTAAGTTAAGAGAATTACATGAATCAATACCTCATCTGACCTCCTTCTACCCTAATGGGTGGGTTCCCCCCCTTAGGACTGGGGTTTATGGCTACACCTCAGATTGCTGTTGGTTTCAGGCGCTTTACTCCTATCCCGTATAGTGTGGGACTCAGGGTTATAGATCCGCTTTGAACACTTTATTATGCCTGTAGCATTTGAATAATCCTCTTGTTATCCTTTTATGGTTCTCCATTACCCTGCATATCAGGCATATTTTCGAGGTGCTTCCCCATTGATATGCTCAACCCTATCCTGTATTCCTCACCAACCTCCCTCAGTCTCTTCAGTGGATAGCTACCTGAGAATTGCTTCACACTTAGTCCACTTTAAAGTATACAAAGCCTATAAATTAACCTTCACCCACACCTTAAAAGACAAGGCTTTCAGCTATAAAGGCATGTGGTTAGTGTAGCGGGAAATGTTTAAAAATATCGATATCGGTAATGTCATCATGAAGATAGTAACCGCACCGGGTCCTGTTTCATACCCTTTAATACTTGCCTCAAGGGATTATGGTGACTTAGATCTTGTATTCGCTAAGGGTAAGGAGACTGAGAACGCCTATGCAGTGGCTGATTCACTAGTGTCCTTGATTAAGAATGATTTAAGAATAGACATGGTAACAGTTAAGAGACTAATGTTCATTTATCCTAAACTACAGGGACCTAGGATTGCCATCTGGAGACGCGGTAGTGCAGCGGATTTACTTACTAGAGCATTATTGGATAAGGTTGGGTTAAAGGCTGAGCTCGTCTATGCTGATGACTGGTACTCTATATTTAACATGCTTAATAGAGGTGAGGTTCAAAGTGCTGTACTTAACTTAGGAGTACTTGAGCATAATGATGCATTTTTAGAGGAATTAATTAATGCACCTGGAGCCTGTGGTGCCTACGTGAATGGTAATCCGCAATACTTCATAGATGCTTATACAGCCGGCATTGAGGCTATTAGAAAAGACCTAACTAATGCCGCCGATTACATAGTGAGGAAGTTACCGATCACCATCCCTAAGGAGTTCATTGAGAATATTCTCAGGAGGGTTAAATACGGCATATATGATCCTGGCGACTACGTTAGTTTTATTAATGTTGTTAAAAGGTATAGTGAGGCTTAATGATTAGGGGGCATTACTTAGGATTAGCGCAGGCATTATTAATAATAGTACCCTTAACAATAGTGGTTAGGGCATCTAATAATATGTTAATGACTACAATACCCTTACTAGCTAGGTATGGCTTTCACTTCAGTAATACACTTATTGGCTTATTATCAGCCTTAACAGCATTAATGACATTCCTAAGTAGTGGTTTAATTAACTCAAGGTTAAGGTCATGTAATAGGAGATTAGCATTCATAGCGTCTTCAGTAATATATGCTGTGGCTTATCCATTATTCTGGTTATCAACACCATTAACCATATGGCTGCTTTCAGCCATTGCTGGATTCACCCTAGGCTTCCTAATGCCTAACATAATAACCTCAGCAAGCCTACTACCTGATAGGAGGACTAGGGAGAGATTACTCAATATTTACACGTTGTCATTAAGCATAAGCCTAATACTAGGTCCAGCTATTGAATCATTGATACTTAAATACTATAGCCTAAGGGAATCCTTCCTATTCTTCACAGTATTCCCAATACTTGCCTTAGCCATAGCCCCATTCATTAAATTCCCTGAAGAGACAAGTAATGATTCATTAATTGCCGTGAGCAATGTATTATCTAACCCTGGATTCTTAACAGCCGTCTTAAACATAGCAACATATAACGTGGTCTTCTCCTTCCTAATGGCCTTCGGTGGTATTTATGCTAGGAATTCCTTTGGATTAAGTTACTCAACGGTTGAGACTTTGTTCTCATTATTCTTCGTAACATCATTCCTAGGTAGGCTTTACTTATCAATTAAACCCGCTGAGAGACTTTGGCCACTTATGAGTAGTGCAGTTTTATTGACTGTAATTGGTATTGCATTGATAGGTTTAATTAATAATTTATTGATATACATTATTGCATTGCTATTACTGGGTATACCACATGGTACCACTTATCCATTATCAGTGGTTGCCATATCAAGAGCGTTTAAACCACAGCATAGGAATATGGCTAATAGCCTATTCTTCTCATTCATGATGCTCATAGGTATAGTAACACCAACAATAACAGGCTATGTAGCGGATTTAATAGGCATAAGGAACACATTTATAGTACTAATACTGCCTGTGATTATTATCTTACTGTTCCTGAGAAGGTACGTGAATGCTGTTGATAAGCCACTTGGTTAGTTTCAACTTAACTCCTCTTCACCACTATGGTTAAATATGACCTTGGCTTAACACTTACCTTTAATTCACCGTTAGTGAATTCACCAAGTTCCTCAATGGGTTCCTCAAGTGGGTTTGCTAAGTATGCCTTGTAGCCGTTTAGGGTTCTTGACCTTATGGTTAATGATTTGGCTTCACCATCAACCTCAAGTAACCTTAAAACAACACCATCACCTAAATCCCACTTCTTAACCGTAGTCACCACCACCTCAGGTGGATCTATTGTTAAGTCACCATTTATGGCTCTTCCAATTACCGGTGATGAGAAGAATCTGTGGGCTTGGCTTGGTTTAATGGCTCTACTACTCGTTAACCTATAGGTGAAGGTGAATGAACCCCCTTGAGCAGCCTTGTAATTAGTATGCCAGTAATTATTCATTACGTAGGAGAATAATAAGCCATTATTCACTTTAACACTACCCCTCCATACACCATCGAAGATACTGCCAATGGTTACTAATGGAGCCTCCTCAGTGTAGAAGGCTATGTCGAATTCACCCTTAAGTAAAACAATGTTATTTGCCGCAAACCAATTGGCGCACCCACCCTCAATGAGTTCATTCTCCACGTCAATGAAGGCTCCAGGCTCCTCAATAAGCACTCTGGGTTTACTTAGGTTGAATGGAAAGGCGAAGTAAACACCCTCCTTATCGTAATTCTCAGACTTATCCACAGTATTCCTAATAATCAACTCCCTGCGGGCCTTAGGTAGAGTAATCTCCTTCCTAATCTTACTAAGGTAACTATCAGACTCAATAACCACGGTAACCACATCATCATTTTCATAAACCCCAGTAACCCTGCTTGAATACTCCCTAATAATACTGAAGACTGGACCAGTGGGTTCACCTTCATAGAGGTAATTCAATATAGTCCTCTCCATACTAGTTCCCTTACCCCCAAGTACGTAGAGGTATTCATCGAGCGTGTATTTTGAGGAGTCTATTAACTCAACGTTAAGCTCCTTATCAATGACACTAACTACCTTACCATCCTTAATAGTGACCTTATAGTAGGGTGATTCAATTAATAAATTCTTAGACTCAACACTCCTCCTCACTAGGGGCTTCCTGATGAATGGTCTTGAGGCCATTGACGGTAACTCAACGTAAGTATTCTCAATAATGCCGCTGACCGTGAATGGATATGGATTACTGACGTAATCACCCCTAGTCAACTCCATAGCCTTATTAAGGGCCTTATCAGCGAAACCAGCCTTAATACGCCACTGCTCTAGGACACTTGGATTATAGGGATCACTGACTGAATTCCATGCACCCCACGTATGCTCATCAAAGTAAATTACGCTTCTCCAAGCCTCATCAATATCCCCTTTAGGATACCTTAAGCCCTTAATGTAATCGAAAGCGTAGGCGACTTCAGCAAAATACAGAAGCTTCTTAGCCAGCCTTAATGCAGCCAACTCCCTAGCCGTTGAAGCTGCCCCATCCTCCCAGTAGGCTCCGAAACTACCCTTAATACTATTGATCTTACCGTTAACCTCGCGTTCAATCTCATGGAAGAAGTCATCTGTAGTAGAGATTATTAACTGGGGGTTCTCCCACTTCTCATTAAACTCCCTCACAACGTCAATGAACCTATCCGACGCAGGCCAATTATCAATGAACATTCCGTAGAGTAGAACATTCTCATACTGGTAACCCCTCTCCTCAAGTGTCGTTAGGAAGTGTGCTAAACCAGCCTCAGCTCTATCCAGGCTTATTAATAAGCCCGCTGACCAACCCTGGTGGTAACCATGGAAACCTGGTATTAAGCCCCCGTAACCACCGCTAAACCATGCCAATACCCCATTACCATCAGGTCCAATCCACTTGAAGGGTGACTTAAGCCAAGTATTCAACTTATGCAATGGTCCCCTATCTGGATTAGCGCCCTGAATATAATACTTAATGCCGCATGAAGCCAGGACACTTGGTAACGCGTACACTGCGCTTGGTATATCATTTAAGGCAGCCGTCTCAATACTGAAACCCGCTCTCCTTAAATCCCTAACACCGTAAAATAACCTAATCAACTCCTCATGATTACATAACCCGGTTAATACGTTTAATGGGAAGGCTTGAACACCTATGAGGCCCCTCCTATTAGCGTCCAGAAGCTCCATAATCCTACCGAAGGGTTGCTCAGTAACCTCAATGACGAATTTACCACCCCTAGAGGATATTTTAAGGGCAACATCCATGTTACCCCTGTGGATCTCCTCAACCCTAGATTGAACATCAGTATAACCGTAGTCTGTATGGACGGTTGGAGCAATATGAACCCTAAACTTCCTAGGCTCCTGAAAATTAGGCTTAAATGAATAGGATTCACCTGTCTCGAACTTAACCTCAATAGATTCATTGGGCTTAACCTCAGTAAGGAACCAGTTTAACCCTGAACCAGCAGTGAATTCACGGTCATTAACAGTGAACTTAACTTGGTAAGGTGACTTGTTCCTAACGTATATTAAAAGACCCCTTAAACCACTCTTAGTAATGAAACCAGTGGGCTTAACCCAGGCATCAATGTTACGCATTATTTAGTTGCATACATACTGGTATTTAAGAATATTGGTATAAGGACTTTAAATACTTAACATTAACCTTATAAATAAAGTTGATGAGTACAATTAGTGGGGTATGACTATAGATAGAGATTACTTATTAAGGGTATTAACTATGATGGGGTTAACCAATAGGGAGGCTGAGGTCTTCCTAACAATAGCCGAGAAGGGTGAGGCAAGTGTTAAGGATATACTGGAGTCAGTGGATGTTCACCAGCCTCAATTATATAATATATTATCAAGCCTACTTAGGAGGGGGTTCATAAAGGTTTCAAGCAGTAGGCCTAAGAAGTACAGTGCCTATAACCTCTCCACAATAATAGATACCTATATTTCATCGTTCTCATCAATTAAGGAGGTTGTTAAAAGAATAGAATCGCCAATACGCAGTAGTTCCCAAATATATGTTTCATATGGGATAGATGGCTTAAATAACGGCCTAGTGGAGGTTATTTCAAATGCACAGGTGGAGTTATATGGTGAGATACCTAGTTGGATTCTTAGGAAGAACCTAAGGCTATTCATGGATGCATTAGGAAGAGGAGTTAGACTATATCTACTGGTTTACCCAAGTATTAGCGAAGAGGATCTTCATCCACTGAGGGAGTATGAGGATGCCGCGTGGATTAAGGTGAATAAGCTTGGGGACTTCCTTCTACTTGCCGCAGACCTTAGTAAGGGTGTTTACGCAAGCAGGAGATCACTAACAGTTAATGAGGGGTCTCATTGCTACATAATTCAGGATAAAGACATAATAACTAGATTCCTCACAATATTCAATTCAACGTGGAAGGAATCAGAGGATGCGCTATACGTAGACCCAAGTAGGGGCAAGTACCCGCGTAAATTCCTTAACATACACTTTGCCTTACTGACCCTTGAAGCATTATTAACACATGGCTATAACCCTGTTGTATCGGTTAAAGGCATACTCCTGAAGAATAATGAACCAATAGAGGTTAGGGGGGTTGTATCATCAGTTAACATGCTTAATAGAGTATCTAACATTGTGGTAAGGAGTAATGGCAATCAATACACTATTGGAGGATATGACGCTGAGTTAGAGGATATCGAGGCACAGGAAGTAGTAATAGAAAGCATAAGCCCCAATGCATAAGGGGAATTACCATAATGGTGGGTAAGAGCTAGTGAATACTAGTTTCATACTACACTTTTATAGTAATTTCGGAAAACTTTAAATACTAGTTCTCAGTTTCTAAAATGTATGGGCAAACTAAGTATCTCTAGACATATATGGTTAATACTAGGTGCAATAGTAGTTATGTCAATAAGTATAGCTAGTGCTCAGTCATCATACCCCACGTACACCCTTTACTATGCAGCACCATGGTACTACGTTGTTGTCCCCCCATGGCCTGCCCCATGGTATAACCCATTCTCATCCCTAAGCCTTTGGCCAATATGGTGGGCCAGTGATTATGCGCCATTAGCATTATGGAACCCGACTACTAATGAGTTTTGGCCTGTTTTAGCCAGTAATTGGACTGTGTTTCCTCAGAATAAGACCTTGATAATCTACCTTAGGCATAACTTATATTGGTTTAATGGTTCAGCCACAATACCCTTCACCGCATGGGATGTTTACGCATACTTCTACATTGAGGCGAAAGCCTTTAATGCATATTCACCTTGGATTAGTCCTCAGAATGCTGATAAGGACATAATAGTGCTTAATAATTACACCATTGAATTCCACTTCGATGTATGGTCACCCACAGAGTGGATATTCATACTTATAACCAGGCCTGAAACACCATGGCCAGTCTGGGAGAACGTAGTAAACGAGTTAAAAACAATGAATGCCAGTGAAGCCTACACCTTTGGGCAGAAGAATATAACTGAAATGGTTGTACCATACTGGAGCCTAGGCCCATACTATGCTAGTCACGTTAGTCCACAGACAATTACTGTTCAACTAGTGCCCCAGCAGTTGTTGACTGAGTGGGGTAGCGTGTTTCCATTCCACACATGGCAATACTACCCAGAGTTAAATGCCTATATTTCACTCTCCTCAGGAACAACTCAATTACTTGAATTAATGGCTACCCATAGTAACTTCTTCGTACTTGGGTGGACTGCACCACCTTCAACATATCAGGTCGCCATTAAGGATGGTTACGTATTTAACCCAATGCCAGATATCTCAACCATGGGATTCTCAATACCGGCATACTACCCATTTAATATTCCTGCTGTCAGACAAGCATTTGCATACATTATCAATAGGACTGAGGCAACCCTAGCATGGGGACCGCCACCATACGCCTACTATCCAGTATGGATACTTGCACCAGCCCCAGCTCCTAATGTTGTCCCTGGTCTATGGTCAACAATACCCGAAGGCATTAGGAGCATGGTTATTAATTATACTGTTAATTGGTCTTACGCCTCTCAGTTACTTGAATCAGCTGGCTTAACCTATAAGAGCGGCCAATGGTACCTACCCAACGGAACACCACTAACACTAACACTATACACCGACGGGCGTACTGACTGGTTAACCATAAGTTCTGAAATAGCTGCACAATTAGGGAAGTTTGGAATACCAACTAAGGTCATTTCTGTTGAGGCTGCAACATATTCCACTGAGGAGACTACGTGTAAATTACCTGATAATGTTGATTTCATATATGCAGGCCTTAATAAGGGTGGTTATGATACATTCTGGGTTTCCTTAACTTCAGCTCAATGGAATGGCCCTGCATTATTCCCAGCAGCATGGTGTATTAACGGCACCACTACGCCTTTCGCCTACCCGATTGTTCAGAGTAATCAGATTACCGGCTGGTATTGTAAACCATTAACCACCAACCTACCTATACCGAATAATACAATTATCTGGTGCATTAACTCAACCTATGGTCTCATAAACCTAACCAATTGGGAGGATGCCATAACGGCTGCTGAGCCTGGTTCATCAACATACTATGAGTTAATTAAGGCATTCTACGCATGGTCCGAGTACTGGGTACCAGCAATTCAAATAGGTACTGAGGCGATAGCTCAGGGTGCTGTACCTAAGTATGTTAATATGGGGTGGTTAATGAAGTGCATACCGTTTAATGCATCTAAGTACAGCGAAGCAGCATACACGTTAGAGTATCCTCATGGAATGTCAGGAGCATCCTTCGATACAATAGACTTAGTATTCCTAGGTGGATTCGCACCTCAAGGCGTGATGCCTCCTCTAGCTCAAGCTATTGTTAATGGTTCATTATGGACTAAGTATCCTCAGTATGCGGCATTCATTGGTTTACCTAATCCTGATCCTCAGTTGCAGGCTTGTGTAGCATCGTACTTCCATGTACCGTATACTCCAGTTACTTCAACTACAACGACTTCAACGACTACGGCCACAACAACCTCAACAACCACTGTTACTTCAACTGCCGTTGCTACTGTGACTAGTACTGCCACTGTAACATCAACAAGCACAGTAGTAAGCACAACAACCACTACGGCAGTAAGCACAGTAACAGTCACAAAACCAGTAATAAGCACAACACTAGTAATAGGAATAGTAATCATAGTAATAGTCATAGCCATAGTAGCAGCAGTACTAGCATTAAGAAGATGAAAATGAATCAATGATTAATTAAATTAAAACTATCTTCTTTTCCCTTTATTCCCCTAAACCTATCATGCTCATTAATAGTTTAAATATTTTAAGGCCTTATGTTAGAATTCTTATTAGCTTGTATTTATTCCTAACTTAATTCTAGTCCTTAGGAAGCTATAATGTACTTAAAGCCTTATTAATAATGGTGATTATATTGAGGGGTTTAAGTAGTAATCAATGGATGAATGCTCTAAGGTCTCAACATAGAAGCTTACCTCCTTAAAGGTTAGTGAGTTATCTATATTTTAGTCAATGTATGAGCCATGAAACTTAGAATTTGATCCTTTTATCATTATTTAATGATTATTGGGAGGTGTAGGTCTTATATATGTCCTCAAGCCTCTTCATTACGTCATCATTTATTTTAACGTTTAGGCTTTCTAAATCCTCCTCAAGTTGCTTAACGCTTGTTGCACCTATTATGGGTATTATAGTTACCCCAAGGCTTTCACCCTTCTTAAGCATCCATGCTAATGCTAACTGGGAGTCACTTACACCTAATTCCTTAGCCACCTCGTGGAACTCCATGAGTATTTTAAGATTCCTATCAGTGAAATACCTGCGCCTCATGCCCTCTATGTAATCTGCCCTGGACATTTCAGGTATTCTCCAGGTCTTCTTCTCAAAGTCCACGTATTTTCCCGTTAATACTCCCTGGGCTAATGGAATGTAGGCTAGTATTGCCATGCCGTATCTTTTAGCTACAGGTATTTTATCATTCTCAATCCACCTCTCAATATAATTATATGGTTCCTGCATTGTTGTGAAGGGTTCTAGGTTGTGTTTGTCGGCTAGCTCCATGAATTCCACTATGTCGTGTGCTGGGTGATTGCTTTCACCAATATAATTCACTAAACCATCCTCAACAAGCTGATTCAAAGCCCTAAGAGTCTCAATCTTAGGAGTATCGGGGTCAGGGGCATGTATTTGATATAAATCAACATAATCTAAATTAAGCCGCCTTAATGATTCCTTTATTTGCCACCTAATGTGTTTTCTAGATAATCCTTCGCCATTGGGCCAGGGTGCCATGCGGAATCTAACTTTTGTTGCTATGACTAGTGATTCCCTATCATACCCCTTAAGCACATTACCCAGTATCCTCTCAGCATTACCGGCGTGGATGTAATCCGGCCCAGACATCGTCCCATGGTATACGTTGGCTGTATCAATGAAGTTAATACCCAGGTCAATAGCCCTCCTAATTATCCTAACAGACTCCTCCTCATCAACCTTATAAACACCATACTCATCCCTAACCCTAGAAGGAGGAAGATGCCACATGCCGAGGCATAGTTGTGAAACCTTAACCCCAGACCAACCAAGCTTAACATACTGCATAAGCTGGTTAGTCTTTAACCCTTTTAACTATTACTGAGGTAAGGAGGCGTTATTTAATTTCATTATTCTTGTCTTTAAGTCGCCATGGCAAACCTCTCCGGGCTGTAGGTGAAGTCTAATGGAAGTACGCCAGTCCTCTTGTAGTACTTAATTAACCTATGTATCTTGGATTCAGTTAGTAATAAGCCTTTCTTAGCTGACATATCCTTGGGATGCTCCTCAAGATGCCTCCTAATGTTAACCGCCCTCCTAATTAATGCCATTAGGTCTTCAGGTATCTGGGGCTTGAGTCCATTCTCCTCAAGTATCTCAGTAATTCTCTTATTTGTAACAATCTTAACCAGTGGTATACCGTACTGATCCCTAAGTATAACACCTATTAGTGATGGTGTGAAACCCCTCCTAGCTAATTCAACCACAAGCCTCTCCACATCCTCAGGACTGTAGCTTAACCACGGTGGTATTGTCTTAGTTGCTGGCCTAACTGATCCACTACTACCACGTTTATGCCTAGACCTATGCGGCACGGTGAGTCCTAATCCCCTAGTTTTATAAACTTTAAATGACCCCTCCTATTAAAGGGAATTGAATCTAAGAAAGGTAATGATTTTTATTAGCCTATAATTAAATGATATTGCCTAGAATTAATCAGTGCATGGTATTGGTTCCTCAGTATCATTAACTACCCCCTGCTCAGCAAGTGTCCTTAATCTAATTGATTCACCCACAATATCCCTTATTGAGACTACACCCACTGGATTATTATTATCATCAACAACCACTAAGTGCCTTATGTTTAACTTATGCATTAGCTCAGCTGCTTCATGTAGTGATGATTCATGGTTCACTGATATTACACTCTTAGTGGTTATTTTCTCAATGGGGTCGCTTGGGTTTACGCCATTAGCCACTGCCCTTACTATATCCTTCTCACTGACTACACCGGTCATTCTCCCATTACTCATAACCACGAGCAGGCCTACGTTATTCCTAGTCATTACCTTAGCCGCCTCCTTTATGGGTGTTGCAGCATCTACTGATATTACTCCACTCCTCATTAGTTGATTAATTTTCACTGACATTAGGGGACTGAGGGAGGTGTGGTAAATAAACTTTTTCAACTGCAGAATATTTATACGACAATAGTCGAATCACTTAAACAACGCTATTGCTCCGTTGGCTGCTCCTCCTCAATAGCCCTCACGCCAATGTTCAATAACCTCTTGAAAACCCTATCAAGAAGCCTAATGTAGGTTCCCTTAGGCCCAACGAAGGCCCCCATTTCCCTCCTCAAGATCACTTGTAACTCAGGTCCAGCGAAATCAACATCAACAATGTGCTTAATTATCCAGCTTATTGGATGTATTGTTCTAATCCACTGCTTAAAGTCAAGGCTCATTTCAACCGTTCTTATTAACTTGAAGCCTGAATCATTCTCAATAGCCTTAATCCTCTCCCCACCCTTACCCACAACCCTACCTAAGTAACCCTCCTTAGCCACTATTAATGCATCTGGGGCATTCTCAGACTTTATGTCTAGGTTCTCCTTAATATCCCTAAAGCCCACCACAGTGACTACATCCGCATCTGGGGCATGAACCCTTATAACATCCATTAACTTCTTCTCATCATCATTCAGGCTCCTTCTCCTTAACCTAAGCTCAAACATTAATTTAAGGCCCCTCTTAGCTCCAGGTCTAATTATATCCTTCAAACCTAAGTCAACAACCATAGCCTTCTCCTCATTAAGCAGAACCTCCCTCATTAACGTTGCGCCATCCTTCTCAATACCCAATGGCCTCTGCAGTATTGGATCACCGGCAATTATCAACCTAGCGTTCCTACCCATCCTCATAAGAACCTCAGCAGCGTTCTCTGGGGGAGCATGCTGTGCATCATCAAGCAGTATCACTGATTCATCGAAGGTCCTACCCCTTAGGTAGCTAACATCAGTCACTATAACTCTACCATCCCTAAGCATCTTCTCCATATCATCCCTAGGCACCATGTCGCCTAATATGTCGTACAGGTATTGCCCAGCAACCCTATAGTATAAGTCACCTAACTCCTCAGGGGATTCAAGCTTACCACTGGTTATGTCTATTAAAGGCCTAGCTATTATGAGCCTCTTAAATCGACCACTTAATACCGCTGAGATGCCGTAAATCACCGTTATGAAACTTTTACCAGTCCCAGTTGGGCCAAAGGCTCCAACAACCTCATTACCATCATCCTTAAGTACATTAATTAACCTCTCCTGCCCCATTGTAAGTGGCTTAACATTATCAAATAGGCTGGACATCATGAACCTTACCCCACCTTACTTTTAAATTTTATAAGGCTAAGGCTATCATTCAAGCCCACTGGAATCCTCAATATATGCAGTGAGGCATAGGCGATTTAAGCATTAAACCCCTTATGTATAATGAGGCTTTAGGTACATTAATGTAAGGATCATGATTATTGTAATTTAATGCTAATTCCTGATATGGTTACTAACATTAATATTATGTAGATGCTGTATTAATTCAATAGAGGTTAAGTACATGATGTTGATGGGGGATTAATGTTAAACACGGTGATGCCCTTAAAGGTATGGTTCATAAGTACGTGTCAAGAGTTATTTCAGCAATATCGTACGCGTAGGCAGCTAACCTACCTATTGATTCAATCACGAGGTTTAATGGCCCCGTTATGTTGTAGGCCTTAAGCATATTACTCACCTCAACCCTCCTTTGAGCAATATTATTCCTCATATCTAACACGGCCTGCGCCTTATCAACATCCCTACTTAGGAAGGAGGATACTGCGGATTTATGAAGGTCACTAACCTCATCACCAAGGGCCAGTATTAGGTCTGCAACATCCTCATTAATTGAACCAATCTCAAGCATCCACTGGGCAATCCTCCAGGAATGGTCACCTGACCTCTCAAGGGATTTAGAGACCAGGAGACAGGATAAGAGTTCAGGCCTATCATCAATCTCAACGCTCCTCACGCTTATTAAACCATTCACAGCCATGTTTATTAACCTGTGTATAAGCATATAATTCCTATCAACATCGTAATCCCTATCCATTATATCCCTAGCCATACTAAGTCTCTCCTCAGGATCTATTTTAATCAGGCTTAAGGCGTCCTTAAACATTCCTGAAACAACATTACTCATCCTGGCTATGAAGCTTTTAATAGGCATATTACTAGTGGGGGATAGTACAGTTACCTTGACCTCACCATTACCGTAACTTATGGTCTCAACTATGGGTACGCGGACACTGATCTCCCTAGTGACTTCATCAATTAACTCCCTATCCACACTACCAGTGAACATAACCCTAATTACCTGGGCACCCTTAATGAACGCGCTTATAACCCTCCTAATAACTGAATCAGAACTCTCACCAGGCTTAACCTCAATAACCCTCTGTGTTTCAACCTCATGAACCATTAATGCAGGCAATACGGCAATCTCATAACCCCTAAACTCCAGGTAGACTGGGTTACCTGCATTAATCCCAAGTACCTCAGCCCACCTCTTGGGTATGGTTACGGCTAAGGAGGACTTACCAGCTACTTGAATCTTCCTAACCTCAATGGGATTCTTCACGTGAACGCTAATTAGTTAAGCCTAATAAAGGTTGTTCCTTACCCATTACCTTAAACACCAGTTTCATAACCCAACCACACTTCACGTGAATTTAAATGCAATGCACCAGGGTGGGCGATACATTAGACAGCTATTTTTAAAAAGGGAGGTAACCGAATGTTAAGTATGAGTAAGGCTGTTAAGGCAAGGGCACACACTTGGTATACCATAGACATGGAGAAGGGTGTGTTTAGGTTTAATAAGAGACTATGCCCTAGGTGTGGTTCAGTAATGGCTTACCACAAGGAACCAGTACCCAGGTGGCATTGCGGTAAATGCGGTTACACTATATTTGAAAGCCAAGCACCAAGACAGAGGCCGAGTAGAGGTAGGTGAAGGCTCAAATTAATGACTCTAAATCATAATAAATCCACTGGGTTGAGTGAGGATTTAAATAGAACTAGGATTCGTGAGGCTTGTGATAATTCTCGGCATTGAATCCACAGCCCACACCATAGGGGTGGGGATAGTTAATGATAATGAGGTATTGGCTAATGAGAATGAAACCTACACACCACCCCAGGGCTCAGGTATTCACCCAAGGGAGGCTGCGGATCATCACGCATTGAAGGCGTCGCATTTAGTTAAGAGGGCATTAGATAAGGCTGAGGTTAAATTAAGTGACCTTGATGCAGTGGCTTTTTCCCAGGGGCCTGGCTTAGGACCAGCATTAAGGGTTGGGGCAACTGTGGCTAGGTTCATAGCCATTAAGTACGGTAAACCCCTTGTGCCTGTCCACCATGGGGTAGCCCACATTGAGATAGCTAAAATGACCACGGGTGCCAAGGACCCATTAGTACTCTTAGTCTCAGGTGGACACACCATGGTAACCGCCTACTCAGGTGGTAGGTATAGGGTCTTTGGGGAGACAATGGATATATCAGTGGGTAATTGCCTCGACATGTTCGCCAGATTCCTTGGCCTACCTAACCCAGGTGTACCACACCTTGAGGAATGCGCCAGGAGAGGTAAGGTAATGTTAGAGTTACCCTACACTGTTAAGGGACAGGACATGTCCTTCGCAGGCCTATACACTGCAGCAGTGAAGTTGGTTAAGGAGGGGAGGAGGGTTGAGAATGTTTGCTTATCCATAGTTAACACGGCATACTACATGCTGGCTGAGGTGACTGAGAGGGCATTAGCACTACTGGGTAAGAGGGAGATAGTGATAGCCGGCGGCGTAGCCAGAAGCCCCATACTAAGAAGCATAATGGAGATCGTTGCATCAGAATACACGGCGACACTGCACGTTGTCCCCCCTGAGTATGCTGGTGATAATGGAGCTATGATTGCTTGGACTGGTTTACTGGCCTATAAAAGTGGCGTAAGCATTAGTATTGAGGATAGTGTAATTAAGCAGAGGTGGAGAATTGATGAAGTCCCAATACCCTGGATTACCAGTACGGTTTCATGAATCTAGGTGGAGTAACCTGTTCTTAAATATGCATAAACCTGAATTAATGCCTCTGAGCCCTCTCTGCATTTTAATGTTACCAGTGGGAGCTTAAACCAACTACAGAAGGAGCTAGACTTGTCATTCATTATATCAGTGACTTATCCTATTTCAATAATAATTAACCTTCATTATCTTAGCCATAAATCTACCTATGGTGTTAATGAATTTTTAAATCACCAAAACTTCGTATAACTCACTTGAATCTTCTTCCTATGGATTGAGTACGCATTTATAAATTATAAGTTCATGAAATAACTCAGTATTACTACCATTATCCGTAATGCAGAAATTCTTCATTAGGTTAACTGTGTTTTTAATAACTAAAACCCAATCATAATCATTAACAAGTACTCTTATTCCCTCATTATGATTCAATTTCTTTAACTCATCTATAATCGTGTAAATAGGATGCCTTAATCCAGTTTCACATGATTCATTCCTATCAAATTTAACAGTCTTTGTAATATTAATGGCCATAGGTGCTTTTCACAGCGTGTTTTAAAATATTTTTTATACATGAAATTTCTGCAATCTCGTGTATAATATGCTTTTTACAAGACGTTTATTAAAATCTATTAGCTTAGGCTAATTATGAGCTATGCGCATCCCGAGGTGCTTGTGGATACTGAGTGGATGAGGAAGCACTTAAATGACCCAAAGGTTAGAGTTGTGGAGGTTGACTATGATCCGAACACCGCATACTTTGCATGGCACTTGCCGGGTGCTGCATTATTGACATGGAAGGATCATATTAGGCATCCAGTGAGAAGGGATTTCGTTGAACCTGATCAATTCGCAAAGTACATGGAGGAGAGGGGCATATCTAATGATACTACTGTTATACTTTACGGTGACTATAATAACTGGTTCGCAGCCTACGCCTTCTGGCTCTTCAAGGTTTATGGACATGAGGACGTTAGGTTACTGAATGGTGGGCGTACCAAGTGGGCTAAGGAGAATGGGCCCACATGCAGTGGTCACCAGGAGCCGCATTATTACAAGGATGTTGGGGCCAGGTACACGGTTAAGAAGGTTGACTGGGGTGGACATAGGGTTTACCTATGGGAGATATTGAATAGACTCAACAAGGGTGAGATTGGTAAAAGTCTAGCGCTTGTCGATGTTAGGTCGCCTAGAGAGTACACTGGTGAGATAACGGCACCACCAGAATACCCTAATGAGCATGCTCAGGTGGGTGGGCACATACCAGGTGCCATCAATATTCCCTGGAGCCTAGCCGTGAACCCAGACACTGGTGAGTTTAAACCCGTTGAGGAATTAAGGAGACTTTACAGCCAGTATGGAATAACACCAGATAAGGAGGTAATAACCTACTGCAGGATTGCGGAAAGAGCCTCCCACACATGGTTCGTACTCAAGTACCTACTTGGTTACCCAGCTGTTAGGGTTTATGACGGCTCTTGGGCCGAGTGGGGTAATGCTGTTGGTGCACCAGTTAAGAAGGGTAATGAACCTTAAATTAAGGTACCTTAAAACCAAATTAATCATTTTCCCTTCCCCTTCTCAAATCTATTTAGTTATATTTAACCTTTACCTTACTGAACATGTTCCACCTACCTAATGATCATCCTTAGGTTCCTTCATGTAATTAGGTAGCTTAATAAGATTGTTTTAAACTTAACTTAATCATAATGCTTACAGTTCATTGAATATAGTTATGTCTGCATCATCGTTAAACTTAACGTAAAACTTAAACTGCTCATTACCATGCATTGCTACACCTGTCCTACCCTTATAGTAGTTGCCGACCATGGTTAACTTATCAATCCTACTCCAACCTGTCCTTCTCTTAATCTCATTAATAATATTCTTAAAGCCCTTTGCGCATAAGTCACAGCAGAAGAAGAGTTTCTCTCCATCAACCTCATCATAGTACTCACCCCAAGTGGCACCGCAGAGCGCGCATCCAGTCTCCTTAGTACCTACTTGCCTACCATTGACCTCGATTATCATTGCGTAATCACCTTAATAAGCCCAGGATCAATCATCATAGCCCTCTGTAAACGGGCCCATAGGTAATTATGCAGTGCATCAAGGGATTCAAGCACTGTTACTTGAACCTCCTCAATAAGGTTCATTTCACCAGCATACTTCTCAACCAGCTCCAATGCCTCGCCAGCGTGATGTTCATCAGCCTCATAACCCTCCCTAAGGAACTCCTTAACAGCATCAGGGTACTCTGGGGATGATAGTATCGCCTCATTGAAGTAATGCATCCTAGCCCCATACTTACGTAGACTCTTATCCGCGGCAAGCTCAAGACTATGCATTGCAGCCATGGTTTCAACCCACGTCCTCTCGTTGGCTATTCTACGCCATACGTTAATGGAATCCAATGTTGCCTTCAATGGTGGTGTGGATAGTATTTCAGCCCTGCTCATGCCTAGGGATTCACCCATTCTAATAAGCAGCTCGTAGTGTGATGGCCTATTGCGGTAACCGAGGAATTCCACAGACATATTCTCAAGCTCATACCTAACCACATCATCCTTATCAGTCTTAGCCACTATGGTAGCTAGGACCCTAACCCAATTTCTAAGGAAGTGTTGATGCTCCAATACGTAGCCCAGGAGCACTGCCCTATTAGGCTTCTGCATAGCTACCATGAAGGGGTGAGGATTATCGCCGTAGAATCTTTTGATGAAAATATCCCTAATCCATGAACCAAGTCCATTACCAATCCTGAATAAGTCCCTTAACCTAACGCTTAACTCATCAATGCTTAATTCCCTAGATGAAATATTCCTATTCAACCACATCACATGAGCTGCATCATTAACTTTAGTCATTTCGTTAAAATGAGCTGCAACATCACTCCAATCATTAAACCTAACCCTACAGATGGGGCATAATGGCATGACGCATATGCCTCAAGCTTATATTTAAGCCCTGCTTAAATAACATTATTTACAGCAAGTCTGCGAAAGCTTTATTAATTAAATTCCAAGATCACTTTAAATATTATTGAAGACTAGCTTTAGCTAATGCAGTAGAGTATCGTATTGTTGATTTTACCGGTTCATATACCTATTAACCATGAATGTCTCTATAACTTGCCTTAGCGATTCCGGTTTCTCTATTGGCATGGAGCATGCCGTGTATGCGCATACAAAGGCCAGTGGCCTACTTAACCTTCTCTGCTCCCGAACCATGTAACTGATAGTTTGGTCACCTGTAAACTCGTTAACATAATCCCTTGTTAACGGTATTACTAGTTTACCGGGTCTGAATGTTGATAAGGCTATCTTCCATAGGCTTAGGAATGCCTCATCATCCCTAGAGTCGCCAATAATAATAACCTTCGGTGGTTCAGCTAAATACCTCCATAGGGTTATGAAGTAGGATGCTGCTGATCTACCGTACCTGGTTGCCAATGGGTATAGTGACTTTACAGCCTTATCCAAGGAATCACCCTTAATCAGCCCTAACCTCGCCATATCCTGTAATCCCATTATGGCTAGGGCGTTGGGGCTCCAGTTAGGTGTATCGAATATTGGCTTAACCCTCATACCTATTGGTGAATCATTAGACAGCTTAGTGTCGTAGAATCCCCCATCCTTTGCCTCGAAGTTATTTATTAAACCCTCGGCTAATTCCCTTGCGAAGGATAAGTACTTAACCTCACCCGTGTGGCTAAAGGCCTGTATTGATGCTATTAAGGTGTATGCGTAGTCGTCCAGACTCCCCATGTAAAGGGGCCCGGACCTGAAGCCTCTACGTAACTCACCATTAATGTAAAGCTTACTCATTATGTAATCTACGGTCTTCACTGCGTAACTTAGCGTTCCTGGATTTACGTAATCGTGATACTCCATCAGTGCCAGAGCTGCTGCAGAGGACCAATTAGTGTATACTGTCCTATCAATCCTAGGCTTAGGCCTTTTACTCCTGGCCTGCCGCAACTTACTGATGGCGCTCCTCAAAACCTCCTCAGCTCTGTTAGGCTCTATACCGGCGAGTCTCGCCGCTTCAGTAAGGCTCATGGCCACATGGAGCACGGCCTTCTCCCCACTATCCTTAAATCTATAGACTCCAAGGTATCTGTAGATAAGTTCAAACTCCTCGTTACTCAATAAACTGCGTAATTCATCAATACTCCACCTATAGTAGCCACCTTCGTCACTTGGGTCCACGTCCGCGTCCTGGCTTGCATAGAAGCCGCCCTCCGGGTTCCAAAGCTCACTCGTTAAGTAACTGGTGATGCCCATGGCTGCATTTCTTAAATCAACATCACCAGTTACCGCGTATGCCTCAGCGTAGTTAGCCAGTAACTCTGCGTTATCAATCAGTAGCTTCTCGAAATGAGGTATAAGCCATTCCCTATCCACTGAGTACCTATGGAATCCACCACCAAGTTGATCATAAACACCCCCATAGTACATTCTCCTCAAAGTGTATGTAACCAGTTTCACTAGGTGTTCATCACCGTGGTAACCCATATGCAGTAGTAGTGTGTGGAAAGTGGGCTGCGGGAACTTGGGCATGGTGCCAAAGCCGCCGTATTCATCATCATGAAGACTCACTATATCATTAATCACAGACTCCAGGGAATCCCATGAGGGTTCACTGGGTGTTGCTGACTCCTCTTGACTCAATGCCTCCCTAACCTGCCTAACAGCTTCAGCAACTTCACTGGACTTAAACCTAAGTGCATTAAGGGTGGCATTAAGCACCTTAACCATTCCGGGAAGCCCAGCCTTATCCCTTGGTGGTAGGTATGTGGCTGCGTATAGTGGATCGCCGTTTGGCGTCAGTATCACTGTTAATGGCCAACCACCCTGACCACTGATGAGCATGGCGATTTCCTGAAGCCTCCTATCCACATCAGGTTTCTCATCTCTATCAACCTTAATTGGTATGAAGTAGTTATTAAGCAACTCCGCAACCTCAGGATCAGAGTATGTTTCCTCATCCATAACGTGACACCAGTGGCACCAACCAGCACCTACATCAATCAATATGGGCTTACCCTCATGCCTAGCCTTCTCAAAGGCTTCACTGCACCAACCCCACCATTTAACTGGGCTACTTAAGGCATCCGTAATGTATGGTGAAGCACTACCTCTAAGGCACCTTACCTCCTCATTCATAATTCAACTTACCACTTCTGTATAATAAACCATCCGTGCTTATTATAATTAAGTGAAGAGTATTAGCCACTAACTACAGGTAGATTTGGATTAGAACCCCACTCCATGTAACCCTTTTCATAAAGCCTAACCTTATAGTTAAAGTGCCTAAGCACGGAGTATACCACCGATGCCCTCAAGCCATAGTCACAGTAGACGATAATCTCCTTATCCCTACTAAGCCCTAAATCCACAATCCTGTATCCATCAGGGTCCAGTAATTCAAGCCATGGGATATTGACTGCATTAGGTATGTGACCAGGTCTCGGCACCTCAGGGTTACCTCCTATGAATTCCTCGGGGCTCCTAGCATCTATGATTAGGGCACTGTTTAATGTAGAGAGCACGTATTCAGCAGTGGCCCTAACTCCCTCATTGGGTCTGCACTTAAAATTACCCTCATGGGTGGCCTTCTCCAATTTATAGGATAATTGCCCACCTGAATTGGCATAGGTACTGAAGAACTCCCTGACCAGGAATACTTTATCATGACCACAGTAATCAAGGGTCCATGCAAGTCTAGCCCCTAATTGCCCATCATACTCATCATATATGAGTATGGGCTTATCCTCATCAATACCCCATTGTTTAAATACTGCATTCAATTCACCAATAGGTTTAATGGCTCCCGTTATTACATCCATAATCCTACTAACCTGAGCGTTAACTGCTCCAGGTATGTGGCCCTTACTCATGTAGTCAATGTATGGTCTTGCGTCAAGTAGCAAATAATCCTCAACAGCATCCTTAATTTGATTTAGGTTTATTATTCTTATCATGTTTACACTTCATTGATTACCTTTACATCGGTGATTAGGTTAACGGTGTTGGTTAGTGTATTGCCTACTGGTGATGTTTTCACTGTGTATTCCCATAGCTCCTTCACAATGTTTTCTGGGGCGTCTGTGTTTATGTAGGCCTTAACCCTTATCTCCCTATACCCTGGATGACCCTCATTACTTAATCCTAGGAATACTAGGACATTGTTTAAATCACCCTCAAGGGCTATCTCCAAGTCATTAACCCTCACACCCCTCTTAGTTGCATTAAGTATAAAGCCTATGGTTAAACAAGCACCCAATGCGGCTAGAATGTACTCAGTAGGTTTTGGTGCCTTCCCTGAACCACCTAGGGAATCTGGTTCATCAAACTCCACTGTGAAGTTCCTAACATAAGCCTTAACCCTAAACCCACCCAACCACCTAGTCCTAGCCACCCAAGTACTAGTCTGCTTAACCATGGATGGATTCCTAGATATCTCATCCACAATCCTCCTCAACGCATCCAAATCAAGCCCATTAAACCCCACCACCTGAACCATAACAACACTAATACGTAGCTAGTAGAAATACACAATTATGAATGCATTAAATGCATTGTTAAATATTTCAGGTTTAAGATTTAAATGAAGAACTCTTACTCTACTTGCCCGTAAACTCTTGCCTCAGTTTCTTGGCTGCATTAACCATAATTCTCAGCTTCCTATAGGCAATCTCCGAATTAACCAGTGGAACCTCTGCAAAGGTTCCGAAACCGCAGTCTGGGTTTAACCACACCTTACCTGCATCCTGGAACTTAATGACTCTTTTAACCCTTTCAATTACAAAATCCTCGCTTTCCACAACATCACTCCTAGGATTAACGACGCCAAGGCCAATCTCCTTCTCATTGGCGTAATCCCTTAAAACATCCACGTCACCAGCCCTTGGTGTTGAGAATTCAAGAACCAACTGCTTTACCTTAGTTTCCATGAGGTATGGTAACAATGGCCTATAGTCACCGCTTAATAAAGCCTTCTCATTCTTAGTCCAATTACCCCTACACACGTGGATACCTAATCTAACACCATCAATACCCTTAATGGTCTCGTTTATCAAGTTTACAGCGAACTCCAACTCCTCGGTTGGATCCATTCTAGCAGCAAGCACTGCACACATGAATGTTGAGCCAACACCATACTTGCCGTAAAGCACCTCCATTAGTGTTGGTTCATCCAGTTGAATGAAATCCACGCCTAAATCCCTAAGCCTAATAATCTCTTCCCTAAGTATCTTAGTAATATCCTTGGCTAAATCATACCTAGTTGGGTAAACTCCCCCTGACAATGCCTTAACCCACATGGATCTCGTGAGTAAGTACGGTCCCGGTATAGTCACTTTAATACGACTTCTAGTATGCTCCTTGAGGAACAATGCTTCATCTGAGACAAGGGGCCTCTTTAAACTCACCTTATCCACAGCCACCGGGTTCCTTATTGAAGTAGATGGCACGTCCTGGGCCCTTAGCACGTTCTCAAACATCTCCTTATTCTCAACGTAATCCAGTAACTCTGCTGCACTCATTAACTTAACACCATTAAGCTTATCAACGACGAATGAGTAGAAGTTGTCGCGTCTCTGTTCACCATCAGTAATCACATCAATACCAGCATCCTCCTGGTACTTAATGGCAAGAAGCACAGCCTCATCGGCGATCTTATTAAAATCATCAATGCTTAACTCACCCTTATTCCTGCGTTTAAGCGCATCCAATAACCACCTTGGCCTCGGCCAACTACCTACTACTGATGTTGCAAATAAATCACTCATAGGTTGCTCAGTGAATTATAAGGTATTAAGCTAATCCCTAAATGTATTTTATAACTTCAGTAGAATGTTTTTCAATATTATTATAGTCTAGTGGTTATGGTTGAGCTTCGGAGAAGTAGTAGTGGTAGGTATGAGCTAGATTTAAGAGGTTACGCATGTCCATACCCAGTATTATTCACTAGGAAGTATTTTACGCAATTAAGTAGAGGCGATGAGGTGGAAATACTTATAGATAATCCACTAAGCTGTGAAACAGTTCCAGCAGCCGTAGAGGAGCTTAATGGTGAAGTAATCAGTATTGAACCTATAGGTAATGGAACCTATAGAATAGTAGCCAGGAAGCAGTAATGAGAATGATATAGTTTCACCGTAAAATGGCTAATATTTAGCAGGTAAGGGCATAAACCTAGGGCCAAAGGGATTAGTTATCGGTTATAAATTGGTATGAATAAATCATTTTAATGGATAATACCTATGATCCACGTAGTGGATCCATTAATTACCTTCTTAATCTTAAATCCAGGTTTCGTCAATTCCATTATATTGAGTATTTTGTTGATGTTTTCATTAACTGTAACCCAGTCCCTTAAGTAAATCTCTAATTGATGAGCCAGTGCTTAAACCCTTAACTAGTGATGAAGCCGTTTCATAACCCAAGATTAGTGATAGTAATATTATTAATGCTGCAGAGGATTCTGGCTTGCCCCATCATAACCTTAACATTAGGCTTCCTACTACTTACCACCAGTCTCACTAATGAGCCTTATTTGACCTACCGCGTTACGATTCACTAGTTGTATACTCATACTTATCTTAATTCGGTAATCTTGTCATCTGATGAATTCATAGGTGAATCCATAATAGTATCAATAATTATTGACCAAAGAAGATGATGAGCCTTGCTCCTTCTAGGGATGGAGCTTTTAAGCTCTAGGTTCATTCTACATATTCCTGAATCCTAGGGATGCGAGAGCGAGGGTAACTCCTCATGAAACAATGAGGATGCAAGCGGTAAACCATAAACCACCTAAAGAAAACAAGTAGAAACATTAAACTCTATGTATCCATCCAATGCACTGCTCATTAATTTTCCGAAGGCCCTCATTATAGCATTAGCCATGTCTATACTCAACAAACCCAGCTTAACACTGATCTGAGCTAAGCATACTTAATGAGTCCCCATGATTCATGGGAATTAATAACCGGAAATTAGGCTGCATCCACTATTAACACTGCCATAAAGAGTTAAATACATGGTTCTAGGGGCGTTGGGATATGGCTTTATTAGTCATATCACCTGCAACAACCCTAGTCACAGTGATACTACTAGGCGCATCCCATGCAGTGGAGCCTGACCACATAGCAACCTTAAGGCTACTGAAGGATGAAAGGGAATACTTACTCTTTGGTTTATCTCACGGTATTGGCTTCATATTGATATCAATACCCCTGGTACTCATCATTGCAATGAATAAGGAATTGGAATTAATAGGAAACCTAGTGGGTATGGCATTCGCGGCGGCACTACTAATTGGTGAACTCATGAATAAGGAATTAGAGATCGGTGTTAAGGGATCCATGAGCTCTGGGATAATTCAAGGTGCATTAGCAATAACACCAACTAAGGTTCTAGTGGCAGTGATGGCGGCTGAGGTAGGATTAATCACTGGAATGGTTTATATAGTACTATTCATAGCAGTATCATCAATGTTTATATTCATCATAGGGCTAACCTTGGATAAACTGGCCCAAGTGTTGATGAAGCATGATGTTTCCAAACCCATGAACATAGCCATAGCGGTAATCGCCCTAGCAATAATGACTACGCATATTGTAAACATGGTATAAAGCCTTAAATTCCCTTTATAAATGCATTAATGGTATGATGATACATTGCAGTGCTGAAGAGTGAGTGAAACTGACCTGCGCTGATTACGAATCCTGCATCATTCCCTAATTAACCAGCTAAGCCTTAATAATAGCCCCTTGCTAACCAAGTTTACTGCTACTAGTATTATTACTGATGATTCTTAACGGCTCTTAAGGATACGACCATAATTTCAGCAGGAAGCCGTAGGCAATGCACTCCATGGGGATATGGTATGTAATGATTTCCCAGTAAAATTGACTAATAAGGTTTCTTACTCATAGTCGTAAACGAACTGTTTAAGGAATAGTAAGCTAATAATGATTGACGCAGCCTATATTAAGGAGGTATGTATGGTAAGGTAACTGATAATTAAGTGATTCCTATACACTTATAAGTGGGTACTGTGGGGTTGGGTTAATGTCGGTTGATCCAACTTACCTTAAGCTACTTGAGAGGGCTTACAAGATAGTGACACCTAAGGTTGAGAGGAGGAGGGAGATACCTAAGCTTAGTGTTGAAATTGAACCCAGGAGGACTATGATTAGGAACTTTAAGGATATAGCCGATAGGTTGAATAGGGATGTTACGCATATGGCTAGGTTCTTCATTAAGGAATTAGCTGTACCAGGTAATGTTGACTCTAATGGATCCCTAGTAATCTATGCTGAACGCACTCCAAGAACCCTTGAGGCGGTTTACGATAGGTACATTAAACTTTACGTAACATGCCCGGTCTGCGGCTCCATAGATACATACCTTGTTAAAGAGGATAGAATATACGTACTTGTCTGCACAGCCTGTGGAGCCAGGACTCCTAGAAGGGCCTAGGATTATTTATCGCTGAAGTGGATTTAATTATGGGTATTCACCGCCCTTAATGCCGTGTCCTCGAAGGTTATGGGTTTACCATGTGGGCAGGAGCTTGGCTTACCCATGTTCTCGTAAAGCTTCCTGAGGACTTCAATAGGCATTGTTGTCTCCATTTTAGACGCAAGCCTGCAAGCCTCCTCAACACTGAAGCCTAGGCTAACAAGCCAGGTTTCAATTATCCTGTGACTATTATCAACCAACTCAAGGAGCAGCTTACCGTCACTTGTTAGGCAGACTCCATCAGGGTTCTTAGTTACGAAGCCCTTTGAGGCTAAGTGGTTAATCTCCTCATAGACGCTTGAGGCTGATCTACCTAACTTCCTTGATAATGATGTTATTGATATTGGTGAACCCTCACCATTAATTGCCCTTAAATACTCAAGCTCCTTCACGGTAACCTCCCCTAGGTCAACCATGTGTTAAGCATAGTGGGGGTGTTTAAATAACTTAAGCCTTAATTAACCATGAATTAGGCCCTAATTAACTTAATCACATGCTCATACTCGCTTACATTTGGTCTAAGGCCGTAGGTTAATACCACTAAGTCACCGTGCTTTATTAAACCCTCCTTAATGTATTCGTTTAAGGTATCCACCATACCCTTATCGTAGTCTTGGTCATTAATGACCCTAGACTCAACACCCCAAAGCAACTTAAGCCTACGGAACACTGCCTCACTCGGTGTACCAGCCAGTATCTGTACCCTAGGCCTATATCTGGAAAGCCTAACCGCTGTTAAGCCGCTTTTAGTGAAGACGACTATCTTAGCACCTATGCTATCAGCTAACTCAGCTACCCCTAGGGCAAACCTCATTCTCTCATCAAAAACAGATGAATCAGCCCTAAAGCCTGGGGTTACTTGATCCTCGTAATTACTAACTATCCTCCTAAGCCACTCAACAGCCTCAACTGGGTAATTACCCATTGTTGTTTCATCGGTTAGAAGAAGTGAATCAACACCCTGAAGCACACTAGTCATGATGTCAACAACCTCCGCCCTGGTGGGTACCGGGTTATTAACCATGGATTCAAGGAGCTGCGTAGCCACCATTACCGGTTTACCGCAGGAGTGGGCTGCTGTAATTATCTTCTCCTGAATCTTAGGAACCTCCTCTAGGTTAAACACCATGCCTAAGTCACCCCTAGCCACCATGACGTAATCCGCATTGCAGGCTATATCCTTTATACTCCTTATGGCACTGGCTGTCTCAACCTTAACAATAATCATTGGTGAATAATTAAGGCTCCTTAAATACTCCCTAGTGCTCTCAATATCCTCAACACTCCTAACGTGGCTTAACCCAAGGTACTCTAGGTTGTACTTGGCGGCAACCTTAATGGCCTCCTTATCCCTATCACCAAGTATGGGGAGTGGGTAATCCTTATTCATAATTGTTATTGACTTATGCGTCCTAATTATGCCGTTTGTTAAGGCAACTACAGTAACCTCATTACTACCTTTACCAGTCACCTCAAGCCTTATCCTACCATCATCCATTATTATTACATCACCCTTATCAACAATATCGAAGAACTCCTTAACAGGTACTGGTACGTAACCCTTACCCTCATTAGCCAGTTTAAATGTTAAGGAGTCACCCTTACTGAAGGGTAGGTCAACCATTTCACCGGTCCTTACCCCTGGTCCCGGTAAGTCACCGAGTATGGGGATGCTTGGGTTAATTCTTCTAATTAACTCAATCCTACTTACCCAGGTGTTTAAGTCACCGTGGGAGAAGTTAACCCTTGCTCCATCAATTAACTTAATTAGTTTCCCAGCAACCTCAGGCTTCTCTGATGAGGGTCCAATTGTGGCCATTATCTTAACTTTACCAACCATACGACACCTTGCCTTAACCCCCTTTTAAATAAATCACGTTAATATTTATGACACGCCTTGATCAATTGATACAACCCAACCCCTCCACTTACTTTTAATGGAGTCAAGGATCCTCTCAGCCTCCTTCCTATCCTCAGCTAAGGCCACTATTGAACCCCCCATGCCTGCGCCACTTATCTTAGACCCTAATGCGCCATTGAGGTCGAGGACCCTCTTAATCTCCTCAAGCTCCGGTATACTGACTTCATATAGGTCCCTAAGTAACCTATGCTGCTCATTCATGATTTCACCTAAAACCCTCCTATCCGGTTTACTCTTCCTCAACTCAACTATAGCCTTCTTTGTTGACTCATTCATGAGTATTGTGAATTCAAGTCTCCTCCTATGCACGTCACTCAGTGTGTTTAAGTAATCCTTAGCCGCTGCGGCTAACCAATCCCAATCAATCTCATCAAGTGGCTTATTTAATTTATCCCAATGACTCCTCGGTATGGACTCCTTAAGCATACTGAGGGCCTCCCTAAGCTCCCTCTGCCTAACCGTGTGCACATTCATTGTACTATGCCTAACCCCTGAGTCAACAACAATGAAGTCAAGGCCCTTAACACCCAGTTCCTCAACCCTGTAGGGTGGCCTAGTCTCTAGTATTATTAGGCCTCCATATGATGAGGAGTATTGGTCAAGTCTACCACAGGGTATGCCCATTACATTGTGCTCAGCCTCATAGGCCAATTCAGCAATATCCCTTTTAGATAAGCCTAAGCCGTAAGCCTTATTGAACCAGTTCACCACTGAAACCAGTAATGCAGCACTGCTGGCTAACCCTGAACCCACGGGTACACTGCTTCTTATTGTTAACTCGGCACCACCTATGAAGTAACCGTGCATTGATAAAGCCTTCAATGCGGCTAATACGTAACTGCTCCATTGCCCAACCTTCAATTCATCACTCATCCTTAACTCAACCTCCTCATTCATGTTAATTGACTTAACCTTAATAACATCACCCATCCTCAACTCCCCCTCAACAGTAGTCCTTAGATCCACTGCAGCTGGAACCACAGGTAACCCCTTATAGTCCTGGTGAGTGTTGAATAGATCCACCCTGCCTGGGGCTGATGAAACTATCATTGATAATGCATTTAACTAGCCTTAATAAGCACTAACCCATGGCAATGGAACTTAGGTATAATCCATTAATAGGGGAGTGGATAATGGTATCCAGCGTTAGGGAGGCTAGGCCATGGCAACCCAGTGACCGTTGCCCATTTGATGAAGGTAATGAGGAGACTGGGGTGGGTTGGCGCTTCCTAATACTGCCCAATAAATTCCCCATGCTTTCACCCAATGCCCCAAAGGTACGTGGTGTCAATGGCTTTAAGGCGAAGCGTTCCCTAGGCTACTGCATGGTTATTGTTGAGTCACCTAAGCATGATCTTAAGGATCTCCATGAAATACCCCTAGATGACTTAACCCTAGTGATGAAGGGTGTTAGGGATCAGATGATTAAACTTGAGGGCACTGGCTTCGTTAAGTACATTTACTTCTTCAGGAATAAGGGTAAGGAGATAGGGGTATCCTTAACCCACCCGCATAGTCAAATGTATGCCTTACCCTACATACCCCTGAGGATTAGGCTTGAGTTAAGGAACATGAGGAGGCACATGAGGAGGACGGGTAAGTGCCTACTATGCAGTATACTTGATGAGGAGGTTAAGCTTGGGGAAAGGGTGCTTTACACTAATGGTGAATTCTACGTAGTGAAGCCTTACTACTCCATGTGGCCTTATGAGATTCACGTAATACCTAGAAGGCATGTTCAGAAGATGACTCAATTAACTGATGATGAGTTAGTTAAATTAGCTGATGCCCTCAGGGTAACCACGGCGATGCTTGATAACGTGTTGGGTAGGGATATGCCCTACATAATGGCCTTCCACCAAGGCCCGGTTAAGAATGATGAATCCTACCACATGCATGTTGAATTCTACCCAATGCTTAGGGATGCCAGTAAGCTTAAGTATGCTGCTGGTGTTGAATGGGGATTATGGACCTTTACCTATGATTCACTACCTGAGGATAAGGCTAGGGAATTAAGGGAAACCTGCCGTAAAGTCGCCCCAATCCTTAACCCACTGGGTAACTGCACTTAAATCCGTAGTTTAATTAACTATTCAACGTGATAAGCATTAATGCTTAAGGGGAGTTACATTAGGGGGAAGAGGGAGCTTGAGGCTATTATACAGGGTATAGGAGGATATAGTAGGCCTAAGCTTAAGCTGGAGCAGTACGTCACCGATGCCGACGTGGTGGCTGAGGTTGCTTGGTTAGCCTACCTTAAGGGTGATGTTGCTGGGAGAAGAGTTATTGATCCAGTCTGCGGTACAGGTAGATTCTCAGCGGCTGCTGCATTACTTGGTTCAACCCAAGTCGTATGCTCTGATATTGATGAGGATGCGGTAAGGGACGCCTACAGGTACTTGAGTGAATTAAGCTTACTTAATACTGTTGATTTTGCAGTTATGGACTTCACAAGGCCAGCTCTCGCAAAGCCGCTGGATACCGTATTCCAGAATCCACCCTTCGGTATATGGAGTCCAAGAGGAACTGATATTAAGCTACTCATGGCTTCACTTAACTTATCTAAGGTAACCTACAGTATACATAAGGAGGGTACTGAGGATTACGTTATTAAGGTGGTTAAGTCATTGGGCAGAAGCATTGAGGTTGCACGCGGGTTTAGGTTAAGTATACCATACACCTATAGGCATCATAGGAAGCCGAGGAGAGTCATTGAGGTTTACGTAATTAGGGTTACGTGAGGCGATTAATTGATAATGTGGCTGAATCAATAATGCTTCACTCGATGAATTACCCACTATTTCTCACGGCTTATATTTAGGTAAGCCCCCATGTAGTATTAAAGATTAGGCCTCAGGGGAACCCTTGAGCGAAGCAATGTATGAGTCGCAATTCTTCCTGTATTGGCAGAAGGAGCAGGCCTGTGGATTCTCCCCAATGAGCCTCCTCCTTAGGAAGATACAGTTCTTAACGTAATACGTGGGGAAGCATCTTCTACAGATAACTACATTACCCTTAATGTAGATGACCTCACTAAAGGGAACCTCAAATCCACATAAACTACACTTAAACAACTTCACAAGGGGAATACACTGGAGGCTCCTATTAATGTTTTAACATATTGCGGTATTGAATTGAGTAAGGTAATGTACTCCATGCATAATGATACTGAGTTGAAGCTAATATTCCCCCATAAGGTTTAATAACCTCATTATTAATCATGGATTATGCCAGGCTTCTCATCATCTAAGGTAATGCTAAGTTATGATTGCTATGAGCCGCGTAATTATGAATGGAGGTTAAAGCCAGTGATGACTTAAGTAGTTTTCATTATTGATGTGAAATAATTAATAAATATTTACAGTAATGGTTAAGGCGCATGGTATACCTTAAGAACCTATCATTAAGGTTAATGATTCCCAAGATACATGGTAAGCCACTTAATAAGGGTGATTACTTACGTTAACCCAATTACTTAGATTCACATCCTACGCCGCAGTATTAATCTTCGCAGTTGGTATTGCGTATAAGTGGCGTAAATGGTCATCAATGCCCATTCACCTAAGGTGGGAACTCTACCCAGTGCCTCATGAATCACCGAGTAAGGTAAGGTACGGTGGAGGATACTTAGAGGAGGAGCTTTGGTGGTCTAAGGGTAGAGTCACATCAGTGATTGGGGAACTTAAGGAACTGTTTAGTGAAATGCTGTTCATAAAGAGGATTTACAATAATAATAAGAGGCTCTGGGCCCTCACTTACCCATTTCACCTAGGAATATACCTAATACTGGTTTGGTTCCTACTAATACTCCTAGGATCAGTCACTGAGGTATACGCCCACATACCAGTGCCATCAAGTAACGCCTGGTCCATCTTCCTCTACTACATTACGATAATAGTTGGTGGAGCTGGTGCATTATTGGCGGTGACTGGGGGTGTTGGGTTACTGGTTAGGAGGCTTATTAACCCTGTTTTAAGGGATTACACAATTATCTCAGACTACTTCAACCTACTCATAGTACTCTTAGCCTTAGCAACGGGCTTAGCCTCATGGTTCAGTGACCCAAGCTTCAACTACGCTAGGGCGTTTGCATCAAGCCTCCTTAATCCATTCATGAACCCACCACAGTTAAATACAGTGATACTGATCCACGTCATGGTGCTTCAACTACTTGTATCCTACATACCCTTCTCCAAGATAACCCACTTCATTGGTAAGTACTTCACGTATCATAGGGTTCTTTGGGATGATGAACCAAGCTCCAGTGAATTAAGCCGCAGGATTGAGGAATTAATGAGACTTAGGATGCCTTGGAGTGCACTCCACATTAAGTCAAATGGATCATGGGAAGATAACGCAAGGGTGATTAATAATGAGAGATGAGAAGGTGGTTAGGATAAGGGATATAGGTAGGCGTGAGGGTAGGTTAATTAAGATAAGCCTAAGTGACTTAATGCCTCTACCACCACCCTACGATAAGCCTGAACTAGAACCCCCCTTAACTGAACCTAAGCCTGAATGGTCAAGTAGCTACGTAACTGAACTTGATGGGTATGTGGCCATTGATGTACCCTGGAAACCCAGGAGTAGGGAAGAGGAGGAGAGGCTTATTAAAGGGTTCCTGGATGGTTTAAGGAAGCTAACTTCAATGGAAGGTAATTGGACATTCCTGCAACCACTACTCCTCTCACTGGATTACTGCGCAAAGTGCCAGAACTGCGCTGAGGCTTGCCCAATATACGTGGCCAGTGGGAGGAAGGATGCCTATAGGCCAACGTACAGGTCTGAGGTGCTTAGGAGGATTTACGATAAGTATATTCTTAAGAAGCCTGGGGTTAATATTGAGCTTAATGCGCGTACGATTCTTAGGCTGGGTGAGTTAGCCTATAGGTGTACATTATGTAGGAGGTGTGTTCAAGCCTGTCCACTGGGTATTGATAATGGGTTAATAGCCCATGAGATAAGGAAACTGCTAAGCATGGAGATGGGCATTGCACCCACGGCACTCCACGAGAAGGGTACTATGCTTCAGCTTAAGACAGGTTCCTCAACAGGCATGAGTCCGAAGGCTTTCATGAACATGGTTGAGTTCATGGAGGATTTAATAAGTGAGAAGCTTGGTAGAAGAATCAGAATACCTGTTGATGAGAAGGGTGCCGATGTATTGTTAATTCATAATGCTGGTGAGTATATTTCATGGCCTGAGAATCCAGCTGCCTACGCGATAATTCTTGAGGAGGCTGGGGTTAGTTGGACCCTTAGCAGTGAGTTAGTGGGTTATGATGCCGTTAACTACGGTGTATGGTATGATGATGCTCAATTAGCCAGAATAGCCATGAAGCATATTGAGGTTGCCAGGAAGCTTGAGGTTAAGAGAATCGTTATTGGTGAATGTGGACACGCCACTAAGGCCCTTCTTGTGGTTGCTGATAGGTTGCTTAAGGATGATTACAGGATACCCAGGGAGAGCGTACTACCAATGCTTAGGGATATTGTTAAGAGCGGTAAACTCAACCTTGACCCAGGTAGGAATAATTTCCCAGTGACCCTCCATGACCCATGCAACATAGTTAGGTTAGCCGGCATAGTTGAACCCCAGAGGGAGGTGTTGAGGATGATTGCACCCATGTTTAGGGAAATGGAGCCCCACGGCGTCTACAATTACTGCTGCGGTGGTGGCAGTGGCTTCGCCATAATGAATTCACTCAATTTCCCTGAATGGAGGATTAAGGTCGCCTCAAGAATGAAGCTTAAACAAATCCTTGAAGCCTTTAAGGATTCAATTGACCCCAAGGTTCCGAAATACGTATGTGCACCATGCTCCAACTGTAAGGGTGAGTTAAGGGATTTACTAACCCACTATAGGGTCACTGAGCTTTACAATATTCACTACGGTGGTTTAGCTGAATTAGTCGTTAACGCAATGGTTGACTTGAAGGAACCCTACTTGGACTTCACCACTCAGTAGCGCCTACTGCTCATACACCATTACCTTCCTTACCCATGGTTCATTATTAAGGGAATTAAGCAGGTTAACTAATTCCCTACCCCTTAGCTTAAGGGTTAGTTCAGGCATTTGAGAACCATACCTATACACGTAAACTAAGCCACTCCTAACGTAAACTATGATTGACCATACTTGAATAATAGGTATTACCACTGCCTGCCAATCAACCCTAGGCCTACTAAGCCTCACAACGGCTAAGATAATTAATGATACTGCGAATCCACCTATCAGTACGTAGTATGGTTCATACTGGTAGTGTACTACTGCATTCTGATACATTACTATGGCGTAGGCTATTGAACCCACTACAAGCAGTACACTAGCCACTATACCCGGGATGAAGAAGCGCCTATACCACCTATGAACACTCGTTATATCCCTATACGCAATCCCGGACTCCGTGAAGGCAACCAGTACTCTCCTACCGTTAATATCGTAAGTCTCAATTATCATAATATAAAGCCTCTAGAATCTAATTCTAAAGCATTAAATGCTGGGAGTAGTGATCCCTATTAAGTTCTTACACATAACTAAACCCCACTCCAAGCTTAAACTACTTCACTTAAATAACCTTTAAGACTTGAGACCCCTGTCTTTGGTGTTTAGCCTTATTCCATGATTAACATTCCTCTCAATATCTTAATTAATTACGTTAATTACCTTACTTAATACACTAACCTACTCTTTACAGCATCTCCATGAACCATAACCTTAAAGAAATAAGACTCCGAATGCATCAGCATGGAATACCACCGTTAACCTGAGATTAAGGTAACCTTATTTAAACCATTAACCTTATCCACGCGCACAATACCCATGTCCTTAAGCTTCATAACGTGGCGCCAAAGCGTTGTCTTAGGTATATTAGTCAACTGCTGTAGTTGGGACTGGTAAAGTGAACCACCGTACTGCCTAAGCGTACTTATAATTAACCTATCAACCTCATCTAAGTTATGCTGCTCAAAGGCTTCAAGAGCCCTACGCCTACTCAAAAAGACAACCACGGAAACCACCACTATTAGAATAACAGCAATCACTAGGTAAAGTGGGGTAACGTTACTCTTACTGATTGCTGTTACTGATGACTGGCTAATTGACTGCGATGAAACCGTAGTCACCGTGGTGCTTGGACTTGAAGTAACCGTAACCTGGGATGTTGTGGTTGATGTGGAAGTAACCGGGGTTGAGGATACAGTGGCAGTAACAGTGCTACTGCTCACTGTAGTACTTGTAGTACTCACTGTTGTTGAGGAGGTGGCCGTGGCTGTGGTGGTTGTTGCAGTAGAGGTAGTGCTGGTGCTAACCGTGGATGTATTAGTTGCTGTTAATAGGCTCCTTGGCACGTAGGCGTACTGTATAGTGTAGTTGCCGGGTTGAAGAACCACAATGAGTATTGAACCATTAACCACACGGGGAGGATAGATTATGTTAATGGGTAACTTGTATGGTATTATGAAGGGTGGGAAAACTATGGTTATATTCTCCTTAGATTCTACGTTAAATGAGTATAGTAGGGATTCAGCATTAAAAGTGTAATTACCGTAATACACTATTGATACGTAACCACCACCAAACGCAAACACGCTTAAGACATTACCTGGGTATAAGCTAACCGGTATCAGTGAACCAGTTGAATCATTAATGGCCTCAATCGTATCAGGTATGGGTGTTACAGGTAGAGTCACATTAATAATAGTGGTATTCTGCGGAACATAAATAGTGTAGTTAACCAACGGTATTCCACCAGCCTTAAACAATATTATGAGCAATAATGCATCAATCACAAACACGCATACATTAATAACTTTAAAAACTTAACCATGTAGCACATCTCAACACTCGAAATACCTTAACTAAGAGGTGGGTTAGGGTTCCGTCCTATGTCCCCATGAATCTTGAATCCCATCTAAACAGCCGTGGGGAGATAGGGGTAATTAGGCTAAAGACCCAAATTGTAGCCACCGTCAATGAGTGAACCTGCATAGGTATCGCATAGTATTGACTAAGGCTGCAGGATAGTTATTATATAGTTATTAACGGAATTACCACGGTCCCTATTCATGATAGTTCTCATTAACTCAAGTTTTTAGATTAATATAATATGGATACATTATTGATTGAATATTTCCCGCTTATGTTGGTAATTAGAATCTTATGGCTTTTTACGTTAATGCGCTTTCAAATGATGATTGGCCTGTGGCAATGGGTGTATTATTATTCATTGTTTTAGCCATAGTAATAGGTATGGTTATCGCTGACTTAACGTACTCACTAATAGACCCAAGGGTGAGGACTAGTGAGAGCTGAGGTAACGACGGCAAGTAGTCTTCAAGCATTAATTAAATCTGTTAAAACTGTTCTAAGTAATAATGCCGCTAGATTCGGCGTAGCTGTGATGGTATTCTACATTATATTGGCTGTAGTTGGCCCTATACTCCTGCCCTATAATTATAGAACAAATCCAGCCATGGCGCTTAAGCCACCTAGGCTTTGGCCACCCATATAATGGTTCGGCACAGATAACATTGGTGAACCAGTACTAGTGGATATAGCCAACGGTGCACCCTTCATATTAGAGATTAGTTTTCCGGCAGGACTATATACGACTGTAATAGGATTAGTGGTGGGTTTAGTTTCAGGGTACTTTGGTGGTATTGTTGATACAATCATAATGTTGTTCAATGATGCATTATTAACGATACCAAGCCTACTCATAACGGTCATAATAGCTGTAATGATTCATACGGCTAATCCACTTGTGTTGGCTGGTGTATTGAGTATAACTGGGTGGACTGGGTTAGCTAGGTCCGTTAGGTCGCAGGTATTGTCATCTAAGGAATATCCTTACGTTGAGGTTTCCAGGGTCCTTGGCCTTGGGTGGGGTTATATTTTGTTTAGGGAGATTTTACCAACAATAATGCCCTATATTTGGATTAACCTAATATTGAACATGGAGGGTTCACTGTATGCTGCTGTTGGCCTATACTACCTGGGTCTTCTACCATTTAACCCAACTAATTGGGGATACATGATAAATAATGCATTATCGCTTGGTGCAGCGTATGGCTCGTCGGCAATATGGTACTTCCTTTTCCCAACATTATTCGTCACTTTATTCATGGTTAGTCTCATAGAACTAGCTTACGGTATAGATGAGGCAATAAACCCAAGGCTAAGGAGATGACTTAATTCATGCCCTAACATTGACCGGTTTTAGCAAGTTTAACTAGGTTTGTGAGGAATTCATTAAGTTTACCATCAATGTAATTCCTAATTAACCTCTCACCAACAGCTGCAAGTAAACCACTTAGATTAACATCAGCATCATAGGATACCCCTGTTTGACTTATAGTGGCTGTTATTGAGGCATTCATAACTGCACCAGGTCCCTTAGAGTTCAAGGTCATGGCGACTTTCCCAGAGGCCTTATCAATACTCTCTATCTTAACCCTAGAGTTAAATGTTCCACTAACTGGACCCATGCGTACCATTATCTTGAACTCAAACTCCTGGGGCCCAATCTGCTTAATGTCACTGGTATCTGGTACGCATTTAACTAAGGCTATTGTATTATTTTCAATTAACTGCCACAGGTTCTCAACATTGACACCAACACCCCAGGGCTTTTGACCACTAAGCTTCATAGTTCACTGGATAAGTGCGGTGTTAAAAATCCTTCTCGCTTAAGTAGACGTATGTTTTATAAATAAGCCAGGTGAGACTTAATGGTGGCTGAGGACGAGGAACATCCAGAGAGAGACGAGGAGGAAGAGGAGGGGGGAGAGGAGGAATTAGATGTTAAGGAGGTTGCTAGGAAGGCTCCTGATTGGAGTGTGGGCGTTATAATATATAATAATGCAGCATACCCAATAGCCAGATCCAAGTACGCTGAGGGGGAGTTCTACTTCTCAACAAGCTGGAGGGCTGTTAAGAAGGGGATTAGGGGGGAGTTGGTTATTCTTAAGGATGGGTCAACGCACAAGTATAGGGTTAAGAGACGTGGAGACAAGTATATTCAAGTAGTGTTACTGCAATAGCAGTGGTGCTTAAGTAATCAGGGTGGCGGTGGCTTAACTCAGTTAGTGTGGTTTATTATTTTGAAAATATTTAACCCATTATATAGCTAATTGATATTGCGTTTGTCAACTAAATATAAATCAACCGTGGACTTCAATGAGTTAAACCACTTAGGAGTCTATAAGCTAAACGTTATTTACGCGTAGATAGCCCCCAGAGTGATAAGTATGTCCACAGTAACAGGACCTGAACTAGCCAAGTACCAGAGGGTTGTGGTTGATATGGATACCTGTATAGGCTGTGGTGCATGCATCTCGGTTTGCCCGTACAATGCCCTTGAATTGAATGAGAATGGTAAGGCGAGGTTAATATGGGACTTCTGTAAGGATGACTTCGAGTGCATTCCAGTTTGCCCAGTGAACTGCATATGGAAGAGCAGTGAGGCTCCAGCTGAGTCTAAGGCTAAGAATGAGTGGTATAGGTTAACTAGGCAGTTGACACCGGAGGAGCAGAAGATATTTGAGGAGTGGAAGCAGAAGTACGGCATTACTGGTAACCCAATCTCAGCATAATTAACCGCAGTGGTTGATTTAAATTAAATTAAAACATGTTTAAATGCCTTTAAACGAAAAATTAATTAGCACCCACACCACTGAGTAATGATGTCCAGTAAGGTTCAGGAGAGGGACTTAATAGTTAGTAAGATTAAGGATGGTATAGTTATTGATCATATACCGGCTGGTAGAGCCTTAATAGTTCTTAGAGTGCTTAAACTAAAGGGTGGGGAGGGAAGGGTTGCCTTAGTTATGAATGCGGATAGCCGTAGATTAGGGAGGAAGGACATAGTGAAGATTGAGGGTAAGGAGCTTAGTAATGATGAATTAAACCTAGTATCCCTAATAGCCCCAACGGCCACAATAAACATAATTAGGGATTACTCAGTTATTAAGAAGTTTCAAGTTAAGCTCCCTGAAACCGTTAAGGGTGTTGTCAAGTGCAGGAACCCTAAGTGCATAACTAACCAGCCTAGGGAGGATGCTGTACCAACCTTCAGGGTGCTTCACCTGGATCAACCCATTCTCCAATGCCAATACTGTGGAACATACTTAACGATTGATGATATTAATGCTCAATTAACTGGTGAACGATGAATGAGCATTGAGCTGGCTAGGTTATTGGTTAAGTACGGTGTGGTTAAGTTCGGTGACTTCACACTATCAAGTGGTGTTAAGAGTAAGTACTACGTTGACATGAGGATGGCTATATCAATACCAGAGGTCTATAAGCCCATAATTGAGGAGTTAGCCTTAAGGATTGGAGGCGGGATTGATTTAATTGCTGGGATTGAGAGTGGTAGCATACCCTGGGCATCAATGCTAGCCTATAGGTTAAGTAAGGGTACATTATACGTTAGGAAGGCTGATAAGAGTCACGGCACCAGGAGGAGGATTGAGGGTTACTATAAGGGTGGTGAAGGGGTACTTCTTATTGATGATGTAGTAACCACCGGTGGCACAATACTTGACTCAATAAGGGTTCTTGAGGAAAATGGATTAAGGGTCATTGAGGTTGCTGTCATTGTTGATAGGCTTGAGGGAGGACTTGACGCAATTAGGAGAAGTGGGTATAGGGCTTGGTCACTATTAACGGTTAAGGATCTATTTAACGCCATGGGAATCAGTAATGCAACCCAGTAAACTACTAGGCTACTTACCACCTGACTTAACCCACGATGTTACCCACCTCATACTCAGGACTTACCCAGTTAAGGTGTTAATAGGTACTTTAACTAGGTTAACGGGTGCATTACCGTATAGGTTGAGGTTGCTTAACAGGGTTATTGATTCACCAATAGGTATTGGGGCAGGCATAGATAAGGATGGCTTACTAATCAGCCTTATGAGTAGGTTACCCATTGGATTCCACATAGTGGGTTCCGTAACATTGAAGCCGAGGCGAGGCAACCCTAAGCCAAGGATGAGGAGGTACCCTGGGTTAGACGCCATGGTTAATGCAATGGGATTACCCTCAAGGGGAGTGGACTTCCTTAAGGGTATTTTAAACAATGAATGCGTCAGGTGGCCGAGGAGTAAACTACTTGGTGTTAGTGTGGCAGGCTTCAGTGAGACTGAGTTTAAACTACTACTGGACTCATTGACACCATACATGGATTGCGTGGATTTCATTGAAATTAACGTAAGCAGCCCAACCTACGGTGGATCATGGACAGAGCCTCATAGGCTTAATGAATTACTTAATTCACTTAAGGGTTACGATAAACTAGTAATTAAACTACCCTTATTGAGTAGTATTAATGATGAGGTTAAGCTCATTAAATTAATCATTAACCATAACCCATTTGGCCTAACCATAGCAAACACCCTCAGTATAAAGGCTGACTTACCCATGGGTTACGGAGGCTTAAGCGGTAAACCATTACTAGGAATCGTAATTAATCTAATTAAATTAACACGAAGAATAGGCTACGGAGGCTTAATAATTGGCCTAGGTGGATTCATGAGGGGTATTGATATTATTAAAGGCATTAAAGCTGAAGCTGACTTAATAGGTTTAGTGACAGGCTTCGCAATGGAGGGCCCATTAGTTGTGTATAGAATAATTAATGAATTAAGGCGACTCCAGCCTGGATAGTAAAAAGGGAATTAAGGGCAATCCCCATCCTAAACACTGATGCGCATATTAATACGCATATTAATACATAAGTTACAACACTAAAGCAGTAACCTTAAACCACTTACTGTAATCCTGATTGTTGACCCGTAAGCGAACTAACGTATACATGAATTATTAATCCTGCATCCTCAGGTCTAATTCTTAGAATCAGAATGTAGATGCAGAAAGATACATTATCTGGTGCCCCGGCCGGGATTTGAACCCGGGTCACGGGCTCGAAAGGCCCACCTCAGCCGGCGCCGATCACCAATATTAGGTGTTTGTTTTGGTTTTTAAACATTTCAGTCCATTAAATCAGTTAGGTTTAATAATCCCTTTACTCAACTGATTTAATGATGAGGAGGAGGGAGAAGGTTGGTCTACAATTGGATGCCGTGTTCTACATTAATGCAGTTAAGAGGGTTTACTCACTATCCTTTAAGCAACTATCAAGCATGCTCAATATACCTGAATCCACACTATGCCGTTACGCTAACATGGAGGTTTTACCCTCAGCTAAGGTTGCGGAGAGTATTGTTAAGGTTCTTAAACCCATGGCTGATATTAGGAGTGTTGTCTCTAAGTTGATTAAGGTTAATGGTAATTACATTGACTTAAGTTCCATAGTCCTTGAACCAATGGTGCTTAGGCTTTACGAGAAGCATGTTCTCGAGACCTTCTCTGGGTTAAGGGTTACTAAGGTACTTACCGCAGCTGTGGATGGTATACCATTAGCCATGGCGGCGTCATACGCCTTAAACGCTGAATTAACAATAGCTAAGCAGTACATGGATGCCGGTTTTGAGCAGTACTATGAGGCTACTTACATGGTTGACTCACCGCCCAGGAAGGTTAACTTATACATACCTAAGCCATTACTAACTAAGGATGACTCAGTAATACTCATTGATGATATTGTTAGATCAGGGAGAACAATGGATGCATTACTAAGCATAATAAGGCAATCAGGGGCAAGCATAGTGGGAGTATCTATACTTGTGGCTGCCAGTAAGGATGTTGCAAAGGCTATTAGGAGTAAGGTAAGTGGAGTAGTGTTAGACGTAATATACACTATTGAGTAGCCTAAACTGTTTCCCGTACGTATGCAATACTTATAAACTAAGACTAAGACTCAGATATATGAGTATAAGCGTTGCAGTGGTGATGAATGAGGCTTTTAAGCTCTTCGTATATGCCTACAATGGTTTAGTTAACCTGCTTCAGTATATTCTTCAGGAAACAATCTTTAAAGCTAACCCAGCCTTAGCTAACACTTACGGTAATGCCATAGCCCTGTTAATATCATTAACCGCACTATACCTACTACTAGTATTCATAGCGGCCTTCAAGAAGATTCTGGGGGTTTTAATTGCAATAGGTTGGGTTCTATTAATAATAGCTATAATACTTAATGTTCATTAAAGAAGTATCTTACCAATCTCATATATGCTCTGGTTAACCTCCCTGAAGGGCCCAATTATTGAATCCCTATTTATTAAAACATGGTCACCAATGTAGCTTCCATCACCAACCACAACACCCTTCTCAATCCTAGCCCACTTACCCACGAATACATCAGACCCCAATACTGTTAAGTCAACGTATGCACCATTCTCAATAGTTGTGTTATCCATTATGACTGAGTACTTAACCCTACTGTGGGCGCCGATCCTTGAATTATTCAACACAACCACATAAGGCCCCACCTCAGCCCCAGGCTCTATTGTAACGTTCTCCCCTATGAAAGCGGGAGGCTTAATTAAAGCTTCATTATTAGGCGCTGGGCAATCCCTACAGTACTCATCAAGGGCCCTGAAGTTAGCGTCTAAGTATGATGTGATCGTTCCTATATCATACCAATACCCCTTTAGTATGTAGCCGTATACCTTATGATCCTTAATCATTTTAGGCAATATGTCAATAGCCAACTTACCGAATGTACCAGGCTTAGGGAAGTACTTGAGCGCATCCTTACTGAATATGTATACGCCTGCGTTAATAAGGTTTGATGGTGCCTTACCCGGCTCAGGCTTCTCAACGAAGCCCGTTACTAGATTATCTCTACCAAGCGTGACCACACCGTACTGTGACACATCATTGACCTGGGTTAAGCATATTGTGGCTAAAGCCCCCTTACTAACATGCTCATTAATTGCATCCTCCAGGTCAATCTTAGTGAATATATCACCGTTAAAGACCACCACTATATCATCCAACTCCCGCATACTGGCTATGTATGAGACGGGGCCACCGTCACCAAGGGGCTTATCCTCCTTAATTATGTTAACGATATCTCTTAATGAAGCCCACCTATGGTTAACGTGCTTCTCAATAAGCTCACTCATGTACCTGACTGATAGGAAGACATCACTAGGCTTAACTTTAGTGACTGATTCAAGGATCCAATCTATGACAGCCTTATTAAGTATTGGGAGCAGGGGCTTAGGCTTAGTGAATGTAAGGGGCCTAAGCCTTGTGGCGTATCCCCCTGCCAGTATAATTACATCAACCATATATTACTAGGTAGGAATCCAATTAATAAACATTTAACACTACAAAGCATTAAGACTCATTAAACTAAGTTAAATACCACGCATGGGAATCAATCAACTTCAATACTTGAATTAAGGGCATTTGGTTTAAAAATTAGGCTTCACTAAGATTAATGAAATGAGTCTGGCTGAGGAATGCCTATGGAACTTAGACTGCATTAAGACTAGGGTTATTAAGGAGATTAGGGAACTACCTAGGAGTAAGGGGGCATTACTTAGGCACATTAATGAACTCCCAGATGGCCTCCTTGAGGAGACTGGTAGAGAGTTAAAGGAGAGTGATGTGGAATTACTGCTCAGCATTGAGTTAAGTGATAAGGCAGTGTCCCTAATCAGTGGTGTTGACCCAGGTAATATAAGTAGCATTAACTTATTAATTAAATTAACTGAGACACTAATGGAGAGGGGTAGGTTTAGTAAGGCCATGGAGCTGCTTAAAGGTAGAGTAAATAATGCGGTTGGGGAGAATTCACTTAGGTTAAGGGTGCTTATGGAATTGTGTCAAGGATTCATGAACCTTGAATCCTCCAGTGTTGAGCATAGTAGAGGTAATCATGATGCTGAGTTTAGGTTAATTAATGAAGCCATGAGCCACTTCTCAGAGGCGTATAGGCATTACGAGGACTTGGGGGAACTGAATAATGCCCTTGAGGTTAGGTTAACGGGCCTAATTGAATTAGCTAAGTATTACTTAACCCACGGTGACTTAGATAACGCTAGGTCAACATACCTTCAATGCTCCTCAGCGGCTAGGTGGAGTGAGGGGCATTTGATTGAAGCCACTAGGTGCAGCGCCATGGCTAGGTTGATAGACGCCATTGAGGACAGTAACCCAGTTTACTACGAGGAGGCTGGTGACATGCTGCTTAATATAACCCAGGAGGAGCCTGAGGTGGCTGAGGAGGCTAAGGCAGCCTACGGTTCGGCACTTCAATTAACCAGTAGTGATGAGGATAAGGGGAGATTATTCATGAAGTATTTAACAGCAACAATAATTCACATTGACTGGCTAGTAAGCCAGAGGTACGGTGGCTTTGAGGGCTTAATAAACGCGATTAAGAGCCTAGGGTTAAGGGGGGTGGTTAATGAGTTAAGTATCAATGAGGGGCAGATTAGGCTTTACCTGGAGACTAAGGCCTTGGCGAAGGTGGGTGGGTTTAATGGCGTTAAAGTTGCCGTAGCCTTAACCCTAATGGGGCTCACCCTATCCTCAAGCACCAGTGAGTTAATGAGGAAACTGAGGGAGGCTGGTGTTGAGGTAAGTGAGGGTATGCTTAATGAGGCTAAGAATGTTCTGGGTAATTGGCTTAACTATTAAACTTCATACCCTTCCTATAAACCACAGCCCCATTACTCCTCCTTACCAGTAGAATCCTGTGATACGGTATGAAGGATTCAACTCCATTAATCCCTATCACTATACCATCCTTACTAGCCTTAACTAAACCCTCCAGTGGCAACACCTTAACGTCACCTGGTTCACCCCTTGATAATATAACCACCTCATATTCATTCCTTACGTTAGTCCAAATTATCCTATTGAAAATATCCCTAAGCCTATTCCTACCCACTACCCTTAGTATCCTCATGAATTTAAAAAACATACGCAACAGTAATCCCTAAGGATCATTATACCTGTATTAAAGTACAAGGCTCCTCCTGCTTATGAGCTTCTCAAGCTCCTCTAACGCTAATGCTTGAGTAAAGCTGAGGGATACCTTATCATTCACGTTTGATACAAATCTATAGGCCTCCTTTAAACTATAACCCTTATACATTAGGTAACCAATTATTACCGTGGGGGAACGACCAACACCAGCATTGCAGTGGACCAGAACAGGCTCATTTTCATGAATCCTTTCATCAATCCACCTTAGTATGGCCATGAACTCATCAAGGGGTGGTGATTCACCATCCTTAGTGGGTGAGTAAAGTAGCCTAATGTTGAATCTTCTTAAGGCATCAACATAATTATTGAAAGGGAAGCCTATTTCATTGAACTCAAACTCCTCAATCAGTGATACAACAGCCTTAATACCCATTCTACCCCACGCCTCAATATCCTTAACACCCCTTGGAGCACAGGAACCAGCTAACTTACCCTTAATAACCCAGTAAGGGCAGTTCATGAATTATAGGTGGTTACAACCTATACTTAAAACCTTGCCTTTTAAACCAAAGAGTATTAAAGTTATTTAAATATTGCTTCACCTTATTAGTCGAAACTCAACTACATGGGTCCTCATCCTTTACCCACCTGATGTGGTGATGAAGGTTAAGGAGTAGGTAAGGATGCAATGAGTCTAAATGGGGGTAATCTATGGTATTGATGCACTTTACCTTAGCATCAAGTCGTCACTACTTTACTTAAGTTATGTGGATTATCAACGTCAATTCCTCTAGCAACCCCGATTTCGTAGGCTAGTAATTGAATCACTGCGGGATACACTAAGGGTATTATTAGCCTATTACCCATACGCTCCAGGTAAATGACTTGATCCCCAGTAACCTCCTTACCCTCCTGCGTGATAACTACTGTGTATCCTCCACGGGACCATACCTCTGAAATAACGTTAATTATTTCATCATCAACATCATTACCGGGCATTATGGCTATTGTGGGGAATTCCTTGGATATTAGGGTTATTGGGCCATGTTTAAACTCCCTGAAGCTGAAGGCCTCTGAGTGAACCTGGGCTGCCTCCTTAAGCTTCAATGCAGCCTCCATGGCTAATGGTAAACCAATTGGCCCGCCTGATATTATGTACGCATTATTGTAGTTTGACACCAGTTTAGCAATGCGCCTAACATCATCCCTCACCTTGTTTATTTGATTATTAAGCATGATTATTGCCTTATTAATTAGGCTCCTAGCATCATTAACATTCCCCTTAACTGCGTAGGCTAATTGCAGCATTATGGCTATTGAAGCCACGAAGGATTTCGTCGCAGGTACAGCTAACTCTGGTCCAGCACCCATTGGTAGGTATACGTTAGATTCCCTCATTAAGGCTGAGCCGAGTCTATTAACAATACTAAGCACTATGGCACCCTTCCTCTTAGCCCACCTAATAGTCCTAATTATGTCTGTTGATTCACCTGATTGACTAATAGCTATTATTAATGTGCCTGGTTCAACATATCTAACACCCAGGTAGGGGAATTCACCGGCTGGTATCGCATCAGCCTTAACCCCACCTAACTCCTCTAAGTAATACTTACCGATTAGTGAGGCGTAGTAGGAGGTTCCTGAACCAGTGAATATTATGTTCTTAGCCTTAGCCACTATTGAGGCTGCATCATCAAGGTATTCCCTCTGAAGCACGTTAACAGCCCTAGCCAATACCTCAGGTTCCTCGTAAATTTCCTTAATCATGTAGTGTTGAAAAGACCCCTTAACCACCTCCACCGTTGTCTGTGATGCTAATTGGGGTGATGGCTCAACCTTACTCATTGATGATGCATCATAGAACTCCACACCATCCTTACTCATCACCACCATTTGATTAGGCTCCATGAAGTAAACTAACCTTAACTTAACCGGTATCGCCTGCTCCTCAGAGGATACAAAGTACTCCCGGTCACTGACACCTATAACCAGTGGGTTACCCATGCTTAGTGCGTAAATCCTCTCCTCATCCTTATTGAGGACGGCAATGGTGTAGTAGCCCTTAACCTGCCTTGTTACTGAGGATAATGCCTCCCTCATTGACTTACCATCCTTCAACTCATCCTCAATAATGTGGGCTAATGCCTCAGCATCAGTCCTAGACACCAACTTATGCCTCCTACTAAGCCTCCTCCTAATTTCATCATAATCCGAGACCACCCCATCCATAACTAATGCAACACCACCAGTGCAGTCTTGGACAGGGTGAGTGTTTTCGTAAACGGGCCTACCGTGTGTAGCTGACCTAACGTGTCCAATACCCACGTAGCCTGGTAAGTCATCTAAGTTAAGCTTACTGTGTACGTCGGTTACCTTACCGGCATCCTTCTTAATGTGAATAACACTATTATACACAGTGGCTATGCCTGCTCCATCAATACCCCTATGCATTAGTCTTTCAAGGCCAATCCTAATCACAGGGGCAACTGGCCTAATATTGGATACGAGACCGAATATTCCACCCATTTTAAGTCTAGCTCCTTAGGTAACTAATAAATGTTAGGCTAAATATGTTAACTGCTTAATTAAATTGAATATATAGATGTATGAATTTAATGTTGTAAATAATTAAAATCAAGTAACCTCCCTGCCTATTAGGTTCCTAGCCACTATAAGCCTCATAATATTACCAGTACCCTCGGCGCCAACGTAGTAGCTTAATGCACCAAGGAGTGCCCTGGCAATGTTAGATTCCTTGAAGTAACTGGCCCCACCGAACCATCTCATTGCCTCTAGGGCAGTTTCAACGGCTAATTCAACCGCAGTCATCTTAGCCATGGCGTTAAAGGTGGCTACGGTAAGTATGTCGACTGAGGAGTCATTGAGTATGAAGTATCTGTCGGTTAACCAAGCGGCCTTATAGGTAAGTAACCTAGCCTGCTCAAGCCTAGTGGCTAATTCAGCGTACTTGAAGCTTATTGACTGGTATGAGGCTATTGGCTTATTGAAAACAACCCTGGACTTAATCCAATCCCTTGATTGATCAAGAAGCCACCTAGTGACCCCAATTGATGCTGCTGCTATGAGTACCCTGGCAATGTCGAAACCCTCCATCAGTATCTTGAAACCAGCATTAACCTCACCGAGGGTGTAGGATTCCTTAACTGTTAACCCATTGAACCTAATGTAATTAGTGGCAAGTCCCCTTCTCCCAATATCCTCATAACTACCGTAATCGAAGCCGTTAAGCACTACACCATCCTTCTTCACTAAGGCTAGCAGGGTGGTTAAACCCCTATGCCTAGTCTCAGGGGGAGCAGTCCTAGCTATTGTGACGAAGCCCCCGTAATCCATGTCGTTGATTATTAATGAGACCCCGGTGACAATGTTCTTCTCACCGTAGAGGCTCCATGAATCATCACTCCTCCTGGCCTCAAGCCTAGTGGAGGCCACATCACTACCACCCTGGGGTTCAGTGGAGGCTATCCCAATGAAGCCGACACCCTTAACCACCCTGGGTAAAGCCTCCTCCTTAACCTCCTCCCTCCCATACCTTTGAACAATGAAGGGCCAGGCGGTGTTAAGTAGGTAGAAGACTGGGGTTGCTAAGGAGGGGTCTGCGTAGGCTAATTCCTCAGTGGCTATGGCACTCATGGTGAATGAGCCATCTTGCCCACCGTACCTTGAATTAAAGGGCACACCCAGTAGGCCTGACTCACTCATTCTCTTAACAATGTTGATTAAGGGGTATTTCCCATCATCCACGAGAACCCAATTTGGTTTAACATACCTCTCAGCAAACTCAACCACACTCCTCCTGAATAACTCCTCCTCCTGACTGAGGTTAAAGTCCACTTCACTAAGTCGCCTCAGGGAGATTTAAAGGTAAGCTGCTCCTTAAGTTAAGCACCATGGATGCGAATACAAAACCCACTTAAGAATCAGGGATAAATAATGGTGTGTTTTAAAAGAGGGGAGATGATGATGGATTAAAGCAACTCCTGTGGATTAAGCCTACTACTTACCTTAACTTTAAGCGCCTTAACAATTGCGTAAACCACAAGCATTACGATTAAGTTCACTATTAAGCCCAGTAGGCCAACGTAGATGTCGTAGAACCAGGGTAGTAGTGAGGAGGAGAAACCCACGGTCACTAGGCCATAGGTCACTAAACCAGTGCCCACAGCCCACCCGGCAGCCACACTATACTTATCCAAGTCGTACCAATACATTGATAGTATTATGGCTGGGAGGGTTTGAAGAAGCCATGCGTAGGAGAAGGTTAATAGGTAGAATATTAGGCCACTGGCTGCTGGAACTAGGGCGAATATTAAGGATGCTATAACCATTATGAAGACGGCCACCCTACCCCATAGGACCTGCTGCCTCTCCGTGGCTTTCCTGTTTATGAAGTCTAAGTAAATGTTCCTGGTTATTAAATTGGCTGCACCCAGGCTTTGCAACCCAGCCGGAACCATACTCCCTATCACAATACCTGCAAAGGCCACTGCCACGAAGGTGCTTGGGAAGTAGGCGTTTAGGACTGAGGGGAAGGCTAAGCTTGAGACCCCACTTGGGACTAGGTTCTTGGCTAAGGCTACTAAACCCATTAATGCCAGTAATATTAACCAAACTTGGTAAAGCGGCAGGAAGACTGAGTTCTTCCTGATAACGTCCTCACTCTTGGAGCCTAATATCCCAACTAGGAGGTTGGGGAAGAGTAACCATGATATACCACTACCGAGGGCTAAGGTAATGTACCCAATCATCAGCTTACTGGGTATTAGGTAATGGGATGGACCGAGTTGAGTGAATATTGGACCGAAGCCATTGAAGCGTATGCCTAATGCAATAACCACAGTAAGTATTACACCCCATAGTATAGCATCCTTAATCAGTGAACTCAAGGCAGGTCCCCTTAACCCACTTACAGCTACGAATAAGGCCACTATTATGTAAGCTATTATGAAACTTGGAATAACTGGGAAACCCATGGCATCTAACACATACCTAATACCAACTATCTGTAAGGCAATGTAAGGGAGCATGGCTATTATACCGGTTAAGGATATTAATAATGATAATACACCACTATTAAACCTATCCCTAACGTAATCACCAGCCGTAATGTAACCACGGCGTTTAGCTACCCTGTAGAACTTTGTTGCAACAATGTATAGGAATGGGTAGGATATTGAACCGTAAACAACGGCATAGAGAATGAAACCACCCAGTGAGTAGGCTGCACCGGGTATTGATATTAATGAGTAGGCCGTATATATGTCAGCACCCATTAGGAACCATACTATGAATGCCCCAAACCTCATACCGCCTAGACTCCATTCAGCTATCCTAGTGAAGTCAGGCGCCCTCCACTTACTACCAAGGAATCCAGCCACCACTGCTAATCCAATAAGGGTGAAGAATACTGCGTAATCAATGGCTGCGAAAATCATGATTCACCACCCTTATCTATTATGCGGTAAACTATGTAGGTTATGATGGGTTGTATGAAAACCCAGGCAAAAAGGTACCACCATAGGAACGGCCAACCACCCAACTCGGGGGATGACCTATTGTAAAGTGGTGCAAGGAACGCTATGAAGATCCACGGCACTATTATTAGTAGTATTACTTTTATTAGATTCTTTGAATTCATAGCCATATTATGTCATACTCCTCCACACTTTAAAGCATTACCTAGCAATACTTAAATTTCCCCTATTTAATAGTTAATAATGGTTAGTGAACTGGGGGATCAGTTGGCTGAATTAACCTCACGTCTAGTTCAAATAAATAGCGTTAATCCACCTGGTGATGTAACCGGGGTTGTTGAATTCATTAGGAATTGGCTCAGTGAAAGGGGATTCTCAAGCAGTATTTACGAGTACGTTAAGGGTAAGCCCAATTTAATAGCCAGGGTAGGTAAGGGTAAGCCTATAATCATACTGAATGGGCACACTGACGTCGTACCACCAGGTGACCCAGATAAATGGACCCACCCACCCTTCTCAGGTAGGGTTATTGAAGGAAGGGTTTACGGGAGGGGTTCAACAGACATGAAGGGTGGGGTAGCCGTCATAATGATGGTTTTCGCTAAGTTAGGGCCATTAATTGAGAAGGAGGGTGCTGGTTCATTAGTCTTCTCCGCCACAGCTGATGAGGAAGTTGGTGGTCATGCCGGTGTTGAGGCCTTAGTTAAGGATAATTTACTAGTGGGTGATGCAGCCATAGTTGCTGAACCAACAGGCTTCGATAAGTACTGCATAGCTGAGAAGGGGTTAAGCCAAGTGAAGTTAATCACCAGGGGTAGGCCAGCCCACGGTAGCCTGCCTCTACTTGGTGATAATGCAATAATGAAGCTGTTCAAGGCTATTGATAAGGCCCAGGGCATTATTAATGAAGTGAACAGGGATATTAAGCTACCCCAGGATTTAATCGAAGCCGTTAATAATTCAGCAAAGGTCTACCTGGAGGGGGCTTTAAGGAGCGGCCTAAGGTTAAGTGAGGATGATTTTAAACGCGTAATAGGCTCAGTATCCTTCAATCCAGGCGTAATTAAGGGTGGATCCAAGGTTAACATGGTTCCAGACTACGCGGAACTGGAATTAGACATGAGGGTACCACCCGGTGTCTCACCAAGTGCCGTTATTGATAGGTTAAGGAACGGCTTAAGTGAATTAGCTGAAGTGGAGGTATTAGACACCAGTGAACCAAACTACACACCCTCCAATGAGAGGATAATTCAATTAATACGTGAAGGCATTAGTAGACAAGGAGCTGAGGCTAAGCCAATAATAATGACTGGGGCAACCGACGGAAGGTACTTGAGACTAAGAGGCATACCAACGGTGATTTACGGACCAGGTGAATTAACATTAGCACACACTTATGATGAATACGTAACCATAAAGGACCTAGTGAACACTCATAACACCATAAAATACACTGTGGAGAAATACTTAAGTTTAAAGCAATAAAACATCAAAAATACCTAATAATTTGATTTAATATTTTTATTTGCTTATCTTCTTATCTTCTTCTTAATGCTATTATTGCTGCTACTGCTGCTATGACTATTACTATGATTACTATTCCTGCTATTAATGCTGTGCTTATTACTGGTTTAGTCACGGTTACGGTTGATACTGCTGTTGTGGTTGCTGTTGATGTTACAGTGCTTACAGCTGTACTGGTTACTGTGCTTGTAACAGTACTAACAGCCGTAGTGGTTGTTGTAGCAGTAGTAGTGGTTGTGGCAGTAGTCGTTGAAGTAGTAGTCACTGGTGTAGTGGTTGTCGATGTAGTAGTCGTTGAAGTAGTGGTTGTAGTAACTGGTGTATACGGTATATGGAAGTACGATGCAACACACTGCTGTAGACTTGGATCAGGATTAGGAATACCTAGGAATGCAGCATACTGAGGATACTTAGTCCACAATGAACCATTAGCTATAGCTTGAGCAACAGGAGGAACAACACCTTTTGGTGCAACAAGACCCCATGCGATTATTATATGTAGGTTACTGAAGAATGAGTTACCGTAGCCCCATGGCATGGCTTCTAGTTCATATGTTAATATTGGGTACTTATTGATTATGCATGGCTGGAATAACCAGTTTGGATCCATTACAGATGTCATGTATTCATACGGCTCAAGCTTATCATAAAGCGGCACTATTGGAACGAAGTAGTAGTACCATGCGAATATTATCTTCAGCATTAAGTCATATTGAGGTGTTCCTGGAGCAGCGATATTCTCAAGCATCTGCCAGTTGGTTATGTTAATGTAGCCGTATGTTGAGTTGACACACCACACTATGGTACCATTAGTGAAGACAGGTGGCTGAGTGGGTAAGATAACTGGGCTGCATGTACCATTAGGCCACTGGAATGGCCAAACTTCACTACCCTTATGCCATGCCTGAATGGCTACTCCAGTAGTCCACCAAGGATCATTTAAGAACGCCCATATACTACTATATAGTCCATTAGTAAAAATAATCCACGTGGTAGCACCCTCATACTCACTATTAGGTATTATAGTGCTCCAGAATACTCCAACATCCTGCCCAATTAACTTGCCATTAATACCGAATTCCTGTAATTGAGATATCGCATCACTAGTCATAGTCATCCAGTCAGTCCAACCACTAGTCCCATAAATATAGAGCGTTAATTCTGTTCCGTTTGGTGTGTACCAGTATCCGTTAATCTTCTTGAATCCTAGGCTTTCAAGGAGTTGTTCGGCCTTGGTCCAGTTGTAGGAGCACGGTATAATGAACTGCCTAACACTTGGCGGATAAGTATCAATGGCTTCAGTGGGTACTGGCTCAGGGTAGTAGTCTGGTTTACTGATGGCTAAGCCCCATGCTGCAGCAACCTCAGTCCTATTAATAACATCGCATAAAGCCTCCCTGACCTGAGGAATATTCCAAGGATAATCATGAGGATTAATGGCAATACCCATCGTTGCGAATACTGGTAAGGCGAATGAAGACCAGCCTGGTGTGCTATTAATAACCTTAAGCTGGGATTCAGATAAACCGATCCAATCATATGTTATTTTCCCAGCTAACATACCGCTTAAGGCCTGTGTATTGCCGCCAGTCTCCCACACTATTGCCGTTGGATCATAGTACCCCCATGATGCGAAGGGGAAGACCTTATACCATGATGACAATAAGTTAGGCGGCTCAAGGGTGAAGTGGGTATATGTTGTGCTAACGTAACTTACGTAATATGGATATAGACCATAATATGGTGCAACAAACTCAGTAATATTTGTTGAGTATTTTGTTGCTTGTGTCACGTTCATTGTTTTTAATGCATCTACTATTGGTTTCCATGCGGCGTATGGTACATCAATCCAACTTGTTAATAGCCAATATGGTATGTACGGTGTCCAGATTTGGAATAGGAATTGTATTGTGTAATTATTTAATACTCTAATATCCTCATCAACGAGTGATTGGTTAATCCAAGGCACATACCAACCAAAAGCCTTCATACCAATATAGAATTCAGCATAAACATCCCATGCTGTGAAAGGCAATGTAGCAGAACCATTATACCAGTATAAGCCAGGCCTAAGGTAAATCGTTAAAATACCACTACCATTAGGCAAAACCTCAGCAGTCCAATTCTCAGCTAGAATAGGCCACCATTGGCCAGTCAATGGGTTAAACGCCGCTAATGGTAAGTAATCCCATGTATTACCAATCATGTTACTTGGCGCATAGGGATTCCACATGGGTGAACCTGGTGTTAATATTATTGTGACAGGGGCGCCTCCTATTATTTGAGGCTTCTGTTGAGCTTGAACTATAGCCACACTATATGCTGCAACTACTATGAGTACTACCGTAGTTACTAGTATGTATATGAGTGTTTTACCCATAGTTCAACTTATTATTGCTCTCCCTTATAAAATCACCTAGCTCATTAATACTGCATAGAGATGCTGTTTCTTGTTAATTTTCAGTATACTATTATGCATACCCTAGGAACCGCATGCTGTAGTAAAAAATTAATAAGAGACCCTTAGAAGTAATTAAATTATGTATGACACTGAGGCATTAATGTTACTTAATGGTTTACTTAACTCACCTAGGTTAGTTTACCTAGATTACTATCATTACTCAGACTGGACTGTTAAGGTTTCTGAACTTAACCTTGAGTATAGGGTTTTAAGCAGTTTCGTTGACTCCTCTTCACCATTCATAGTGGAGTATGCTCTGGTGAGGGTTGGTAGTAGGCTTGACTTTAAGAATTTCCTTAAGACCTTGAATAGTCATAGGAATGTCTTAAGTATTGATGATGTTAAACCCATTAACTCCACTTACCCTAGGTTAATTAGAATGGTTGTTAGGGGTGATTACGCGGACTCCACTAGGTTTAAGGCTCACATTCTTGGTGGTTTAGAGATAGGGTACAGTACCAGTGGTGGTGTTGAGCATTGGGTCTTCCTGTTCCCGAGTAGTAAGGCTGTTGACATGTTTATAGGGATTATTAGTGGTAATGGTGAGGTGGGTAGAGTAAGGGAGAGTGCGGTGAATCCTGAGGATGTGGTGGCAGCCATAGTGAGGAGTAAGGTTAAGGTACTGTTGAGTAGTGATGAGGAGAAGTTGTTAAGGATAGCTCATGAGAATGGGTTATTTGATACGCCGAGGAGGATAACGGTAAGGCAGTTGGCTAAGGAATTGGGTGTGAGTGAATCAACATTATCCAGGAATTTAAGTAGAGTAATTAAGAGGGTGCTGAACATTATAATTAATGATGAATTCAATCCATTAGATGATGAAACACTTCGCTTCACTCCTTAATCTTCACGCTTTTAGAAGCATGTAGAGTTAAATTCATTAGGTTTATAGTTATTCTCCAAGGTATTGAATAAATAGTTATAAAATATAGTGTATTGAATTAAACTTAGGGATCCGTGTGATTAATGATGAATGGTCTGTGAATGGGTTGAGGGTGATTAAGATTAGTAGGAATGAACTTGAGGTCACTGTTATCCCTGAACTCGGTGGCTTAATTTGGAGCATTAGGTACAATGGTAATGAGCTGCTTCACCATCATAAGGATCCTGAACCCATTGAGTATTTTAGAGAAGGCCTAACACCAGAGGACTTCTATAATGTAGTCTTCTTCGGTGGTTGGTTTGAGGTGATTCCCAACGCCGGCTATGCCTCAAAGTACGCTGGCGTATTCTTTGGTCTACATGATGAGACTCCTTACTTACCATGGAGGGTTGAGTATGATGAGGAGGTTGACGAGTACTCAATGCTCATGATTGTGACCTTGAGGAAGTATCCGCTTAAACTGTATAGGCGAATTAGGTTAATTAACAGTAATGAGGTTTTAGTTAAGGAGAGGTTAATTAACTTAAGTGGACAGAATTTAAAATTCTCATGGCTGCATCACCCAAACTTCGGCGGTGACTTACTGAGCGAATGCACTACACTTGAGTTACCTGAGGGTACTGAGGTTGAGGTTGATAAGTACCTTAACGGTGATTCATCAATACTTGAACCTGGTTACAGGGGCTTCTTCCCAATGGTTAAATCTAAGGATGGGGGGATGATTGATTTATCAAGGTTCCCAAGGGGTATTAACACTAATGACTTAGTTTATGTGCCTAATGTTAATGGTAATTGGTTTAGGTTAATTAATGAGGATTTAGGTATTACCCTTGAGGCTAATTGGGATTCATCAGTGTTCAGGTCAATGTGGCTTTGGAGACCACTGGGTGGTGGATTAAATTACCCGTGGTTCAGTAGGATTTACGCAGCTTCAATTGAATTAGCCACCAGTTGGCCAGCCACTGGACTGGCTGGACAGGTTAAGGCTGGGACGGCCTATGAGATTCAGGGTAATGGTGAATTAAACACTTGGATTAGATTTAAGATAACCTCTTAACCTCCTTAGGGTTAACCTTAACGATTATTGCATTGAAGGGGCAGTTGTATTGGCATGAGAAGCAACCCATGCATTGCTCCTCTGAGGCAACCACAGCCTTAGCTCTTAGTTTACCAATTAATACACCCTTAGGGCATATTGCCCAGCATATTCCGCATCCAATGCAATTATCCAGAACCATTACCCTGAACGTAATGACCACTACTCATGATCCTTATTAAACTGATGCTTATTAAGTTTGCTTAGTTACTCTCTCAGAGTCACGTATACGTATACTACACGTATACGTGTAGAGTAGGGTTAATTATATTGATTGACGGGAGGTTTATTAAGAGTCCTGGGGCTGGGTTCCTGTGAGTGCAGAGTCTAAGGTTAGGGTTCCGGATGAGGGGGAGATGCTTGCTAAGGTTACTGACATAGTTGGGGATGATAGAGTTAAGGTTGTTTGCGAGGATGGTAACGTCAGGATAGCTAGGATTCCAGGTAAGTATAGGAAGAGGATGTGGATTAGGATTGGGGATTATTTAATCGTTGCTCCATGGGATTTTGAACCCAGCAAGGCTGATGTTGTTTATAAGTATGAGAAGGGTGAGGTTAATGAACTTAGGAGGATTAGTAAGTACAGTGAGGTTTTAAATAGGCTTGATGAATTAGCCCTGTAGCGTGATGGATCAACAGGAATTAAATAGATTAAGGGACCTGGTTAAGATGGAGCAGGAGAGTAAGGAGCTTGTGAAGTTACCCTACAGGTCCTATAGGGAGTTAATTAGTAGACTGGTGGGTAATGTTAAGTTTGGTGGGGCATTGGAGAATACATTAACATTAACGTACTTAGGCATGGTTAAGGACCTGCTGATTGCATTACTTAGGGCTAGGTTACTTAAGATACTTGACCAAGCCTCAGAGGGTAATGTACCCAGGGGTAACCTTATGGTTGAGGAGACTAAATTAGTCTCAGTATTAGAGGACTTGGAGCGTCTGCTTAAGCCAAGCGCCCTTAAGGCGCCTAGTAGGGTTATGATAGTTAGGTTCACTTCAAGCTACTTCAGTATTAAGACCAGTAAGGGTAGCATGATTAATGAACCCACTGTGGGTGACTTGGTTATTTTACCCAAGGAGGATGCGATTGAGTTGGTTACTAATTTTAAGGTTGCTAAGGCGTATAGGATTAAGGTTAGGGGGCGTTCCCCTTAAGCCACCTAATGGTTAACCTAACCGCATCCGCGCTACTGTACCTTGGGGACCAACCCAGTTTACTTAACTTATCAACATCAAGAAGCATGTACTTAACATCACCTAACCAACCCCTACCATCAGGGGTCATGGCCCTGGTAACTATGTTAACGTTCCTTAACCCAAGTTCCTCAATAACAATCCTAGCTATATCCATTACAGTAACCCAATCCTTATTACCCACATTAAAGGCCTGTTCCTGAAGACTACCATTAATTAGTTTATTGAATAGGAATAATGATGCATCAACAGCATCATCAACATATAGGTAACTCTTCCTCTGGCTACCGTCACCAAGAACCTCAAGTTCCCTGGGATTCCTGGTGAGTTTAATGTAGAAGTCATATATTACACCGTGCCTTGACCTGGGTCCAACAATGTTAGCGTACCTTAAGTTAACAACCCTAATACCGTAAAGCCTAGAATACGTATCCAGTATAATTTCCCCAGCGGCCTTAGTGGCGCCGTAGACGCTTATGGGTATTATTGGGTGATCCTCAGGTGTTGGTAAAACCTTAGCATCACCATACACTGTACTACTACTGGCGAAGACAATGTACTTAACATCACTCACCCTAGCCGCCTCAGCCACATTAAATGTTGCAACCAGGTTATTATCGAAGTGGCTCCTAGGCTCTACTGAGGATACCCTAACCTCAGGGTTAGCGGCTAGGTGGAATACGGCGTATGCACCCTTAAACTCACTAACCCAGTCCCCCCAATACTTAAGATCAGCCTTAACAACATTAACCCTACCTGTACTCAACGACTCCTTAAGGTTACTTACATCCCCACTACTGAAATTATCCAATACAGTGACCTCATAACCATCCCTCACAAGCCTATCCACAAGGTGGCTTCCTATGAAACCTGCCCCACCAGTCACAATTACCCTACTCACTATAATCCTCCCATTCACTGAACTAACGGAACCTTCTAAAACTTAACCCCTGTACATTAATTAAGACTAGTCTTAAGGCAGCCATTGCAAAAGAACAACAAGCCTTACCTTTTAAGGCAGGGTAAAGTTCGAATACTTTATTGTAAATGGTGAATGGGGAGTATTACCCTATGTGGGGAATTAACCCTCATGGGGGTTTATCGTGGTTTGTTTAAGTGTCCTCGCATGGGGAAGGTAATTAACGCAGGCCTAAAGGTTCACTGTTGGATGAGTGGAGCGGGGTGGAGGGGAATCCTCCACTAGCGGTGAAGCAGTGAGAATGAAGACGGTAAACCACAAACCAATAAACCACCTAGGGAGAGGAGGTTAGTGACTTACACCTGTTGAATTATTGAAGTACATGGTGAAGTAGTTCAGTGATTGCTTAGCTAACTTAGCGTGCATGAAGGCCATGGGGCAGTAAATCCTCATTGAGTATAGTTTAAGGGCGAGGTCTAGGAGTAGGGTACTGTTGAGGCCCTTAACCCTAATAATGTTAATCATTGTGTTATTAATTAATGAGTATGTTGATATGCATTGGTTTAACTCATATATTGATAACGTGAAGTTGCTTAAAGTTAGGTTAAGGAGTCTTGCAATGCTCTTAGGCATCCTAATACCCACCATGTATCCACCATTACCCCATTTAAGTATGCCTTTCGCTTCATAATTATTAATCGTATGATTAATATACTTCATTATGCTTAATGTATCACTTACATTGTATTCAGTATAAATGTTTGAGATAAGTAAACCTAATGTACCGTTTAGGTAACTTAACTTAACCTGGGAAGTAATGCGACCTATTAGGCTTAATTCGGTTGCATTATACCCTAATTCACGGTATATTGAACTTACCCTAGCCAGGGTCACTGTTGTATTCAGGTATACGTAGGAGGCGTTGATGCAGTATAATTCATGTGACTTAAAGATGTTTAAAACCTCGCCAAGCTTACTAATTGTATTGTTCATTGATAGTAAGCCCATTAAATCACCCTTAGTTAATAATTCATTAATGGTTTGATTAACCTCATTAGCGTATTGATTAAGTGCATTGATTAAGGCCTCCCTAATGAATGAACCATAAGTGCCATTACGTATCGCCGCTAATTGAGCTAGGCGACCATACTCACCACCCTTAATGTACGTAACCGTCAGGGCCTTAACCCTAGCGTAAAGGCTATTGGCTAATGCCGCCTCCTCCTCATGCTTAAGGCTGTTTAATAATACTGATGCCTCATTCATTATATTGTTAAGTTCACTGCATGTTAAGTTACTTGAGTTCAGGAGTTTAAGTATGGATTGAGTCTCATTATAAGCCGTCGTATTGCCAAGTCTTAGGCTTAACTCCGCAGCTGCATTAACCTTAGCCTTAATTAAGTCTATTATTTGTAGGCACGTGTAGTTAATAGTCCCTTCATGACTCAGCCTACTCATTAAGGTAACATACGTCTCCTCCTCATAGCCCACTGCCTGCTGGATGTAGTTGAGGGACTTAATGCATTCACCAAGGTTAAGTGTTTCATTAGCCTCACTTAAGAGTTGGGAAGCATTCAGTAGGTCAGTATTAATTATTGAATACTCACCAGTGGCGTTGGCTATTATGAGTACCTTAATGTATAATTCCTGGGCTATCATCATGTTGACGCTGGCTGCAGTGCAGGTTAATGATGAGTTAACGGTAATAGTGTAATTAACTGGAGGGTCACTTGAGGCCGTTGGTTTCTGGGTAAGTGAGTGAACCGCAATAACACTAACCACCAGTGCTGCTACGGCTATTAAGGCCAGGTACCTCCACTTCATGTGTTGAGTAAATGAGTAGTTGTTAATAAGGTTTTTCATATTCCACTATTCTGAGGCGCAATGAAGTAACCCTAAGTCCGCTAAATCCTTAAAAACACTTAAATTAGTGGCTGGTAATGGCGGCAGTAAGTGCACGCTCTAGGCCGAGGCCGAAGCTTTATGGACCAGAGGTTTACTACTGTACATCATGCGGTAGCCCAATTGCGCCATTTAAGAGGGCAACCCACTTCCTATGCCCAAACTGCGGTAAATATGAGATTTGGAGGTGCGAACGCTGTAGGAGGGAGGGAAATACCTACAAGTGCCCGGTCTGCGGCTTTGAGGGCCCCTAATTAAGTGTCTAAATATTACTTCCCGCTTAACCTCAATATTAAATTAAGTGGATCCTGGTTAGAATCAAAGGAGGCTTAATTATGGGTTCCCCATGAAATTAAAAACCAGACTTACCCAGTGCTATTATTACTTCTTTACGCATTTTTAATGCCGTGGATTAATGAACTGACCTCCTCCCCGCCCTAAAGGGTGAGGGTTCCTTTAGGGTGGTTCATTGGTTCCCCGCATCTATTCGGGCTATATCTTTCATCCGTGGGGCAGTCGAGGGGGGTCAGAAGCTCCTCCCATTTTGACTAGAATTCTCTTCTAAATATTCAGCAAGGCTATTACATCTCTATTGTCTTCGAATCCGCATGTAGAATACTTTAATGCCTTATAGCCGTTTGCAACAAGCCTGTTTCCGCACCTAGGGCACGTTGTCGATGTTCCCTTAGGCTCTACAGCAACTACTTTTACACCATGCTTTTCTGCCTGCCAGTCAATCCAGTAGATGAGTCTTCTATAGGAGAGCACTATCATTCTTACTCTGTGTGTCTTTGGTAGCTCTCTTAGAGCTTCCACTAACCCTTTCAAGTCCTCTCTGGCTACAGCTAAGCTGTTTCGCTTAGCTTCGAGATCTATCTTTAGAGCCGTCTTCTTCGCCCAGTACTCGGCAATGTTTCTAGCCTTTCTGTGGAAGTACCTTATACGCTCATGTATTCTCTTCCTGCGCATCCATGGTCTGTACTTTCCATGAGAGTACTTCTTCATGAGCTTCTCGGCAAGTAACCTGTAGTGCATGGCTCTATCCACAGTTGTTTCAACTCTTTTAACAATGCTGAGTTGCCAAAGTAGATATACCTCTCGTTAATGTCCACGGCTAGAACAACCTATAGGCTCTACTTTCACAGGCTTTGGAACCCTCACTCACCCCTATACTTCCTTATGCTTACCTTCCTGAGGCACCTTAGGCACGTAGCGTAGAACTGTTTTCCCCTTGTATCCCCACCTTGAAAAGGCGAGGCTTTCAGCTGTAAATAGGCTGAAATGTGGCTCCTGTTTTAATTAACTGGTACAGTAAATTTTATATAATGCGTATTTTAGGGGACATGGTGAATTAAATGGCTCAAATATACTACGTGTACAGGGTTACCCCAAGTAGGGAGGATGTTGACTACGAGAAGCTTAAGCAGGTTATTAAGGGTAAGCTTGAGCCGAAGTACCCTGTTAAGGGTATTGAGGAGGAGGAGATTGGTTTCGGTATTAAGGCCTTGAAAATACACATAGTTACGCCTGAGTCCGATGAGTACACTAGTGATGAGATTGAGAACATACTATCCCAGATAGAGGACATTGGAGGCATTGAGCTCGAGTACTTCACCAGGGTTAGCTTCTAAAAACACAACCAGCCCTAGCCTTGGATTAGCCTTTGCAGCCTCATGCCTAAGGTTGCGGGGCATTAAAAGTTTTATAAACCCATAGTTTAATTCTCACCTATGTCCGGTGAGGAGGGTTGGATTGAGCTTCGGGTGGCTGAGGCTAAGCAGAGGGATGCTGGTAGACCCATTGTTCGCATTGACCCAACTATTATGAGGGATTACGGTATTGAGCCAGGTACCGTGGTTTACATTAAGGGTAAGAGGCTAACGGCAGCTAAGGTAATGTATGGTTTACCTGAGGATGATGGTAGAGGGGTTATTAGGATGAATTCAATCATTAGGAAGAACGCCGACGTTAGCGTTAATGATACTGTTAAGGTTAAGGTAACTGAAGCTAAGCAGGCTCAATTGGTTAAACTAGCCCCAGTCTCAATGACGTTATCAATTGAGCAGAACTTCGAGAATTACGTTAAGCAGAGGCTTAAAGACTACGTGCTAATGGAGGGTGATTTAATACAAATACTGGTGCTTGGGCAGTCCCTAATATTCCAGGCTATTCAAGTTAAGCCAAGTAATACACCGGTTATTGTTGATGATGAGACCCAGGTTAAGGTGCTTGAGAAGCCTGTGGAGAATATTAGGATACCTCGTGTTACTTGGGAGGATATTGGTGATTTGGAGGAGGCTAAGCAGAAGATTCGTGAGCTTGTGGAGTTGCCTCTTAAGCATCCTGAGTTGTTTAGGCATCTTGGTATTGAGCCCCCTAAGGGTGTTTTACTAATTGGTCCTCCTGGTACTGGTAAGACTCTCTTGGCTAAGGCTGTTGCTAATGAGGCTGATGCGTACTTCGTCTCCATTAATGGTCCTGAGATTGTTAGTAAGTATTACGGTGAGTCTGAGGCTAGGTTGAGGGAGATTTTCGATGAGGCTAAGCGTAATGCACCAGCAATAATATTCATTGATGAAATAGACAGCATAGCACCAAAACGCGAGGAAGTAACCGGTGAGGTGGAGAAGCGCATAGTGGCCCAATTACTAACACTAATGGATGGTTTACAGGAGAGGGGTCAAGTAGTTGTTATAGGAGCAACGAATAGGCCGGATGCAGTGGACCCAGCATTAAGAAGACCAGGAAGATTCGACAGAGAGATTTGGATTAACCCACCTGACACTAGGGGTAGGTATGAGATACTGCTCGTCCACACTAGGAATATGCCCCTTGAGAAGGATGTCGACTTAAGGAAGCTCGCTGAGATAACGTACGGCTACACTGGAGCCGACATAGCTGCATTAGCCAGGGAGGCCGCAATGAAGGCTTTACGTAGAGCTCTTCAACAAGGCATAATTAACCCAGATGACCCTAACACCTTCACTGATGAGAACCTGAGTAGAATAAAGGTTACTATGCAGGACTTCATGGATGCTATGCGTGAGATAATACCAAGTGCCCTGAGGGAGATTTACATTGAGGTTCCTAAGGTTCGCTGGAGTGATGTTGGCGGATTAGAGGAGGCTAAGCAGGAGCTTAGGGAGGCTGTTGAGTGGCCTCTCAAGTACCCGAATAGGTTTAAGATAATGGGCATTAGGCCGCCTAAGGGTATTTTGTTGTTTGGTCCTCCTGGTACTGGTAAGACTCTCTTGGCTAAGGCTGTTGCCAATGAGAGTGGTGCAAACTTCATAGCCGTCCGCGGCCCTGAAATACTGAGTAAGTGGTTTGGTGAGAGTGAGAAGGCTATTAGGGAAATATTCAAGAAAGCCAGAATGGCAGCACCATGCGTAGTATTCTTCGACGAAATAGACGCAATAGCACCAGCAAGAGGATATACGTTGGATACATCTGCGATGGATAGGATTGTGGCTCAATTATTGGCTGAGATGGATGGAATAGCGGCGTTGGAGAATGTTGTTGTTATAGGCGCCACCAATAGGCCTGATATGCTTGACCCAGCATTACTAAGACCAGGAAGATTCGACAGAATAATATACGTACCACCACCGGATAAGCCCAGTAGGTTTGAGATACTTAAGGTGCATACTAGGAATGTGCCCTTAGCTAAGGATGTTGACCTATGGAGGTTAGCTGACTTACTTGAGTACTACACTGGAGCCGACATTGAACTACTGGTTAGGGAGGCGGCGTTAACGGCTCTTAGAGAGAACCCTAATGCAACCGAGGTTACCATGGAGGACTTCTCCAAGGCAATGAATAAGATTAGGGCTACTTTAACCCCTGAGATGATTAAGTTCTATGAGTCATGGTGGGATAGGTTTAAGACTAGTCAAGTTAGGGCTAGGGAGCAGAGGAAGGCTGAAATATTCATTTAATCTGCAAAACCTTTAATAAGGCCTTATTTTCCACTAGCATGAATGAGTAAGCCATCATTCCCGCTTCACTACGTTATATACCAGTACCTTAAGATGAAGAAGGAGTCATCAATTAAGGACCTGATGCAGGCTTTAAAGGCGTTCGGTTACGATAATGTGGATGAGGGTGAGGTACTTAAGGTGCTTATGAGGCTTGAGTTAAATGGCCTAGTGACCGTTAGCACTGATAGGAAGTACAGGTACTACATTAAGCTTAGGCAGTAGCGGTAAGCTACTCACCCTGCCTTAACCTACCTCTAATAGCCTCCACGTCTGATTTAGTAACCTTAGTGTACTTTGTGAATAAGTGGATTGGGACGTAGGCGAATCTATCCTCCCTCCACGTTGGCCAAACTTTACCATCAATGTTGATCTTAGCCCCACAGAACCTGCACCTATTATCCTCAGTTAAGTTAACCTCAAGTATCTGGAATCCATACCTCCTGATAACCACGTTACCGCAGTTAGGGCAGTAGGTGTTCTCAAGCTTATGCCCGGGGACATTACCTAGGTAAACGTACCTGAACCCCATCCTCCTCGCTAACTCAGCATGCTTCTCAAGAGTCTTAACAGGTGTTGGAGGTAGGTTACTGAGCTTGTAGTCTGGGTGGAATCTGAGGAAGTGTATTGATACGTCGGGTCCTAGGTAATCCATGATTCTCTTAAGCATTACCTCAGCGTCCTCCAGCCTATCCCCAATCTCTGGGACAACTAAGTCAGTTATCTCCACGTGAATCCCCTTATCCCTCATCTCCTTGATCGATTGGAATATTGGCTCAGGGTCAGGAACCATTGAGTACTTCCTCAGGAACTCCTTATTCGCATTACCCTTAATGTCAACCGTGGCTGCGTCAAGGAACTTTGATAAGTAGTCCACAGTCTCATCAGTTAAGTAACCGTTGGTGACGAATGTGTTGAATAATCCCTTCTTCTTAGCTAATAAGCCAACGTCATGCGCGAACTCGGCGAAGACTGAGGGTTCATTGTAAGTATAGGTTAAGCCCTGTACCCCGTAACTCTCAGCTAATTCAATAATAAGCTCAGGCGTCACCTCGAAACCCTCCCATAGGCGTCTTTGACTAATATCGAAGTTTTGGCAGAATTGACAGGCCCAGGAGCAGCCGTAGGTGGACATTGATAAGACGCTTGAGCCTGGGTTAAAGTGGAAGAGGGGCTTCTTCTCAATTGGATCAACAGCTATGGCTGATAATTTACCGTAAACAACAAGGAATAATCTACCACCGAAGTTAGCCCTAACTCCACAGAATCCTACTTGTCCATCATTAAGCCTACACCGCCTAGCACATGCAGTACACATTACTACTCCTCCACTTAAGTTGCGCTGTAGCTCAGCCTCCTTCACGCATTACTGATTACTGTGGGGATTAATAAATCGTTCTAGGATAAGGTATTAAAAACAGCACCGGGTTAAAGATTAGGATGAGGATAAAGCCCTCGTATATAATAACTACGGTAATACTGGTGATAATAATGGTGGCGTTAGTAGTAATAATGACCCTTAGCGGGGGCTCTGGTGGTGGGGTTACTGTATATGAGCCTAATCTAGGCTTAGGGGGCTTCAGCATTAAGGTACCTATCTACGGTAATGAATCAACAATACCCAGTTCATACGCCTGCAACGGGGTTAACTTCACATCATCACCCCCTTTAATCATAAGTAACATTCCCTCAGGCACTAGGTCACTCATGGTTGTTATGATTGATGTCGACGCCAACATGTTCATACACTGGGCCCTAGTAAACGCGCCACCAGTATCATTAATACCCCCTAACCTACCTCACTCATTTAACACTAGTTTCGGTGAACAGTTGATTAATGACTTCGGTAACGTGGGCTTCAATGGACCTTGCCCACCCAGCAGGCACATGTACATTATAATAGTTTACGCATTAAACTCAACGATTAATGTTAAGGATGGTAAATACACTTACGCTCAATTAGTAAGTATGATTAAGAATCATGTATTGGCCACAGCCCTATGGATTGGTTACTACGGTTAGGCGGAGGTAATGTGCTAGTGAATGATTAAGCATTATATAGTACGTTTAAGCCACACCCTTAATAATGCGTAATCAATTATGATTATGCTCACAACGGTTAACATCATTGAGTTTAGCAATGATATGCCTATAATTTGACCACTGGTTAAGGGTATTAGGCTAACAACGTAATCCACAAGCGGTTTCCAGGCATCAGTAAAGTAGTATAGTGTGAATAAGGCTATGGATAAGACCATGTTAAGTATCATGGTTAATTCACCAGCCCTAGTTAACCTAGTAATAAGCAGTGAAGCGTAGAGTAACTCCTCGATTAAGCCTAGGCTTAAGGGCAGTGGGCCCTGTGAGGGAAGTAGGGCAAGGGGTAGTAATGCAGCTAGGCTAAGCGTGGTGTATTCACAGTACTTGGGCTTAATAAGGAGTAGGAGCGGTAGTAATGCCGCTAATGGTATTAACGGTAGGTAACCGGTGGTTATTATTAAGGCCATACCGGTAATAATCATTAAAATTAACGTAAGTCTACAATAATCCATGTTAAACCACCAGGGTCTCAATACCTCTCCTCCTTAATTGAACAGCGTATTTAGCCTCTTCACCGGGTATTATCGCTAAGTGACCTGTGGCATTAACTATGAAGTAATCCCACCCCTCCTCATTAGGTTTAGGGTTAGGGTACACGACCCAGGCAGCCTCCTCACTTGGCGCATTAATTAACCTACTTAGCCGCCTAACCTCATTCTCATCCCTAGCCCATGAGTAGGCGTCAACAAGTAAGCCCTCAATAATGGGTACTTCATTAACGCTCACGTTAATACTCTCCGATATACCTGGTCCAATTAAAAGAACCCTAATTAACCCATGTTGCCTAGCCAATTCCTCAAGAACCATGAGAACCCTATCAATAGGCCTAACATCACCTCCAGTTAATAATTCAGGTAAGGCGGGTATGGATACGGTTAACCTAGCCGCCTCCTCACTGTAATCCTTAGCTATGAGTGAATCAACCTTAGCTGAGGATGGCCAGTGAATCCTTGAGGCTGGCTTAGAGTAATCATACTCAACAAGACCCCTATACTCCTCAGCCCCAGTTTCAAGAAGCCTTGAGGCCCCAATCCCAGCCCCCTCCAACGGCCCTGGTAGAACCATTACTGTTGATTTCAATTGCTGAAACCTAGATAATGTTAACCCAGTTAGGGAGTCGTAAGCGGTTAATAGGAAGCCAAGCAGCCTAGCGACACCACTCCACTTAAAGATTAATTCATCACCCTTAACGACCACGTGCCTTGATACAATAGGCTTAACCTCAACCCCAATAGGCGCCTTAACCCTAATACCCTCACCCCTATGTATTGCATGGGATGGTAACTCAACCTTAATGCTCCTTAACTCCACTGTACGCGACACATACCATGAGAGCGCGTAGGATGTGTAGAAGAGTAGGGCTAGGGAGGCTACTATGGTTAATTGAGGTGAACCATTAATGAAGCCGATGTAGGACACAACAACCATTATCAGCGGTTGAGCCACAGCCCTAATCTGGTCAATTACCTGTCGCCTGGTTAATGTCCTTAATACTGCCTTCACCCTACTTGCTGCACTTACCACGGTTACTTACCTACCTTACCTCCTTATTAAACTAGCCTCAGGGGTTTCAACACCCTTTAAAACATCCTCAATAACCTTCTCCGGATCAACTGATGAGGAGAAGATCCTGTGGGCTAGCACGTATGGTGCAACTTTAATTACATCCTCTGGGACTACGTAATTCCTCTCATGAATCAATGCCCAGGCCCTAGCTAACCTACTAAGCATTTGAATAGCCCTAGTACTGGCCCCAAGCCTAACACCCTTATACTCCCTTGTTGCCCTAACCACGTTAACTATATAATTAGCCACTGGGCGCGTTAACTTAACTCCATCAACCTGGTCAATCAATTTATTTAACTCCTCAATTGAGATAACTTGCCTAACTAACTCAACCCTACCTAGGTTAGTGTTTATGCTTATTTGAACCTCCTCATCAAAGCTTGGGTAAGTTAAGTAAATCCTAGTCATGAATCTGTCTAATTGAGCCTCAGGGAGTGGGTAAGTGCCGCTTAATTCCCTTGGGTCCTGGGTTGCAATAACCATGAATGGTTTAGGTAACTTAAAGGACTTCCCACCAATGGTTACCTGCCCCTCCTGCATTGCCTCAAGTAAACCAGCCTGGGTCTTAGGTGGAGCCCTATTAATCTCATCGGCAAGCACTATGTTTGCGAATATTGGCCCAAGCTTAACCTCGAAGTCATTAATCTTAGGGTTATAAACCACAGTACCAACAACATCACTTGGAAGAAGGTCAGGGGTGAATTGAATCCTACTGAAGCTTAGGCTAAGGGTCTTGGCGAATGCCTTAGCCAGCGTTGTTTTACCAACCCCAGGCACACCCTCAAGTAGGACATGGCCACTTGCCAGTAGTGTGGCGAACATTACTGTGGCCTCCTCCTCATAACCAACAATAACCTTAGATAACTCAGTCAACATCCTACTAAGTACCGTACCTACCGCTTGAGTATCACTCACTGTAAACACCCCTCGCTGTTAAGTAAAGGTATAGGTAATAAATTAGTAACGCCGGTAGCACTAAAAGTACGCTAACACCCACGTAGTTAACTATACCATACTTAGTGAATAATGCACCTAATCCACCACCATTGGGTGATACTGGTAAGCCCCTGTAGGGTTTGAAGTCAATCCAACCACCGTAGTATAATTCAACCCAAGGCAAGTAACCGTACTCTAAGTATTCCCCATCATACTTAACGGGTATAGTGCCTAGGATAACCCTAGCCGGGTACCCTGAGGCCCTATAGAGGTACATGGCTGCGGCACTAGCCACCAGTGGGCTCCATGGGTAATTTAAGGCATTACTTAATAACTCCTTAACAGTATCATTATTGAATAATTTAAATATGGCTAAAGCCCCCTTCATGGGTGTTGTAGCGTTAATGGTTACGGGTAATTTAACCGTGGACCTATATAGGAGTGCATATGGGTCATTAATGGCTGCAGCTTCCACACTAGTTGCTTTACAAGCCTCAACACTATACCCTACTTCACTTACTGGGTTACTTACCATAAGTACCTTACCGGGTTCAATCAAGTAAAGTAGACTGGAGGGAGGATTAGTGTACTCGATTTCAACATAGCGTGCAACCACAAATGACTCATTTTCATTAACAGGTATCGGTATAGGTATAATGTTTTCAGGGTGAATTAAGTAGACGGTAACATTATACACCCTGCAGTCTGTTACATTACCAGTGAACATAACCACTGTGTAAGGTATGGTTTCGAAGGAAACTATAGGCTTCAATGTATAGTTAAGGCTATAGCCTTTAGTCACATTATCGAAAACATAGAATCTGAGGTAAAACGGTGCACTTGACTCAACCCTAGCCACTAATTCAGCGGACTTAGTTACCAGTAGTACGCTTGTTGGGAAAGCGTTCCCAAGCCCCAACCCACCCCCGTAGGTGTATGTATTGAAGATTCCACTGAAGGTGACCTTAAAGGGTATTGGCATGAAACCATTGAGCATTAAATTAACTGAAGTCATATTACGCGCCATGTGCACGCCTCCACCTAACTTAGTAGTAATTAGGCACCCAGTTCCATTAATATATATAACCTTAATATATGGAGTATTCAAGGCAGGTACCATGGGGCAGGTCATCGACACCTCATTAATGGTTAAGTTACCTGTGACGCCGACGATTAATCCACTGCTTGTTGAATTAATAAAGTAAGCATTATTACCAATAATGTACATTTTACCGAAGGATCCCTCACAATAGGCTTCACCAAGCTTCATGAACTCCTCAGCGTATTTACCCATTATTGATACGTTATAGTAATTATTTAAAGTTAAATTAAGGCCGGTAACAGTAATATTACTTTTAATTAATGTTAATTCAAAGCCTGTACCGTTAAGGGTTAGGTTAATTACAGTATTATTTATACTGGGAACCATTACGCATGAGGCGTTACCCATGATGGATAATAGGGCGTAAGCCATGAGCTTTAGGGAAAGTAATATTAACACCTCTTCAGTCACCTAATGTGTGAACGTTAAGAAAGGTTATATATACTTTATTACAGTGGTATTAGCCATCAGTGTAGCCTCCTCACCACTACTAATGCCTCAGAATGAGACCAGTGTAGTGTTAACGCCCCTTAACTACTCCCTTATTAAGCTCATTCCCCTGAGCGTTAAGTATAATGGATCCATGGGGGTCCTCATATTAACTGAGCCAACTGCCTCAAGCCTAATTAATGAGGCTCAAGCCTACTCCACAATTAACTTCACTCAGGCAGTGGAATTCAGTGGATTCCTGATACTTAATAATAAGCCGTACCTAGCCTATGGTGTAATAGAGGTTGAGCATGAGGCTGTTAACTTAACTAAACTCATAGTTTACATTAGCTTAGCCTCACCCCTCAAGCCTACTCAGCAACCAGCAAGTCCCCAGGCTAATCAATCCTTACCCTCAGGTTCATTAAACGAAACCAGTGAGGAGTTAGTTAACCCACTGAATCCTATTAATCCTTACCTCGGTAACACAACAATGATTGGTCACTTTCTACCACCTGGCGCAAATAGGTATGGTGGTGAGCCTTACCTTAATGCCTCAGTCACAGTAACCACCACGGTAAGCGGTGTGGTTAATGAATTCGCCTCACCTGAGTTAATAGTATTAATTGCCTTAGCTTTAATTTCCATAATCCTAATCGTCCTAACCATTAGTGAATTAAGTACTAATGAGGACTGCGCCGTTAACGGAATGAGGAGGGTGGTTAATAGGTTGAACAAGTTTCTTCAAATATATAAGCCTGACTTAACGAGAAGTGAATTACTTAAATACATATCCTACTACACCAGTGACCGTGAATTGGTGCTTAATGTAATTTCAACCTACGAGAGACACGTATATGCTGGGGAACCAATAAACTGCAGGGAGTATAATAAGGCTGTTAAGGCGCTCATTAAGATGATTAGAAGAATGTGACTCACAGCCTTAAAACTATGCCTAGGTGAATACGGATTCATGTGGAAAGTATTTTTAAGAAAAGGCATTAGAATCCTTTATGAGTAATCCTATAGAGGAGTTAATGCGTATCACTGAGGAATCAATTAGGGAGTCTAGAGAAAGGTTAAATGCCGGTGACGTAATTCAAGCCTCAGAGAAGGCGTATAAGGCCGCTGAGGAGGTTATCAAGGCTATTGCCGAGAAGTTTAACCTACCTGAGTATCAAATGGCCGTGAAGGAGGGTGAATGGTACATTTATCACTTATCCTCTGTTGCTTCAAAATATGAGTGGAGTAGGAGAGGATAGTCCTCAACATACCTACTCCACGTCTGGGGTTTTCATGAGGGTAAACTCGATGTTAATTCAGTGAAGGAGTATATTAAGGATGTTGAGGAAATGATCATTAGGGCTAAGGAGGAGTTACTTAAGTAGATGAACACCTAACACCGTGCATAAATCAATAATTAAGCCTTCAATAGATTCAGTCTAACTAGTCCTATAGTCTCTCTAGGAATTCCAGTTACGTTAATGGAATTACCTCAATGAAATACATAAGTCCAAAATTCCACCGAATCTTATTAGGGACATAAAAGACTATTCAAGAAACTCATTACCTCAAAATCCCTGGAAACTATACTAAATCGCTCATACTTAACCAGCTCCTTAATTAATTTCCCTCAAGAATGCCTCAATGTCTTCTAAGAACCTCCTCAGGTGTATTGCTTCATACTTAACCATTCTCTTAGCCAAACTCTAAGACTCCTCGGTCTTAAACTAATCAACAGGTTCGCTGAGTAATCCATTTACCACATCGGGATAACGCATGATAGTATGGTACTTTACTAGCGGTGTGAAAATTATGTCTCTTAGGCGGTGTTTCTCCATGTATAATGAAGAACGGCGCCTTAAGCATTTATCTCAGCATCAATTAAGTCATATTCAATAGCCTTAATCCAGAGTAAAGTCTACTTATGCATTATATAGTGCATTTAAGGTAAATGAAAATTAGGAGTTCTTCAGCGTTCATGCGATATGAATTAATAATCATTAATACATTAATACTGAAAGCTTAATAACTTCCCAAGGTGTTTAATAACCGTGGAAATACCTAAGGAGTTAATAAGAATAGCTGAGGAGAAGGGTATTAATATAGTTGACTTAGTGCTAAGTGAAATATCTAAAAGTGATCCGTCAGAGAGCATGAGGATAAGACTAGACTTGGCTAGGAAATACATTAGTGAAGCTAGGGAGTATTTAGCTAAGGGTGATGCTGTTCAAGCCAGTGAGAAAGCCTATAAGGCTGCTGAGGAGACTGTGAAAGCATTAGCTGAGAAGTATAATTTACCTGAACACCAATCAGCCGTGAGGGAGGGTAGATGGTACACTTACCGATTAGGCTCCGCTGTTAGTAAGCTGAAGGCGTTAGGCGATTGGGTATTGAGTGGATGGGGTAGTGCGTATTTTCTTCATGTGTATGGTTTTCATGAAGCTAAGTTATCTGTGGATGATGTAGCTGTATATATGAGTGAGGTTGAGAAGATGATTAAGGAAGCTGAGAAAATACTAGCGTCAGCATCCCATTGATTGAGTGAGATTAAATATTGATTATACGTGAATGAAGTACATGAGGCTTCATGTTCCTTAACTAAGTGACTGTAATTAACTAAGATTAACCATTGAGATTTAAGAATTAAGTAATTAACCTGAGTTTATAATGTACTTAGTCTTAAGGGTTACTTCCTTATAATCCTGGGTATTAGGCCTGCCCTTATTGCATGATCCACTAGGATTATTGCCGTCATCGCCTCAGCGGCTAGGATTGCCTTTGGGGCTGTGGATATATCGTATCTGCCTGTGAAGGTTATTGTTGTTTCAGTTATTTTCTCAAGGTCAACAGTCCTTTGAGGCCTCCTAATGCTTGGGGTTGGTTTAAAGGCTACCCTAAACCTAATTGGTTCCCCAATACTCATTCCACCCAGCATACCGCCAACCCTATTGGTCTCAAGCCTTGGCTTACCATTCCTGAGCACTATTTGGTCATTAGCCTCACTACCCCTCATTCTAGCTAGTTTAAAGCCTAGGCCGAACTCAATGCCTGTGGTGCTTGGTATTGACATTACTGCCTTAGCTAAATCAGCCTTAAGCTTATCGAAGACTGGTTCACCAAGTCCAGGAGGTACCTCAGTGGTTAATACTTCACCAATACCCCCGACACTATCACCCTCAGTGGCGGCATTAATTAATACCTTGATTGCCTTTTCAATGGCCTCATCATCAATCATTGGTAGGGGTTTTTCCCAGGACTTAGCAACATCATTGAACGTGTAATCATCCCTACTAATGGATACACCCCCAAGTTCAATTAAGTGACTTGAAACATCAACATCAATAGTTTGCTTAAGTATCGCCTTAGCCACAGCCCCAGCAGCAATCCTTGCAACAGTCTCCCTACCACTTGCCCTACCCCCACCCCTGAAGTCGTATAGCTTACCGAACTTCAGGTACCAGGCTAAGTCAGCATGACCTGGCCTTGGCTTCATCCAAATATCCATGTAGTAATTCGACACAGCCCTCTTATTCCACACCACTATTGCTATAGGCGTACCTGTGGTTAACCCATCCTTAATCCCTGAAAGTATTTGAAAATCCTCATCCTCACACCTTGGGTTTAAGACAGGTATGTGGCAGAACCTCCTCCTATTAAGTTCCCTCCTAATGTAATCCTCATTCAACTGAATACCCGCAGGGACACCATCTATGACCACACCCACCGCTGGTCCATGACTCTCACCGAAGGTGGTTACCCTGAAGACTACTCCAATACTGCTCACGGGTAACGCATTTGGCTTTAGGGATTTTAACAACTGCGTGCCTGCGTTGAGGTAGTTAAGTGAACCGAAGTATACTTAAGGGTTCCTTAACCATAGTACGTTAGAGGGTTAATTAATTCACTCGGCTTAACCACACTACCTGGCTTAATGACGCTATTAGCACCAACCCTAGCACCTCCACCTATTACTGCCCCAATTTTCCTATCCACTGTTGTTGTTAAAGTTACGACACCTGGCTCCACGACAGCCCTTGGGCCTATTAATGATGCACCTATGAATGACCCCCTGCCCACAGTTGCCCTAGGCCCCACCAGTGATTCAGTTACCTCAGCGTTAGCGCCTATTACCGCTCCCTCTTCAATGGAGGTGTGGTTCCTAAGTAAGGCCCCAGTACCCACGTAAGCCCCCTTACCAACGTACACTGGTCCCCTTAGTGTGCAGTTATGGTCAAGTACAGCATCATCATCAATCACCACTAAGCCCTCTATTGATGCCTTCGGTGATATCCTAGCCTTAGTGGATATTGTGGATTCCCTTAAGCCTGAAAGCAGGTTCCTGGTTAAGTCAAGTAAACTCCACGGTGAGTTAACCCTAGTGAACCAGCCATTCCACAGGTGGACACCAGCCTTAATGCTACCCCAGTTTAACTCACCATAATCTTCAAATACGTTGCGTTCAATCACCATTAGGTTTAGGAATAGGTAACCAGGCCCCATGCCTCTGCTTAGGCCCGTAACCCTACCCTCACTATTAACGTGAACCACTACTCCACTGGAGGTATCCTCAACTGCTGTAACAAGCATTGTTGCGTCATAGCCCATTGATAAGTGTGTGTTAAGTAGGGCCTCGTAGGCTTCCCTTGGTACGTAATACTCCGTTGAGGAGAATACTACAGTGGATCCCCTTGGGGTCTCCTTAATGATTAGCTTTAATGTACCCCAGTAGTCATTGCTTAACCTACTTAATTCAACCCCCTCGACATTAACATTATCTTCAACAGCCGCGATGACTCTAAGAGCGCCAATTGACCTTAAATTATCCGCAACGTGGATTAGAAGAGGCTTACCCATAACGTTAACCATGGGTTTAGGTTCATTACTTAAGCTTCTTAATTCACCTCCATTAGGTGCAAAGACCACTCCTATTAGACTCCCCTTCATTACGCATTAAGCTGCTTAAGTCTTAATAATATTACGCCTCCTTAAGCTACTCCACGGTAACTGTCTTAGCCAGGTTCCTTGGCTTATCAGGGTCATAACCCCTTAATACTGCAGTGTGGTAAGCTAGTAATTGGAGTGGTATGGATTGAATAATGGTGAGTAGGTAAGGTGAAGCATCAGGTGTTTGAATAACCTCGGTGAAAACCTTACCCAACTTAGCGTAGTGCCTGCTTGGTAAGATACCTATTGTGTAAGCCCCCCTAGCGGTCATTTCCATTACATTACCCTCAAGGGGGTCTAGGTAATCATCATCAGTCACAGTGAATACTACTGGGAATTCCTGGTTAACTAGGGCTATTGGGCCATGTTTACTTTCACCCGCTGGGTAAGCCTCGGCGTGGACATATGCAACCTCCTTCATCTTAAGCGCCCCCTCCATGGCTATGGGTAATCCAATTCCCCTACTCAAGTAGTAGGCATTGGTCTTAACAGCGAGTTTACCGGCAATGTGCCTAACCCTGGCCTCAACATTAATTATCGTTGTGTTAACGAGATCAGGCGCCTGCTCAAGCTCATTCAACACTAGGCTATAAGCCTCCTTACCCATACCCCCACTGTGTAATGCTGCATTAGCGGCTAATGCGGTGAGGATCATTAATTGAGTAGTGAAGGTTTTAGTGGCTGCGACGCCTATCTCAGGCCCGGCATTGGTGTATAATTGGTAATCACTCTCCCTGGGTATTGTACTATCCACCACGTTTGAAACAGCCAGAACCTTGGCGCCCCGCTCCCTAAAGACCCTTGTAGCCATTAGTGTGTCTATTGTTTCACCTGATTGAGAAATGGCTATGAGTATGTCACCCTCCTTAACCAGTTTAATGTACTTCCTGTACTCGGAGGAATTGAATGCATGAGCATCTAAACCGGCTAAACTCACCAGTAGGTAATCCAGAATTAACCCAGCATGGTATGATGTACCGCTGGCCGTTATGAAAACCCTCCTAGCCTCAGCAATGGCCTTACCCAACTTACTAACGTAATCCATGTCTAATCCAGCCCAAGTCTCCCTGAGGGCCCTGGGTTGTTCATGAATCTCCTTAAGCATGAAGTGTGGGTAACCCTCCTTACCCGCTGATTCAGGACTCCAATTAATCACCCTAACCCTATCCTCCACGTTAACTGGTTCACCATTCCTCTCAACGTAAATGCCGCTTGGTGTTAAGTAACCGTACTCACCGTCGTGAAGCGTTATGACCCTATTAGTGTAGTTTAGGAATGCAGGTATGTCACTTGCCAGGAAGTTGAAGCCCTCACCCACCCCTATTACTAATGGTGAAACATTCCTAGCGAAGAAAACCTTATCAGGCTCATGGGAGTATAGTAGGGCTATGGCGTATGAACCCTTAAGTCTCCTAATAGTCTCCCTCAGTGCCACTAGGGCTGGTAAACCAGCCTTAACGTAATCCTCAAACAAGTGTGCTATTACCTCAGTGTCAGTATCACTGATGAACCTATGTCCCCTTGCCATTAACTGCTCCTTAAGTTCCCTATAATTGGCTATAATGCCATTGTGTACAACCGCAACCTCACCGGTGCAGTCAACGTGGGGGTGGGCGTTCTCGTCACTTGGCTTACCATGGGTTGCCCACCTAGTGTGACCGATGCCGCTTAAGCCATCTAATGCAGTGAAGTTGAATCTAGCGTCAACCTCATTAATCTTCCCCTTACCCTTCCTAACAGTAATCCCCCCAGTCCCAGTCACGGCAATACCTGCTGAGTCATAACCCCTGTACTCAAGTCTCTCAAGGCACTTCTTAAGCGCTGAACCAAGCCTCTCACCAATACTACCGGCTACACCTACAATACCGCACACTAGTCCCCCTGCTTGTCTCATTAATTTAAACTTACCTTGAGTTAAAGCTAGTTAATTTAATAAACTCCCAGGTACTTTAACTAAGGAATGATGAGTGGGAGACCTCGCCGGATTGGTGGCGAATTTGCCGAGTGCTGATTATTATCCTAAGTTTTATTGAGGGAATAATTTTATAAATTAAGCCATCAGTGATCTAACATATGGTAGTATTATTCATGGAGGTTATGGACACTTTAGCAAGCCTAGAGGGCTTCGCCCAGGAAATGGCCTCACTAATTAAGAGGGAGGTGGATATTAAGGCTAATGAGGATGAGGTAGCCGCCCTAATAGCCAATGAGTGGTCAAGTAGATATAATCAATTAGTGACCTCAGGCAACTATAGGTCGCTTAGAAGCCTTGCCAGGGACGTAATGCTAACGGTCACTAGAAAATACTCCCTAGGCCTAGGTGGTAGGGAGCTTGAGTACTGGGGTGATGCCTTAGCCAACGCCTTCGTTACCGTGGCTAAGATCTATGATGATGTTGAGCCAGCCTTAAATGAGTTAAGTAATCTTGGGGTTCAGATGTACATATTAACTAACCTGGATAATGACATAGCTAAGAAGATTCTACTCAAGAATGGTCTACTAAGGTTCTTTAAGGGCGTAATAAGCTCAGACTTAACGAGAGCCGGTAAGCCTAATGCAAGAATATTCAATGCAGCATTATATAGGGCTAAGATTAGTAAGGATGATGCATTAATAGTGAGTGGGCTAATTGAGGATATAATAGGAGGTAAGTTGAGTCAAATAAAGACGGTTTTCGTGAATAGGAGGAAAATTAACCTGACGGTTAAGCCAGACTACATTATAGGTAACTTAACGGAGTTACCTAAACTACTAGCTAATATGAGTAATCCATAGATGGTTCAATACCCGTGATGCGTAACAATAAGTATTAATTGAAGCCACAGCTAATAGGCTATTAACATCAAGGTTAAGGAAGTAGGCTTCTGCATGTAGTTAGGTTGATTGCGGGAATGTACCAGCGTAGTAATATACCTTAACTTCACTTGCCTGTGGTTCACTAAGAACTACATCGAATGATTCATCATTAACATTATCAACAGCAACCCTAGGTACTGTTCCATTAACTACATGGGGGGTTAATAACACGTATGCTGGCTTTAACCTTAACCCATGGTTAACCGTGACCCTAACCTGACCGGGAGGTATTGTGACGTAGCCCTTAATGCCCCTACCTGGCTCATACATTGAGTACATGTTGTCGAAAACAGAGTATGCGTCGCCAGCGTATATGGCTGGTCTAGTGGCTCCAGTTAAAGGGTGCTTAACTATTGTTAAACCATAAATGCCTGCGGTCTTAGGAGGGGTTGCGCTTATCCTAGTTATCCAAGGCATTATGATTATGTTCTCCCAAGCACTATCACTTAGTATACTGCCGAATGGCGCAGTAACTATGTTTGAGATTGATGGTACACCATTATCATTATCCATGAAGTGCACCGTCCAGGCTTGACCAGACCAGGAGAAGTGGAAGTTAAAGTAACTGTCCTGAACACCCACAAGTCTCAATGCCTCCTCCACAGGTCCTTCAACATCAATACTGTACATTGATATTTTAGATAACCCATCACTCCTACTGGTCTTATTCTCAAGAAGTATACCAATACCCTTACCACCGGCATTAAGCATATTAACCTGAGGCCTTATGAAAACCATGAACCCGAGGGCGTTCTCCACGGCCTCAAGGTGAATAACACCCTCAGTGTACAGTGGGTTCCCAACTGCGTAAACCTCGGTAATAACTGAGTTGCCTCCGTCCCAATTACTGTTATTGTTTATTAAATGAAGTAGCTTACTGCTTGGGTTAAGTATACCTTGTACATTACTTATTAGTAAGTGCTCAAAGTTCATTATCCTTAACCCATCCTCATTGGGGTAGTCAATGAATATGTTACTTATGACTGAGAAGGAAATTCCAAGCGAGTCAGGGGAACCTAAATTAATCGCGTTCCTAAAGTTCCTGAAACCCAGGTTAATTAAGGCTGCACCTATTACGTTATTGCCAACTAAGGCATCAAAGGTGCCGTCTCCAGTGAATACTGTGCCACCGTAAATAACGCTATTAGGCCAGTCAGGCGGGGCTGGGTACACGTTGCTCCTCACTGGGTAGACGCCAATTATAGAAACCCCTGGGCTTAATGTTAAGGGTCTGGAGAGTGAGTATTGCCCGGCCTTCACGTATATTACACCCTGGGTGTTTTCACTGGTTATGGTGTTTACTGCGCTTTGAATAACATTACTGGCATCTAAGCCCTCGTAATCTACATTCCCATTACTTCCATTCTTTGCGTAAACCCTACCATATGGGTCTTGGTAAATTATGTATGAGGCTGAGTTCTGGATTGTTGACTCAACTTGCCTTAAATGAGGCTTCAATTCATTAACCTGCATTAACGCTTTATTACTCATGTACTCGCTCACGGCGCCCAGTAATAATGCACCACCACCGAGGGCTAATGAGGCTAGGATTTTTCTACGCTCAGGATTAGTGGAGTTAACCATGATTAATCTATTACTCTTAGTGCTTTTAACATTAAGCTCACGTTGAGTAATAGCTTTTAATAACCTACCAGTTAAGGTGCATTAATGATACTTGCCAGGGGAGAGATACTTAAGCTTATTAAGGATGGTTCCTTAGGTATTGAACCCTTCACTGAGGATGTTGTTAGGGAGAATGGCCTCGACTTAAGGGTTGGTAACGAGTACGCAATATACGCCTTCGAGAACCAGGTAATTGATCCATGTGAGCTTGAATCCACTAGGCACTTATTCAGTATTGTGGAGGCTAAGGACGGTAGAATAATAATACCACCCAGGAGTTTCGCCTTACTGACAACTATGGAGTACGTTAAATTCCCAAGGGATGTAATAGGCTTCTGCAACCTACGCTCAACCCTAGCCAGATACGGCCTAGGGGTACCACCCACAATAATAGATACTGGGTTTGAGGGTAACATAACCATTGAGGTCATTAACAATAGTGGAAACTATGTGGTTCTTAGACCAGGTATGAGGTTCCTCCACGTGGTTCTCGCTAAAACCATAGGTGAAGCCAAGTACCAGGGCAAGTACCTTGGGCAAAGAGGCGTAACACCACCTAAGGGGCTTAAGGGTGAATGCAGTTAAGTACCTACCTCCTCTTAGCTACAGCCAGTACTAGTGGGAAGGATTTCTTAATATTAAGCGTGAAGTACGGTGATAGGGTGTTGTTAATGCATTTAACGGTGCATGAATGACCATGGGCGCTTATTCTATCCCCATCAACCTCAGCAACAATGAATACTCCATCCGGCTTAAGGGAATCACGTAAACCAACCACTGATAATTCATTATTACCCCAATGATGCATTGTGAAGACCGCCACGGCAGCATCAAAGGAACCACCCCGTAACGGTAACCTCCAGCTACCTCCATTAATGAAGTCTGGTCTCCAAAACCTCCTAGCCTGCTTAACCATAGGTAAGCTCACATCAACACCCACAACATGGTAACCTAGGCCACTAACCATGTTGGCTAACCTACCTGTACCAGGACCAATCTCAAGCACCCTAGCCGGACTCTTAACAGTCTCCCTAAGTAACTTAAACACCCTCCTATATGCCCAATAGAAGATGAAATCAAAGTACTTGTAGAACTTAGCCACATTCTCGTCGAACTGCTCAAAGTAACCGTAATCCTGACCAATCCCCATGTATTCAACTTCATTAAGGCGCCTACTTAAAAAGGATTTGCCGCTAACCCGCACTGAATGAATATGCCTGCTCATGGTTGTCTTCATCATTCAATTAAAACCATTGTTTTCATTGGGTAGTGTTTATAAAGGCTTGCTCATTGTCTTCAGTGAGCCGGGTCGTCTAGCGGCCAAGGATGGTGGGCTTTGGACCCACTGACCCCGGTTCGAATCCGGGCCCGGCTACCAATAAACCATCCTCCTCCCACATTAATACTTAATTATTAAGGAATTGAACACTAGCCAATATCAAGGAGGAGTCTATTTGACTAATTACCCTTAGTAATGGTATGGATTGTAGTAATAGTGTATATGAGTCAGTCATTACTAATGTCCTGTAGTGTGCTGCCTAATGGACATGGGATTACTAGTTGCTTAGGCATGAGGGGTTGAGTTAATGAATGATGGATTAACACTAGTATGTTGAAAGGATAATCAACATAATGAACAGCGACTCCTTAAAACCTCCCTAGAGGGGTAGGGCTCATTGCTTCCTTATGGGTTTGCAGTGATTGGAGGAGTAAGGGAAGGGCTCTCTAGGAATGAATAATCATATTTAATACACTAAAGACTTATAAGCATTAAGGGTTAGTAAGTTGATGAGTGATGATGCGTGGCAGCAACTGAGTAGTGAGGAGCCTTGTCTCACGCTGATAAGTATCACAAGTGTCATTACTATTGTTATGGATTAAGTTAATGATTAACTTAATTCATGGTCTAATATATTGCTTGCGATCATGCCTTGAAGTTATTGATCACCGGAGTAGACGAGGTATTTAATATCATGGAAGACCACTTCCTTAGTCATTCCCTTTAAAGAATCCAGGATCTCTGCGTCTAACTTGTTCCTCTCAATTATTCTCATTATCTGTTCCATCGTCATTGGTTGCACTTTAAGAATGCTTAGTAGGCTATTTAATGGGTCTCCCCTATCTATATGAAGAATACAGGGTTTAAAGGGGGTTCGTTTCTACTGCTGAATGAAGCTTGGGATGACTTGAAGCATGGTTAATGAATCCAAGGTCTCCCTAAACCTGCTCACTGCGTGTTCATTATTATAGACCACTACTTCCGCCGGCCTTAACCTACCATTGTAGTTACTGCTCATTGAGTACACGTAGGCTCCAGCATTAAGTATCACCAGTAAGTCCCCCTCCTTAACCCTAGGTAACTCCCTATTAATGGCTAGTTTATCAGTGTTCTCGCATATTGGCCCAACCACATCAACAATCTCACTGCCCTCACCCTCATTGCATGTAATTATGTGGTGGTATGCATTGTAGAGCATTGGCCTAATTAAAACATTCATGCCTACGTCAACACCAATATACGTCCGATTCCCCTTCTTCTTAACTTCAGTAACCCTTGTTAATAAGTAACCGGCGTTACCCACAATGAACCTACCAGGCTCAACCCATAGTTCACCGGGGAAGAAGCCCCTAAGTGCACTTAACCTATTAAGGTCAAGGGGCTTCTCACCAGGCTTATAAGGTATACCGAAGCCGCCGCCCATGTCGAAGTAACTTATCTTAATGCCAACCTCCCCCTCTATTACCTTGGCCTGCTCCTTAAGTAATTCAGCTATCTTAAGGAAGTAGTCTGGGTTAAGCACATTACTACCCATCATTGCGTGTATGCCGAATTCCTTAACGCCATTTGACTTAGCTAGCCTATAGGCCTTAATGGCGTCATTAAGGAACATGCCGAATTTACTCTCCTCACCAGCCAATGTGACACCGGGTGTGAAGCCTTCCCCATAGCCTAAGTCAATCCTAAAGAAAACTAACCTAGGCCTATAGCCTAAAGCCATAGCCCTCTCAAAAGCCCTCACCGAGTCGAAGTTAAGTACCACCCTTGAGTCTATACCGTACTTAATATCATTGTTCGATAAGTATGCACCAGTGTAGAGTACTTCACTTGGCTTAAAACCAGCCTTAAGCGCTAAAAATACTTCACCTGGTGATGCTGCATCAGCCCCTGAACCAAGCCTCCTGAGGAATGCAAGTATGGCTAGATTTGGGTTAGCCTTAATGGAGTAGAGGACCTTAGCGTTGAGGGAATCCTTAATGGACCTGTAGTTTCCCTCAATTAAGTTAAGGTCATAGACTATTAATGGGGTATCGTACTTATCCGCTAAGTCAACGAGGCTTACACCCCTACTAATCATGCAGGGATCCATGGGTTTAAGTTAATTTAGAATACATTATAACTATTAGCACTGGGGTAATGGGGCTTAGGTTAACTCTAATGTTAGCTTAATTAAGGTAATTTATATAAGCATCCCATTTAGGAGCCACCTATGAGTGTTTCAAGTAAGGTTAAGGAGTTGGCTAATAGTAGGCTTGAGGAGGCTAAGAAGCAGGTTAGCGTAAGGGTTCAGGACGCTAAGGGTAGGATTATTGAGTACATTGAGGCTAAGAGGAGGGAATTACTTAAACTCGCTGAGCAGTAATAGATTGAAATTCATTTGCTGGTGAGTTTTTTAAAGAAATACTGTGAAGGCTTGATTCTATGGGTGTTAATAAGGCCTTGATTAAGCAGGCAGTTAAGCAGATACTTGTAGCCATTGGTGAGGACCCTGAGAGAGAGGGGTTGAGGAGGACGCCTGATAGGGTTGCCAACATGCTTGAGGAGTTGACTAACGGCCGTGAGGAAAATGTCCAGTACACTCTCTTTGAGGGGTCTAGTAACATGGTTATTGTGGCTGGTATAAGGTTCTCAACACTCTGTGAGCATCACCTACTGCCAATGCTTGGGGTGACTCACGTAGCATACATACCTAGTGATAAGGTTATTGGAGTGAGTAAAATACCTAGAATAGTGGTTAAGTACTCCAGGATGCTTCAACTACAGGAGAGGTTGACTAGGCAGATAATGAATGAGGTTTCCTCAGCCACAGGTTCTGGGGATGTCATGGTTCTCACCGAGGCATACCATACCTGCATGATGATTAGAGGTGTTAGGAGTGCATCACCCCTTGTTTCAATGGCCTATAAGGGTAAGTTCAATGATTCCTCACTTAGACTAGAGTTCCTGGAGTACATTAGGCCATTTAGGCTTAATAAATTCCTCACATGAGTAATCTAATTCACCTATTTCAATCGAGTAAGGTATTTTAATAACCCGCATGAGTGTTAGACGTATGATTAACGAGTACCTGAAGCTAATGAAACCCCACGTAATATGGCTACTGGTGCTCTCGGCATTAGTTGGTTACATTGCTGCTGCAGGCCCATTGGTGAACCCCATTAAGTTAATTGAATTAACTGTGGTGGGTTTCCTATCCACGGGTGGTTCAGCAGCCTTCAACATGTATTATGAGAGAGATATCGATAGCCTAATGGTTAGGACAATGAAGCGTCCAATACCCAGTGGTAAAGTGACTCCATTAAACGCCTTAACGTTCTCAATAGCCGTAAGCCTCAGCGGCTTTACCTTATCTTACCTTTGGCTTGGATCATGGGTAACCTTAATGATTGCACTAGGTTGGTTCTTCTACGCAGTTCTATACACCATAATGCTTAAGAGGAGGACATGGTTAAACATAGTGATCGGCGGCTTCGCGGGGAATGCCGCATTACTCTCAGGGTGGATTATGGCTAAGCCCATTGACCTGGAGTCTATATTACTATCAATGGTGATATATGTTTGGATCCCAGCCCATATTTGGTCACTAGCCTACTACGCTAGGGATGATTACAAGAGGGTTAACGTACCCATGCTACCCACCATGGTTAATGAGAAGGCAAGCGTAAGAATAATATCCATACTTAACCTAGTATCTATAATATACATGCTGGTGCTTTACCAATTATACATGGCTAAGTTAATAGGCTATATCCTAGTTATACCGGCTACACTTGCAGGAATCATAGTAACCATTAAGGCCCTTATTAAGCCGAGTAATGAATCCTTCAGGACAATGTTCAAGGCCACGAGCCCAATCCTACTACTATTCCTACTAGCCGTAATAATATCAAGGATTTGAGGAAACGTGGATTTTAAAAAATGAATTTAAACTCAGTAACCCTCAGTAGCGTACTTATCAAGGAGTCTAATTCTCTTAGCTGGATGCGGGTGATCTGAGAATAACTCCTCAAGCACCGATGGTTTATAATTCCTCCAGTACTCGATTAACTCATCAACATCTGATTCAGGAATCTCCTTCCAATCCTTCGGTAATGGTGAGAAGAATAGCATGTGGCTTAGGTTAGATCCAGCATTACTCCTAATAACCTTACTAACCCTTGGGTCAACGCTTAAGTATATTTTAGCTAAAGCCCTCTGCAGGTTCCTAGCGGCGCCTGGTATTGTTATCGCTGAATTTACGTCAGCGTAGGCTTCCCTCATCCTGTTGAGGGCTAGTAGGAAGAGGTTGAAGACGAAGCTTACTGCTAATAGGCCTAGGCCGATTAACATTAATATGAATGGTGATTCAGAGTTGCGTCCGCCACCCCACCATGAGCCCCATATTCCACTAAACCACAGGCTGTAGCCAAGCCAGTATATTAACGCTGGTATTAGGCCTATGAACATTAGGAACTCCACATCCCTATGCTTCAGGTGACCTAACTCATGGCCTAGGACAGCCTTAATCTCATCCTTATTCAGTATCTTAAGCAATGGAGCGGTTATAGCAACCCTCTTACCTGCTATTGGGCTACTATAGGCGAAGGCGTTTGGGAAGGGTGCCTCAGCAATGTAGACCTTAGGTGTCTTAATGCCATTAGCCTCAGCAACCTCATTAACTATGTCAACTAACCAACCGTACTTGGGGTCATCTGGGCTAACCTCCTTGGCATGGTACATGGCGTTTATAATGTATGGGCCGAAGAGCCACTGTATGATATTTATGAACATTATGAATATCAGTATACCGGTTATTGTATATACTGTGGCTGCAAAAGACCTGGTGACTGATGCCAATACTCCCAGGGCTATTGCTAATCCAAGTCCTATTATGACTACTGCTACACCAGCCATGGATAACCTAAGCTTAACCAACTCCCAATCCATATGCTTCATGTAATGTTAGGGATTAAAAACCTTTCTCACAATAGCTAAATGCCTCATTACATTTCCCTTCTATTCCCATTATTCAATGCATTGTCAAGGGGTATATTTGAATGATGAATTAACTCATTGTGAAGCAGCATCTAGTTACTGCATTACTAGTAGCGGAATAAATATGAGTACACCTAGTAGGCTTGGTTATGGTGGATTCAATTAAAGGTAAGACAGCCCTAGTGACTGGTGGCTCAAGTAGAATAGGTAGGGTGATTTGTAATTACCTGGCTAGGGAGGGGGTTAATGTGGTGGTTCACTATAATTCATCCATGGAGGAGGCCCTTAAGGTTAAGGAGGAGATTAATGGTTTAGGGGTTGAATCATGGATTATTAAAGCGGATTTATCCAAGCCCAGTGAGGTTAATGAATTAATTAATGAATCCTTTAAGCAGGCCGGTGAGGTTAACTTCCTAATTAATAATGCCTCAGTATTCCCTAAGATAGGGTTAAGCGACTTAAGCATTAGTGACTTAAATCGGATCATGCAGGTGAATGCCTGGGCACCATTAATGCTTACCCTGAGGTTCGCTAGTATGGTTAATGAAGGTAAGGTAGTTAATGTACTGGACTCAATAGTGGATGGGTATAATTTCGAGAGGTACGCCTACTACCTAAGCAAGATCATGCTTAATGCAGTAACAAGATCCCTGGCCCTTAAATTAGCCCCAAGGATAACCGTTAACGCCGTCGCCCCCGGCATTATACTTCCAGCTAAGGATGAGAATACTGAACGCATAGAGGCTATGGTTAATCAAGTCCCCTTAAGGAGACGTGGATCACCTGATGATGTCGCCCACGCCGTAGTGTTTCTGCTTAAGAGTAGTTACGTAACTGGTCAAGTAATATATGTTGACGGTGGGGAGCATCTTAAGCCCAGGGTGGTTTATGAATGAGCATGGGTTTATTCAAGATAGAGATTAGGGGGCTTAAGGTTAATACAATCATTGGGGTGAAGCCCAGTGAGAGGGCAAGGCCCCAGCCTGTGGTTATTAATGTTGAGGCTTGGGCTGACTTAAGTGAGGGGGCTGCTAAGGATTCCATTGAATGCACGGTTGATTATAAGGTTCTTAAGGATGAGTTAATCTCATACGTTAGTAGTAGTGATTTTAAATTAATTGAAACCCTTGCTGATAGGTTGGCTAAGGTTTGCCTGCAGGATCATAGGGTTAGGATGGTTAAGGTTAGGGTTGAGAAACCGGGTGCATTAACCGGTGCCGAGGCGGCTGCAGTGGAGGTTTTTAGGAGGAGGATGAGTAAATTGGCTAAGGTATTCATAGCCGTTGGCTCAAACATTAATCCCGAGTACAATGTTAGGGAAGCTGTTATTAGGGTTAGGAGGATTCTCGGTCCATTAAGGGTATCCACGGTTTACTTAACTAAACCAATACCAGATAACCAACCCCCCTATTACAATTGCGTATTAGAGGCTGAAACAGCCCTAAGCCCAGTATCGGTTAAGAGCGCGTTAAGGGGGATTGAGAGTGAGATGGGTAGGGTTAGGGTGAGTGATAAGTATGCCCCAAGGGTCATTGACCTAGACCTAATACTTTACGGTAATTTAATAATTAAGAGTAATGAATTAACCTTACCTGACCCGGAGATAGGTAGTAGGCCCTTCCTAACCCTACCTTTACTTGAGCTTGAACCAGACTTAGTCATACCTGGGTTAAATAAGGCAATTAGGGAGTTGGCTAAGGGGGTTAGCGGCGAGGGTATGAAGCCTCTACCTGATTACACCGAGGAGTTGAGGAGATTAGCCGGTTGAATTAAGGTTTAACATTACTGCTGCTGGATCTCCTTAACCTCTGGGTTAACTGAGGTTACGTCATCAGGTCTCTTACCAAGTACAACGAAGGATATGAACTTAGCCAGTGGCCTAGTCTCCCCTATTACAACGTAGTCGCCAACGTTAACCTTAATGCATGACGGTAGGTGAGCATGAATATTCCTCCTCTTCCTAATATACCTCTTATACTTGGGTGAGTAATGCAGCCACTCATGCTGAATAACCACCTGCCCCATGTAAACACTCACAACCCTACCCTCAAGTATTGTTCCCCTCACCTTAACGTGACCATGCCATGGACACTTATCATCATTACAAACCGCCTTGGGCGGGAGAAGCCACGGCACCCCAATGTGCCTAACCCTAACCCGTTCACCATTGGGCAGCATAATAACCTCCCCTGGTCTCGGTCTCTCCTGAAGTTCAACCACGAGTCTACTGGATTGAGCCATGGGCACTCACCTCACTTAGCAGCTATGTGTAGTGTTGACTTAGTTGCCTTCAAACCTGGTTCACCATGCTGCACTATCTTAGTGGTTATTGCGAATTCACCTAGGTAATGCCCAATATGCCATGGTGATATTGGTACTGGAATGTAGGTTATACCATTGTAAACAAATATGGTTAAACCAACCATCTCAGGCAGTATAATCATGTCCCTGCAATGAGTCCTAACTGGTATACTCTTACCCTTAGCCGCGAAGGCCTTAGCCTTCCTAATCTTCTCAAGCAACTGCCTGTGACATGGCCTCAACCCCCTCTTAAGGGTTCGCCTCTGCCTGGCTGGGAGGAGCTTAATGAACTCATTCATAGGCATCTTCATTAATTCATCGAAGGTAAACCCCCTGTACTTAAAGTTCTTCCACTCCTCCTGGGGGATTGGAGTAGGCATTATCCAGCCTCTCCTACCAGCCTCAGCACTACTCTCCTCCTCCGCACCAGCAGCCGCAGGCGCAGCTGCCGCGGCGGCTTCAGTTGCCTTAGCAGTTGGCTTAGCCTCAACCTTGCCCTCAGGCTTCTTAGACATTACTAACCCAATATAGGTTCACCTTTATAACCTTTACCTAAGGTCTTAGCTTACTTAAACCACGTATCCACGTATCGAGGCTGACTCATTATGGATGCCATTACTGGGAATCTTTATAAGGTTAAGTTTATTAATTTAAAATGCCCCGTAGGTGTGGGTAAGGGTGAGATGGGGATTTAACCCCACCCATGATCCCAGCCCCTCCGGGCGGGGTACATTCCTTGAGGTAAGTTAACGCATATTAAAGGGTAAGTGGCTTAAGTTAACATGCCCCTTAGGGTTGAGTTGGTTGACTGCAGGAACAGTAACATGAATGGGTTAAGGGGTTTAGTGATTGGGCAAACTGAAGGCACCATTAGGCTCCTCACTGAGACTGGGAGGGTGTTGATTATACCGGTTAAGTCATGCAGGTACTACGTTTGGTTAAACAACTGCATAATACTAGTGACTCCCAGGGGGCTTAGGAGACTTGTTAGGAGGGTTAATGCACAGTAAGTAGGTAACCCAGTGCGGAGTAAATTGTGAGTAAAGTAACCTTACTTAACTCAAAGGAGAAGCCTAACACATCACCATTAACAAACCCTAACCTAGAGTGACTTAGCTTAACTGTAAGAAGGGCTACTAGTTCACTTATCAGTGCGTTAACGGTAATAGTGATGAGGATGATTAATGCACCCCAATGGTAAAGCAACGGTACCGCCACTATAATGGCTGCATACAGTAGAGTGGATGAGGTTAATTTAACATTCCCCTTAGCCTCAATTATGAATAATCGCCCCAACCCACCCTCACTTGGCTTACCTAAGTAGGCTGTGGTGAACATTACGTAGGCTGCCGCAGCTTCAGTAATGGGTAGAGTAATTAACGTCTCCTTACCCATTGATAGTAATGATGAGTAGACGAGCAGGACATCAATTAGGCCTAGGGTTAATGCGAAGGACCCCCTATGAGGATCCTTAAGAACCCTCACAGCCTCCTCACCCCTCCTACCTGTTAGTAATGCCTCACCGAAGTCTAGGAATCCATCCATGTGCTGGAACCCGTTAATTAAGTAGGTTAATGCAGTGGATAAGGCAGCCCCAATGGGCTTACTGATGAGTAGTGGTGACGCCGCTATGAGCCCTTCAATTAAGCCAATTAAGGGGACTAGGTAGAAGTACCTGGGTGCGTACTCAAACTTACCCCCTGCAGGTATTATTGTTAGGAAGGAGATTAACCCCCTAAACCCCATTGAGAATTCTCTTAATCTCCTCAATAAGCCTCTCCTCATCATTAATCCCCCTCACTGCTATTCTAACGTGTTTACCCCCAAGTCCCACAAAGCCCTTAGGCACCCTCACCACTATGCCTTTATTAAGTAAGGCCTCGTAAAGCCTATTAGCCTCAATAGGTGCCTCAACCAGTATGAAGTTGACTGCTGATTCATAAACCCTAAACCCTAATTCAATAAGACCATTAACCAAGTAATCCCTCAACCTAGCCACCTCCCTCCTAGATTCCTCAAGAAACGAGACGTACTCACTACTATACCTACCGTAAACCCCCCTAGCCACTTCATCTGCGCAACTATTGACGTTCCATGAAGGCAGTACCGTCCGCATTAACCTCATTACTTGGGCATTAGGCGTATAGACGTAGCCTATCCTTAATCCAGGTAACCCAATCTCCTTAGTTAAGGACCTAACCACAATTAGGTTACCGTACCCACTACCCATTAGGCTCATTGATGGGTTTACGGATAAGTTAATGTAGGCTTCATCAACAATCACCAGGCCTGCATTATTAATCACGTCAATTAACTCCCCCCTACTATGCAGGATACCCGTTGGGTTACTTGGGTTACTGAGGAGGACAACATCACTTCCCTCTGCCTTAACATCACCAAGCATGTATGATGAGTCGCTGTGAGGCATTAAGTGGTGATTAACCCTAAGCCCAATCAACCTGCAATACTCCTCAAACTCAAGGTCACCGTAATTTGGTGAAACAATCAGGCACCTCCTCATCCCAAGTAACCTAGCAACCATTAGTGATGCGTAAAGGCCCTCAGAGGCTCCGTTAACTGGAGTAACCTCTTCATCACTTACCCCATTAAAAGCAGCCACAGTCCTCCTTAAGTTGGCGTAGGTGTAGTCCGGGTACATTGAGTACTCACACCCCTTAATCAACTTAATGACGAAGCCCGGGGGTGCTAGGGGGTTAATGTTGGAGCTGAAGTCTAATTCACCCTGCTTAGCTAATCCACCATGGTACTTAACCACACGTTCCCCATCCCTCCTTGAAAATATAAACTTACAGTGATGTACTTGAAGCCTCGTTATTAATGGTTGTTGGGTTTAATTTAGGTACTTCCCCTTGTTCCCACACTTAAGTGAGCCATTAAAGAAGACTCCTCAGTATGATTCCTCATCTCTAAGGAGTGAGGGAAGGGGGTAATACACGTACTGAGAGAGGTTTATATTCCGTGGTTTTAGGAGAATGCTGATGCAAAGTAATTCCAAGGATTTACTTGGATCATTACCGACATTATCCAGTCTGCTTAAGCGTGATCCAATAAGCATGGAGACTAAGGTGGTTAAGGCGATTAGGGAGAAGGGTGTTAATAATATACTTAAGTCACTTGAATCCAGCCTTAGGGGTCTTGGTGAGGCTACTCTTGATGTTTTAAGCGGTTTATCAGTGGGTAGGCATGTGATGATAATGGGCCCCGTGGGTGTTGGTAAGACAACCCTAGCTGAGGAGATAGCCAGTATCCTAGCCCTAGACAACCCACCTTACATTGAGGTGGCTTGCCACAGCCACATGACGGCTACCGAGCTCACTGGGGATATTGATATAGCTGTGGCTCTTCAAGCAGGCCTAGACCACCCCCTAGCCTACATACCTGGTCCCCTTGTTCTCTCCCATGGTAAGGTGCTTATAATGGATGAGATAAATAGGCTTAACCCATATAGTCAAGCATCATTACTCCAGGTTCTTCAAGAGCACTACGTCTACATTAGAGGTTTCAGGATTAGGAGTGACTTCCTGATGATAGCAACATCAAACCCAGCTGAGTACTCTGGTGTTTATGAGCTTAGTGAAGCCTTGGCCGATAGAATGAAGGTTGTTGAGATTCAGTACCCTGACAGGGAGTTGCTTAAGGCAATACTGGAGTGGAAGGCTAACTTAACCTTAAGCCACATTGGTGTTAAGACTCCAAGCATGTTGACTGAGGTTTTAACAAACTTCATAACGTTGATGAATCAGGACGGGATAATTGAGGTTTCACCAAGCATAAGGGCTTCAATATACGCCTTAGCCAACACCATGGCTAAGGCATGGATAGAGAGGAGGGAGCCTGCCTTAAGTGACCTTAAGAAGGAGGTTTTAGCCAACATGGCCCACGTGGTTAGGGGGAGTTTCTCAAGTGAGGGGGAGAAGAGGGATTACATAGCCAGGAAGTTCGATGAAGCAGTAACCATAACTACAAGGTCAGGTAGAAGATGAGTACTGGATCCTTAATCCACGGCGCATTCATATTAGGGTTAGTGTTATTAATAGTGCTTAGTTTAGCAGAACGATGCAGGGGTCTTCAGTAAGTAAAGCCTTAGTCACACCTGGTGAGGAATTGGGTGTTGAGGAGGAGTATCTTCCAGGCGATAATGCGTACGTTGATTCAGGCTACGTTAAATCAATGGTTCTTGGCATTGCTGAGTGGGATAGAGTTAACCACGTGGTTAACGTTAAGCCACTTAAATTAAGCCTAATTAGGCCTGGGCAAATAGTGTACGGTAAGGTGTACTACTTCCCAAACGATAAGGTCGCCATGGTTAGGATCTTCGCTGTTCAACATCAGGATGGGGTTAGGAGGATTCAAGCTGAGACGGGTATACTTTACGTAACTTATGCCTCCGAGGAGAGGTTAAGCACTATTTATGATGCGGTGGGTTTAGGGGACTTAATTAAGGCGAGGGTTTTATCAAGTAAGCCACCATACCACATAAGCCTAAGGGGCCCATTACTCGGTGTTGTTGAAACTAGGTGTCCTCAATGCAGGGCAGTGATAGTACCATCAACATCAAGTAAAATAACGTGCCCAGTCTGCGGCTTTGTCTTTAGGAGGAAAGTGGCGGCATCATGATTCAGTCTACTCCAGTTAATCAATGAGTAGATAACTTTAAGTTAAGCGGCATCAGCCTTAAGTAGGTTTAAGGCTTGGGTTAATGTTTCGATTAAGTGCTAATGCTTAATAAACGATAAAGCGTAGTGTACGTGATGTGGGTTGTAAGGAACCCTTACATTGGACCCAGGGTTAGGGGTGTTAAGGCTAGGTTAATTTCAATGGATCAATTAAGGAACATGATTTTCTCAACCAGTGTGGATGATTTCCTATCCCTACTGGCTCAAACATCATACAGGGGTATTGCCGATAAGATAACTAGGGAAACACCACCTGAGGTGGCTTCTGAATTAATACAGGGATTAGTCGTTAATGAGTTATGGGGTATGGCATCCACAATGCCTGTTGAGGTTAAGGATGCCTTGAAGACTTACCTACTCAAGTACGAGATAGAGAACATTAAGGCTGTGGTTAGGTTAATGGTATCTGGCCAATTCAGCCGCGAGAGGGCTGAAAAGGTGATTAGGTGGTATTTTGAGGATGCATTAGGTCGGAGATTCATCCTAGTGGATCTATTGAATGCAAGTAACGTGGATGAATTAGCCAGTCGCCTAGCCGCATTGAGGCATCAGTCTCATGAATACTTGCTTAAGGCAATGGACATAGCTAGGAATAACCCAGGCTTCGATGAGGTTATCTTTGAGACGATGCTGGACAGGTCCTGGCTTGAACCCCTCCTGAAGGCTGCTGATCCAATACCGCAAGTGTCCAGCTTCATGGTTGATTTCTTCAACATTAATGTAGCCTTAAGGAGCAAGCTCTGGAACCTACCGGTACAGGTGAGTAGGGCCTTAATGATATCGAGTGGGATTGGGGTTGAGTTAGAGAGAAGGCTTCAGGAGGATACACCTAGGATACTTGAGTACCTTGCAGGTGACCCAATAGTGTCGCGTATACTGTCTAGTGGATTCAATGAGTTAAGCGACGTGGTAAGGTATCTTCACGTATCCTACTTCACAACATATAGGAGATTCGCCTCAACCATACTTAACATGGGTACTGAGTTTTCCCCAGCCTCGGCATTGGCTATGGTTCACTTAAGGGACCTTGAGGCGCAGGTACTATCATCAATATATAACATTGTTTGGAGTAATGCACCGAGGAGTATTAGGGAGAAGATGTATTTGCTGTTGATTTCATAGGGTAAAATTTTTAAGCATTATTATTTTACGGATAACGCATGGCATCAAACTCAATACTAGCCACAGCCGTAGTTGTGGCTTTAATAGTGGGTATTGCCGCTGGATATGGAGTCGCCTCAACACATGTAAGTAAAGTAACCACGACGTTAACCTCAACAATAACAGTTACAACAACGACCACTTCACCAGTAACGGTTACTGCAACCTATGCTTCATCACTTAGCCAACCCTTCGTAGTTGGTGCCGCTGGAACATTGAAGTTCGCCTTCACTGATTTACTAAACATAATGAAGAGCATGTACCCTAACTTAAACATAGGTCAACCATACTTCAAGGGTAGTGGCGACGTGGCTCAGTATGAGCTTGATACGAATCAACTCAGCATAATGGCCTCAGCGGACACCACAACAATACCATCAGTGCTCTTCGCTCATAATTACACTGATTATGAGATTGCCTTCGGTGTAACTCAAATGGTTATTATAGTTGATTTAAATACAACAGCTGGACAGGAGGTTTATAGGCTTTGGCAGGAGGCGCAGAGTTACCCACCTTTATCAACTCAGTGGAACAACACTTGGAGGGAGATATTCACTATAATAGCCTTAAACTCAAGCACCGTGGTGGGTGTCTCAAACCCATTCACTGATCCGTCAGGTTACCAAGCGCAGTGCATGATTAAGTTAGCTGGCTTAACATTCTTCAACAATGCCTCATATCTATATGACGCTATTTACAGTAATCCAAGCAAGTACTTCATGAGGAATACTGAGGTGGATTTATTCACGTTAATGGATGCCGGCCAGGTTCAATTCATACTATCAGCTTACTTAAGTAATGCAATACCGCAGACCCAGGAGTATAAGGGGACAGCCTACATTACATTACCCTTCATGATTAACCTAGGTAACTTAAGCTACGTACCCTACTACCACCAGGTTAATACAACCTGGACTGAGGTAGGTGTCACTAAAACCTTCAAATGCAACCCAGTGGTTTACACGATAACTATACCCAATAATGCACCTAATCCAACAGCCGCATTATACTTCCTAACACTACTCTACAGTCCAATAGGGCAGAAGATACTTGAGGAGAATGGTATTCAACCAATAGTGCCGGGTATAGTGTACGGTAACTACAGTAATGTACCAGCCATCTTAAGACCATTCACGGCACCAGTCAGCCAGTACCCGCAGTATGCTCCAATATTCCCATAAGCCTGAGCTGCTTAGTTAACTTTAAACCCCTATTAAAATAATGACTTTTAGGTGCCTTTAATATGGTTTACATGGGTGAGCTTCCCCTTAAAGTAGCCTTAGCAGTCTCACTACTTATATTAACCATTCTAATAATCTACCCATTAATACTAATCATAGCATTAGGATCAACTCAAGTTACCTCAGCCCTATCAGTGGGTAGTTTCTTAGAGTCCATTGAGATCACAGTAATCATGTCAACGTTATCAGCACTAGTGGCAATAATAATGGGCACTCCCCTAGCCTACCTACTGGCTAGGTATAGGTTCCGCTTTAAGCAGTTGCTTGACTCAATAATAGACATACCAATAATGATACCTCACGTGATAGTCGGCATAATGATAGTCCTAGCCTTTGCATCTAAGTATAGTGCATTATTTAATTCACTTAACACAGTGATCCTGCACCTAAGGGCCTTTAATTCAACACTACTCCATTATGGTCTCCTCCACGTCCTCCTATCACCTATGGTTGATGCGTTAATATACGCCTTATCAACAGTGGTGGGTATTAAATTCATTAATACGCTTTGGGGTGCGGTGGCGGCTGTGGCTTTCCTATCATCAACATACTACATTAGGGTTACTGAGGCTGCAGTATCCATGGTTAATCCTGAAATGGAGATAGTTGCCAGGACCCTTGGGGCTAGTCCAAGTAGAGTATTCATATCAATAACGTTACCTAAGGTGTGGAGGGCAATGGCTAATGGCGCCTTATTATCATGGGCCCGTTCAGTATCAGAGGCGGGCGCATTATTCATAGTGGCGTACAGCATATACTTCAACGGTAAGTACATTTACCCAGCCTCAGTCTACATTTATGAGAGTTACGTTGGAATTGGGTTAAGTAATGCAGTCAAGTACTCAGCAGCCCTACTGGTGGTTGTACTAGTGATATTCATAGTCTACAGGGTTATTTTAAACATAAGGAGGGGTGATTAAGTGGGGGTTGCCCTTAAGCTAATTAACGTTGAGTTGATGCTTGGTTCCTTTAAACTGGGCCCAATAACAACATCAATGAATAATGGAACATACAATGTGATTATGGGACCGACGGGTAGTGGTAAATCAACTTTAATTAAAGTGATTGCTGGAGCCTATAGGCCTAATTCAGGTTCAGTGATCATTAATGGGGAGGATGTTACAGGTAAGCCCCCTGAATTAAGGGGGATAGCCTACGTTCCCCAGGGTTACGCCCTCTTCGATCACATGACTGTTTACGAGAATATTGAGTATGGGCTTAAGGTTAGGGGTGTGCCTAGGAGGATTAGGGTTATTGAGGTGCGTAGGATTGCCGAGGATTTAGGTATTCTTAACCTACTTAACAGGAGGGTTAGGGGATTAAGTGGTGGTGAGAGCCAGAAGGTTGCCTTAGCAAGGGCGCTCATAATTAAGCCTAAGGTTCTCCTACTTGATGAACCAATGTCAATGATGGATGTCAGCACCAGGGAGAGCCTAATACCACTCCTAAGAAGTATACCGAGTAAGTTCAACACTGTGGTTGTGCATGTGACTCATGATAGGAATGAGGCCTACGCCCTAGCCGATAAGATACTTGTGCTTAATAATGGACAGTTAATTGAGGAGAATGAACCTGAGGTAATATTCACAAGACCCAGTAGGCTCTTCACAGCTCAATTCGTGGGCTTCAGCAATATAATACCTGCAACAGCAGTTAAGGCTCCTCAAGGCTCAATGGTGCGTGTTGGGAATCACACCCTATACTCAACGGAGAGTGTCGAGGGTAAGGTTTACGTCTGCATTAGGCCTGAGTGGTTTAGGGAGGATAATGGGGATGAGGGTAATGTGATTAAGGGCACAGTGATTGAGGTTGAGAGGACTAGCGTGGGCTTTAGGGTAATGATTAACGCTGATGGAGTACTCTTCACTGCTATTACTCAATCAAAGCCCAGTAAGGGTGATTCCCTTACCCTAACCATACCACCCAACCTGATTCACCTAATACCGGCTGTTGAGTGAATACTGTTTAATAGGGTTAGGCTGGGGTTTTAACAATGAGGAACTGGTTCATAATAATCCAAGGACTATTACCAATGATGCTTATATCAGCCTACCAATACAGCTGGAACCTACTCATAACACCATTAATGAGGAGTCTCAACGTTGATTTACCTGCAATTCAAGTAGCCTACTCATTATTCGTCCTATTCTCCACTATTTCACAGGTACTTGGGGGTTACATTGCTGATAGGAGAGGGCCTAGATTAGTTGGCGTAACCGGTGGTGTATTGGCTGGCTTAGGTATGGTGGCTTCACCACTTGTTAATGGGGTTAATCAATTCTACGCCCTGTGGTCAATGGGGAGCATTGGCGTTGGCTTAATCTACGGTGTATCAATAAACCTGGGGGTTAAGTGGTTTAGTAGGACTAGGGGCTTAGCCACAGGTATAATAAACATGGGCTTTGGACTTGGGGCGACATTCTTCAACCCGTTAATATCGCTATTAATTATTAAGGGTGAGTACAGGTACCCGATGATGCTTATAGGCGCATTAATACTGGCCGTAGTCATACCCTTAATGGCGACGGCCAAGTACCCTCCAAGCCAGGTTAAGGCTATGAGGCTTACTAAAATACCCCCAGGCTTCTGGCTTGTCTTCGCATCATTCTCACTAATGGGTATTCCACTTCAATTACTCTCCTCCAGTCTCTCAATACTGGGTGAGGGTTACGGTTACATTATAGTTGCCACTGCGGCGTCACTACTTCCCCTATTCAGTGGTATTGGTAGGCCAATAATGGGTTCAATATCAGATAAGTTAAGTAGGAGGAAGACTATTCTCGTAACTGGTGTCGCCTTAACGGTCTCAATGCTCACTCTGCTTATTCACTCACCCATAGCTTACATGGCCTCAACAGTAATTACAGGTATTTTCGGGGGTTCGGTGATAACGTTATTCGCATCCCTTGTGGGTGATGAATACGGTACAGTTAACTCAACCTTCCTATTCGGTATACTTTACAATGGTAAATTCGTATCAGCCCTAATAAGTAGTGTAGTATTCGCTGAACTACTGAGGACCATTAATTTAACTAACTCCCTTATAATTGAGGCTTTCCTAACAGCCGTATCAATACTAGTATTCATGGTCTTCACCAGGGTTAAGTCTAGGAGGCAGGTGGCTATTATTTGAAAAACACTTAATAATGCGCCTTCACGGGTCCTGTATGGACTCTAGCAAGGTATTAAATATTGCTGGTTACGTTGCCTTAACAGTAATCTTAATTTACCTAGTGTTGAGCATAGCCGGCATCGTTAAGATACCCTGGGCCACAGTGGGTGGCTTCAGCATGGAACCCACCCTGGAGTCTGGTACATTGGTTGTCCTATGCCCAGTGCCAAGTAATGTTACTGCGCTCCTCGGCCACGTGGTTGTTTATGATCACTACGGTGAGTATATAATACATAGGGTCATTGAGGTTTATCCATCAGCCAACACCTACTACGTGGTTACTAAGGGTGATGCAAACCAAGTTGCTGACCCGTGGGAGACGCCTATTAATCAAGTGTATGGGGTTGTTTGCTTAAGCATGCAGTACGTGGGTTTAATAACCCTGGTTCTTAGGAAGCCCCCCACGTTAATACTGGCTATAGTGGTTATGATTATTCTTTGGCTTGCATTAAATGAGGTTGAGAAGAAGGTTAAATGAAGTGAAAATGCATATAAAGGGAGGTTAGCCTGCTCCCTAATGTCTGAGGCTAGTCAAGGTAGGCAAATAGTGCATATTGGGGATACTGACCTAGATGGCTCTAAGGCCGTTGCCTACGCGTTAGCTAGGATTAAGGGTATTGGGGTATCCACTGCAGTAGCCATATGCAGGAACCTGGGTATTAATCCATTGGTTAAGTTGGGGGAATTGAATGAGGAGATGATTAGGAAAATAGATTGGGCGGTTAGGAACCTCCACCAAGCAGCCCCAGCCTGGTTCGTTAATAGGCCTAAGGATCCTGAAACAGGAAGAAACATACACCTAATAGGAGCTGACTTAATATTAACGGCTAGGAATGATATAGAGAGGGAGAGGCGCATACTATCCTGGAGGGGAATTAGGCACAACCTAGGCCTAAAGGTTAGGGGGCAGAGGACTAGGACAACGGGTAGGCTTGGGCCGGTGGCTGGTGTTCAACGTAGGAGAACGCCCACTGGAGCCGGTGGAGGGGAGGGTGGCCAAGGTTAATCAACCATTGAATAACACTTATTAACTTCCTCATTAAGCCTTCCTCAATGCTGAGAGTACACTTAATTCAGTACGCCAGTAGGCTGGGTGATCCTGAGTATAATATAGATAGGTTAAGGAATTACGCTAAAGCCAACTGCAGGGGTGATGGTAACGACGTCTTAATCACCCCTGAATTATATATCCCAGGCTACATGTCTAGGGACCTCCTCCTCCAGATAGCTGAGCCGCTGGATGGTAAGTCAATAGGTGAGTTAACGGAGATAGCTAGGGAGGGTAAGTGCACCATAATCACTGGTATTGCTGAGAGGGATAAGGACACTGGGGTTGTTTATAATTCAGCAGTGGCTATTGGTGAGAACGGCTTAATGGCACTCTACAGGAAGAGGCACCTACCCAGTTACGGTGTATTTGATGAGTCAAGGTACTTCGGGGTAGGTAGGGGTGATGCACCGGTCTTCTCAATGAATGGAACTAAGGCTGGGTTAGCAATATGTTACGACGCCTTCTACCCAGAGGTATCCAGGTCACTAATGCTTAAGGGTGCTAGGGTTCAAGTATACATAAGTGCGGCCCCGGATATGTCAAGGCCTCACTTTGAGACATTCATTAGGGCTAGGGCCATGGAGAACGTGTCCTTCGTAATCTACGTAAACACCATTGGTCAGTACGATGGTTTAGGCTTCTTCGGGGGAAGCTTCATAGTGGATCCCCTGGGGGAGGTTGTGGCTAAGGCTAAGTACTATGAGGAGGACACTGTGGTTGCTGAAATTGACCCAGGCCTAGTGGATAATTATAGGTCAATAAGACCAATACTGAAGGATTACACCTGGGATGACGTCAGGTATCTGCTTAAGAATTATAGGTCAGGCTATAGGGTGTATTAGTGGTTAAATTAGTTAAAATGATTCGTGGAAAAACTATAAAAATGGTTAACCCACGGTGATTAGTGAAGTTAACTATGGCTTTCATTTTTGAGCTACCTAAGGAAATAAACGACGTGTTGAGCCTTATCATTAATGAGCTTGGTAATCTACTTAATGGAGTCAACATGCCTCCTAACTTAAGGGAATCAGCAATGCATTACATTCATAATAAGGGTAAGATGATTAGGCCACTCCTAACCCTGATAACAACACACACCCTGGGCGGTAACCTAATGGATGCCGTTAACCCAGCTATTGCAGTGGAGCTGGTTCATGTAGCTACCCTGCTTCAAGACGATATAATCGATGGGCACTTAATGAGGAGGGGCTCTGAAACACCCTTCAAGAGGTATGGAACCGAGTACACTATATTAGCCAGTGACTTATTGATTGCTAAGGCAATTGAGTACTCGTTGAAATCCAAGACTAGGAGGATAACAATGGAGTTAACCAGCGCAGCCTTAAGACTAGCCATAGGGCAATCCTATGAACTTGAGTATAAACTGAACGGTAAAGTGGATATGAATATTTACATGAGGATCATTGAGAATAAGACAGCATCCCTAATCTCAGCCGCAATAGTGCTGGGTGGTTACGTGGCTGACGCCGATAGCAACACGATTAATCTACTTAGGTCCCTTGGGGAGAAGCTTGGCGCAGCGTACCAGATAAGGGACGACATAATAGATTACCTCAATTTAGATAAGGATAATCCAAAGGGCTTAAGGAGCGTTGACGTTAACGTAATTGATGCACTTAAAGCGGAGGGCTTCAGTGACCCGCTTAAGGAGGCTTATAGATTATTCATGGGCTACATGAGTGAAGCGAGGGCAATAACGGCATCAATAAGGGGTGGTGAAGTCTTCGCAGGCATTATCGACTTCCTGCAGGATCCCTTAACTAAGCTCATTGAGGGGAATAAGAACCAAGTTTAAGAATAAGAATTCTTTAACGGGTTAGTACTCAGCAACCTTAGGTGCCCTACCAAGTATCTTAAGTGACTCCTGGGCAGTCACAAGCCTAGCTACTGGAACCCTGTATGGTGATGCACTGAAGTAGTCTAATCCCCTACCAACCACCTCAGCCAGTATCCTTATTGAGTCGGCGTCACCACCATGCTCACCGCATATGCCGATTTCTATATTGGGCTTAACGCTTCTAGCTAAGTCAACGGCAATCTTCATTAATTTAGCCACACCGTCACGGTCAATGGTGACGAATGGGTCGTAGGGCAGTATGCCTAGGTTAAGGTACTGGCTCATGAACTTATTCTCCACGTCATCCCTACTGAAGCTGAAGACTGCCTGTGTTAAATCATTGGTTCCGAAACTCATGAAGTCAACAACACTGGCTATCTTATCAGCGGTTAAACTGGCCCTAACGGTCTCCATCATTGTACCTATCTTAAAGTCAATGCGGTCACCATAATTCTTAAACACCTCCTCGGCGGTTGGCTTAACAACATTGTTTATAACGTACTCAAGCTCCTTATACTCCGACACCTGCGGTATCATTATCTGAACCTGAACATTCTTACCCCTCTTCTTCAATTCAAGGGCAGCCTCTAGAATAGCCTTAACCTGCGCCATGTATATGTCTGGGAAAGTTATGCCTAATCTAACACCCCTATGACCCATCATTGGGTTAGCCTCCATTAAAGCCCTAACCCTAGCCAGTAAAGCCTCCTTCTCGGGGTCAGGCCTACCCAGTGTCCTAGCTCTAGTGACCTCAGCCACTAATTCCTCAACATTGGGTAGGAACTCATGAAGCGGTGGGTCGAAGAGCCTCACCGTCACTGGGTAACCCTCCATTATCTCGAATATCTCCTCAAAGTCCCTCCTCATTAATTCAGCTAACTTATTCAAGGCATCCCTCCTCTCATTGGCGTTAGTGGACAGTATTACACTCCTAAATAACTCAAGCCTACCTGGGGCTCTAAACATTCTCTCAGTCCTAAGTAGGCCTATGCCCTTAGCCCCAAACCTCCTGGCTATTGTGGCATCCTCAGGTGTGTCGGCATTAGCCTTAACGCCGAAGACTGAGACTGAGTCAGCCATGTCAAGTAGCTCGTAGAATTCAGGCGGTAGCTTTGGTTCAATGGTTGAGACTTGCCCAACATACACATTACCAGTGAATCCATCTATGGTTAACCAATCACCCTCCTTAATCACCACGTCACCAGCCTTAGCAGTCCTAGTGGAGTAATCGATCTTAAGGCCCTCAGCACCCACTACAGCTGGCCTACCTATTGCCCTAGCTACAACCGCTGCATGGCTTGTGGCACCACCCCTACTGGTTAATATACCCACTGAGGCGTAGAATCCGTGAACATCATCAGGCTTAGTCTCCTCCCTAACCAATATAACCCTCTTACCAGCCTTAGCCCACTCAACAGCCGTATCTGGGTCAAAGACTGCTTGACCACTAACTGCTCCGGGTGATGCGGCGATACCCTTAACAATTGGCTTAGGTGCCTTAGCCTCATCAATCCTCGGGTATAGGACCTGTAGAATATGCTGTGGCTTAATGGTCATTATGGCCTCCTCCTTAGTCATCCAATTCTGCTTAACCATATCCACAGTAACCTTAATCATGGCCAGTGGATTCATCTTAGCGTTCCTGGTTTGGAGGAACCAAAGCTTACCCTTCTCAATGGTGAATTCAACATCCTGTACAGCCTTCTTATACCTCTCAATCTTCTTAACACCCTCGTAAAGCTGCTGATAGACTTCAGGCATTTCCTTCTTAAGTTCACTTATAGGCTTAGGCGTCCTAATACCGGCAACCACATCTTCACCTTGGGCATACGGTAAGTACTCACCGTATAACTCATCCTCACCAGTGGCTGGATTCCTTGAGAACACCACACCTGTTGCTGACCTCCAATCAGCGTTACCGAAAACCATGGTTACCACTGATGCAGCAGTGCAGTCAGCTATGTCGGGTGTTATCTTATTAGCCTCCCTATAGAACTTAGCCCTAGGTGAGTTCCAGGACTTAAACACAGCGTCTATTGATAGCCTTAACTGCTCCCATGGATCATCAATAACCTTACCCACCCTCCTTATGTAAACCTGCTTATACAAGTCAACAAGCTCCTTAAGGCCCTGTAGTGGTATTTCAGGGTCCTCCTTAACGCCGTACTTCCTCTTTATCTCATCAAGAGGCTTATTAAACTCCTCCTCGGGGATTCCTAGAACTATCCTACCGAACATTGCCAGGAACCTCCTGTAGGCGTCGTAGGCTGCGTGTTCACTGCCTATGAACTTTATGAAGCCTTGAAGGGTCTTATCATTAAGACCCACGTTAAGCACAGTATCCATCATACCTGGCATTGATACCGCGGCACCTGACCTAACGCTAACAAGTAATGGTGTATCGCCTCCCCCGAATTTCCTACCTGTCTTAGACTCAAGATACCTTACACCCTCAATAACCTCATCCATTAATCCCTCAGGGAGCTTCTCCCCACTCTTATAATACTCCTTACAGGCCACTGTGGTTATTGTAAAGCCCGGCGGCACAGGTAGACCCAGTCTAGTCATTAGTACGAGGCTAGTTGCCTTACCGCCAAGGAGCTTAACATCATCAGGGTTGGCTTCCTCGAACGTTAATACGTACTTCCTAGCCATTACGCCTCACTTAACTTAATCCTTTTAAACATTACTCCTTTAAAGAGAAACATATCTTGAAAATTTGTACTTCTCATCAATAACTATAATATATTTATTATGGTATTGCGAATTTACTTAAACCTACTGCATATTGTATTACCTAAAGTGAAATACTGAGTGGGTTAATGGTTACTATTAGATTTAAGCTAACTGCACTTACCCGTATTCAATTAAGGAATAAGCCTAGTTTATACTCAAGTAGCCTAATAGGTCCTTACCATCAACAATAACCCTACCATCACTAACAATGTAACTCCCCTTACTCCTCTTAATTAACGCCTCAGTGATCTTACCCTCATCCACCACTGATGCGCCTAGTTTACTGAAGAACCTGTTAATGTTCCTAACATCCCTGTACAGGAGGTCCATGAAGTTTGGGTGAGATGAATCCACAGCTGAACCCCAGTCAATTATGTATAGTTTATTATTCCAATTTAATATATTATACTCACTTAAATCAGCGTGAATAAGCTTACCGATTATGAACGCCTTCTCCACATTGAGTATTACATCAATGTAAGCCGCTTGTACGTCATCTGGGGGCACATCCTTCAGTAATGGTGCTGGTACACCCTCCTCACCTATGAATTCCATAACCAGTATATTACTGTAGAAGGCTATTGGCCTTGGGACAAGCACCCCAGCCTCATAGGCCCTCTTCATGTTCCTAAACTCCTTCCTACACCACATGCTTGCTAACTTAAATGGATTACTGGGCTTACCGCTGAACCTCCTATCACCTATTATATATGGGTTCCTGTTAACGAACCTATTAGCCAAAGTATAGTAAACCTTAAGGGCCAGGTCCTTACCATCATAATCCTTACCCCATATTACCTTAGCCTCCTTACCCTGGGCAATGGGTCCATAAACCTCCAGCACAATTCTCCTATTCATTATTTCATAAAGCGCCTTCAATGTGTATTCATTGAATACATCGTCAACTAACTTAAGTTGATCAATATCCTTTATCCTAAACCTCCTCTTCTCAATCCTATCCCTCTCAATCTTAGATTCATCAGGCACAGTTAATGAGAGTTAATTATACGTTAATAAGCATTCCCTATGCCGCATAATTAAAATTTATTAGGGTTAAGTCCAGGAATCATTCAATGAGGGTAGTGGTAGTAGGCGGCGGTATAGCTGCATTATTTACAGCCTACTTCCTGAAGTCCATGGGTTCTGATGTAGTGGTTATTGGGGAGGAACCCAAGTACCCCCTTGCCTCCCTGGTCTTAACCCAATCAATGCCCTATGTTGACGACATACTGCTGGCTAGGGAAAGCCTCGAAGTGTATAGGAGGTTCACTAAACCTAAGCCAGTAACCTCAATAGACATTATGCCCAGGTGGATTAACCTAAACCCTCTTAAAACCGCTGGTGTTGAGTACAGGATTATTGAGGAGGCTGATTGGGTTAGGTTAAGTAGGGATGAGTTCATGGTGGTGACCACGGATTACATGATACCCATTAGGCGCATAGTGGGTGAGTTAAGGAGGAGGATGAATGTGATTAAGGCTAAGGCATCCTTAAAGCTAATCAACGGGTCATTAACAGTGGTGGCTAATGGTGAGAGATACATAGGGGACTCAATAGTACTGGCCGCTGGACCTGGAAACACGGAATTAGCCATGCAGGTAGGTATTAAACTACCCTTGAAGAGCTACCAATGCTATGCCTCAGTTATGACTGGTCCAGTTAAGGTAATGAACCTAAGCATTGGTGATGACGTATTAGGCTGGTATAGTAGGCCATTCATACCTGGACTATTCATAGCCGGTGACGGGTGCGGTAAACCTAATGAGAAACCGCCTCCTAATTACGGCCAGCGTATAGCTAGGTTAATCTCAAGTAGGTTTGGTTGGGCTGCACCAATATTCACTAGGTCAGGTACATGCGAGGTTTCACCAAGCGGTGGCCCAGTCTACGGTATGGTTAAGGATAATTTATATGTGTTAGGAGGCTTAGATGGCTATGGTTCAATGAGTGGCCCGGCCTTAGCAAGGAGGTTGGCTGAATTATTAATTAAGGGTGATGTACCCATGGATGATTACAGGGTTGAGAAGTATATGAATCACGTGGACTGGGATGCATGCAGTGTTGAGAGGCATAATTGGTTAATTGCGGTTCAGGGTAAGGAGGGTAAGGAGAGCGTTAAACCACCCTAAGTACAGATAAAATAAACATTACGAATAGTATTACATCTGTGGTTAAGCAGTAGAGGCAGTAGGCACCCTTACGGACTTGTAGGTAAACACCATACATGCCAATAACCAGCCCTATTAATGATAGCACTATGACGTAGAGGTATAGGTTAATTAATATTAGGAAAGCCATTAGGGCTAGGGTAACCATGGCTCCAACAGCCATAGCTAACCTAATTCTCCTGGGGACTAGAAAGCTGAATAATTCACAATTGAAGACACCGGGTAAGCATGCGTTAATTCTCCTTGAGTTCTCGTAGGTGTAGTAGGCCATTAACACGGAGCCTGCAGCCGGTAATATAGCCAGGTAGTTCATCACCCTTCCAATGTTTACCGGGTAAATAATATAATGATTAGTGCTTAAAATACACACTGATTCATTACCGCTCTCTCATTAACTCCTAAGTTCGATTTAATTAATTAGTTAGTATGTTTTTTAAGCGTAATCTAGGTAACTAACCACTATGGGGTTGAGTAGAAGGGGTGTGTTAACGGGTAAGAAGTACATGGTAATTATATTTAAGGTTAGTGATGATGTTGAAACCAATCAGTATAATAAGGAGTTCATCAGGAATCTCCTCAGTGAAAGCGTATCATGGTGGCATAGTTATCTAGGTGTTAACGATAACTTATCTTTAGATAAATGGAGCATTTACCTAATGGAGTGGGCCGATGAGATTATGATTGCTAGGATACTTAATGCATTGGGTAAGGGTAAGGATTATGTTGAAGGCAAGATATGATTATGTTGAAGCCGTCTTGGCAATAACATTATCGTACAATTCCTCAAGGCTCTTCACTAAACTTGAGTTAAGGTAGGAGCCATCCGCTGCCTCACAATACTCCTCGAGCTCATTAACCGAAGTTACGGTAACCATTACCGTGGAGATTGGGTATGAGAGAACGTACTTCAAGGCCAGTTGACTTAACGTTAACCCTAATTGATCGCTAATAGGCTTAATGTAATTATCAACAATGGCCTTAGCCCTAATTAACCACTCACGATTCCTCAAGTTCCTATGATCCCCGGGCTTAAAGTTAAGCGTAAAGCCACTGGTTAGCAGGTTTGATGCATGTGGCACCCTGGTTATTAAACCAACCCTACCATTACCCAGCCTCACCAGTGTCCTAGCTGGCTCCTGTTCAAGAATATTGAAAACAAACATTATTGACTCGTACCCGGATTCAATAGCGGCTAAGCCCTCATTAAGCACATTCACCTCAGGCCCAAGGGCAACACCAATATGATCAACGTAACCTTCCTTAACCAATCCCAGTAGGGTCTCATGAATACCACTGCTCCTTATCACCTCAAGGGGTGGGTTATGTAACTGAAGCAGACTCACTCTCCTACCCAGTCTCTTAATTGATTGTAGGGCAGCGTACTTAATGTAATTAGGCGTGAATAATTGAGTATGCTTACTCCCCTTATCTTCATAAATATTATAACCCACCTTAGTGAACACGTACGCATCATAACCCCTTAACTCCTCCCCAAGAATCCTTTCACTTAACCCATTACCGTACACATCGGCGGTATCGAAGACATTAATACCCAGGTCAATAGCCTTCTTAATAATGGCCCTAGCTTCATCAACAGTAACGTCACCGTACATGCCGCCTATGAACCATGCCCCCAACCCGATCTCAGACACCTTTAACCCAGTTCCCCCAAGTACTCTATACCTCACGTTCCTCTTACCAACTGTGTCCCATTATTTAACCTTAGCCGGTTAATAAACTACACCTTACTGGGGTGGTAGGGTTTTTAAGGAGCATTAGCTCATAATCCTGGTTTAAGCCAACCATTAAGTGGTGGAACGCACATTTAATTTAAAAAGTAATCCACGGGGGGTTTGTTATGAGACTGCTCTTAATACATGCAAGGTCCTTTTCCTTCGAGGTTAGGGATAAGGCGGTTGAGAACCCTGAGCCATTGACGGAGGAGTTGAAGAGGGGTAGTGCTGATAATACCTTAGTTGTATTCACTACGGTTGAGGAGAATGATAATGATTCACCAAGCTTCCTGGAGAGGGTTGCTGATGATGTACTTGATGTTGCAGGTAAGGTTAAGGCATCCTCAGTCTTCCTATACCCATACGCCCACCTAAGCCCCAACCTGGCGCCGCCGCCTAAGGCCATAACCATACTTAACGCCCTCTATGAGACTCTTAAGGGTAAGGCCAGTATACCTGTCTACAGGGCTCCCTTCGGTTGGTATAAGGCCTTTAACATAAGTTGCCTAGGTCACCCATTATCAGAGTTGAGTAGAACCATTACACCACAGGAGTCTGCCCCACAGAGGAAGCCCTACACTAGGGATTACTACGTTATTGTTTCACCGGATGGTTCAATCCATGACCCAGCCAGTTACAGTTTCAGTGAGAGGGATGCTGACTTGAAGGTTCTTGTTGATAAGGAGGTTTTCAAGAGGGAGCTTGAGGGTAAGGAGCAGCCTAGGTACATTGACTACTGCCTTAAATTCGGCTTCGAGTGGGAGCCTTTATCGGATGTGGGTCATATGAGGTATGGGCCCTACGCCACTGTTATGCTTGAGCTCCTTGATGATTACTCATACCAAGTGGCTAAGTCACTGGGCATACCCGTCTTCAAGGTTAAGGGAACCAACATGTTTAGGCTCTCGGATAAGGCGATTAGTGAGCATGCTGGGTTATTCGGGGAGAGGATGTACATTACCGAGTCTGATGAGGAGCTTGTCATGAGGTACGCCGCATGCTTCCAGCAATTCGCAATGATTAAGGACTGGGTCTTAAGCTACAGGAACCTACCCTTGGGCATGCTTGAGATTGCTGATAGTTACAGGTATGAGCAGCCTGGTGAAACAGTGTTATGCTTTAGGCTTAGACGCTTCTACATGCCTGACCTACACATATTCGTTAAGGATCTTAAGGAGGCCATGGATGTTGGTTTAAGGCTTCACGCCAAGATCTTTGAGGAGATTAGGAGGATTGGGAGGGATTACGTAAGCCTTTACAATGTTAGTAAGGAGTTCTTCGACCAGAATAAGGATTACCTAGTGGAGTTGGCTAGGAGGGAGGGTAAGCCAATACTGGTTAGGGTCCTTGAGGGGGCGAAGTACTATTGGGTGCTTAACGTTGAGTACCATATTATTGATGAGCTTAAGAGGCCTAGGGAGATAGCCACATTCCAATTCGACATTGGTAACGCCCAGAGGTTTGGAATCAAGTACAGGGATGAGGGCAATAACATTAAGTACCCGGTAATAATACATACAGCCATATTAGGCAGTATTGAGAGATTCATATTCGCCCTACTGGACACAGCGGCAATTAATGAGGCTAATGGTAAGGTACCTGCTTTACCAACTTGGATCACCCCAGTTCAAGTCAGGGTTATACCAGTGTCCAGTGGTTATAATGAGGGGGCCATTGAGTTGGCTAGGAGAATTGAGGAGGCTGGCTTCAGGGTTGAGGTTGATGATAGGGATGAGACCGTTGGTAGGAAGATTAGGGATGCTGAAACCCTCTGGGTACCCTACATTGTAGTCTTCGGTGAACGTGAGGCTAAGACTGGTTCATTAAGCGTTAGGGTTAGGGGTGTGGGTCAGGTTAGTATGAGTATTGAGGAATTACTGAATAGGCTAAATGAGGAAACCAAGGGTTACCCTAGGAAACCCTTAACAGCACCAATGCTGCTGAGCATAAGGCCACCTTTACCTTAAGCCATTATTCTATGTATATTCCTGTTGTTTGTATTTTGTGTTTTATGCTTTCCCTCTCCTCCTCTGGGTATTGGTTTATGTAGTTTATTATTCTTGCCTTGTCTAATTCTATTCCTGTCCTTGGGTCTATTATTTTCTCCGCTAGCCTCTCTAGGAATTCCTCAGCCTCATCAGTGGCCTCCCTAGCCTTGAGTACTATTAATGCCTCAATCCTAATACCCTTGAAGACGCTGCCATTAACACTGAAGCTTAATGAGTCATTAATTATTGCCTCAGGTATGTAGACGTCCAGTAGATTCTCCATTAAATCAACCCTAACAACCTCACCATTAACAACAACCTCATAATACATTCCACCAAAGGCATTGAAGCCGTAATCCCAATCAAACTCCCTAGCAATACCCTCAAAGAACTCAGCATCAGTTAAAGTACTCTTATTAGTTAGGAATAAGTCAACATCATGAACAACCCAATCAACACCATAGGCAAGTGGAAGAATCAAACTACCAACAACAACAAAACCAACACCCCTCCCACCCAACACACCACCAACCCTAAGCAAAGCCAATGAATAAACCCCAACACCCACAAAAACCCAAAACAAAAAACCTTAATCAACCTAACTAAGTAAATAATTAATGATCCTTAATGAAGATTTATAATTGTAATACTTATAAACCAAATTAATGAAGAGTAACCATGGCTATTCGGGAAGGCGACGTAATAATCACCACTGCACCGTATATTTCAGGTTATAGGGTTGTTAAGGTCCTTGGCGTAGCCATTGGGGTCACAGTGAGATCAAGGGGCCTTGGTGGTAGGTTCCTAGCTAGTTTAAGATCACTGGCTGGTGGTGAGATTAGTGAGTTCACGGAGCTTGCTGAGCAGTCTAGGAGGCAGGCCATTGAGAGGATGATTCAGCATGCCAAGGAACTTGGTGCCAATGCCATAATCAGCTTTAGGCTGGATTCAAATGAGATTAGTGAGTACATGGATGAAATAATAGCCTACGGCACAGCCGTAGTAGTTCAACCTGAGGCAGGTGGAGGCGCTGGCATTACCATTGATTAAGGTGTATTAAATGCAGGGGGAAGCGGAATTATCAGTAGCTTACCTGGTGGTGGCATCAATCATAGCCTACATACTTCTAAGCAGGCTACTGTGGCGTGGTAAACGTGACTGGGTTTTCATTGGGATTGGTTACATGATTCTAGCCCTGGTGTTTCAGTACCTGGCGCAGCAAGCCCCCTTCATAGTGTTACTGCTGGGTCACTTAAGGGATATAATGAAGTTTAATGAACTTGTATCCAGTATCATTAAGTCCAACATATTCTTAGTCTCCATATACGTGGGCTCATTAGCAGGTGTATTTCAGGAGGTGGCAAGGTACTTTGCGGTTAAGGATAGAGCTGTGGAGGCTTCATTGTACATAGGCTACGGCTTTGCCTTAATTGACATTGCAGTGGCTGTAATCGACATCTTGGTCATATCAATAATACCCAGCAGCCTTAACCCCAGTGCCTCCGCCCCCATTACCATGGTTGGGGTTATTAGCCTAGTGGGCCTATTATTGCAGCCCTTGGTCTCCTTCCTATTTCACCCAGGGGCATCAATGATGCTGAGGGGTATGCAGGCTAGTGAGCATGGGTTAAGGGGATTAGCCGTAACCATCACTGCCCACGTATACATGGATTCATTTAATGCATACCTTAATTCAGCCGTATTATACGGCATTATTAACAGTTACAGTGCAGTACTTGAGTTATCATTAGTGTACTTTGCATCGATTATTATAGTACCTGTATTAATCTTCATATATGGTTTAAGGATACTGATGAGGATTAATTAACTCCCACTTAATGCCTCTCTGTAACCTTTACTTCGTATGCTTCTCTTACTACTGCTCCTCCTTTTCTTAATTCTTCTATGGCTTTTTGGAAGTAGCCTTCCTTGGCTTCGTAGATTAGTAGTGCCATGGCTAACTCCTCATTAATAGTGTATAAGTAGGCTAATGTTAGATTCAAACCCAATTCAGCCAAAGCAGCAGCCAACCTAGCCAAAGCACCGGGCCTATTGAGTAATGTGATGAAGAATATGAACACACCACTAGGAGAAGACAAAATACTCCTATACACATGCCCAAACACATTACCAACCTCACTAAGGACGCTGCTAAGTGGTTCACTGCGTGGCTCCATAGTTTAGCTTTATGCAAATGGTTAATAAGCTTTATAGTTAATTCAAGATTACTCTTAACTAACCATTACTGGTTATTAATTGTGAGACATCGAATTGGGAGTACTTGCCCAGTATACTGTTGCTGCAGTGTATTTTATCAACTGCCTTAGTTAACTTAGCCTCGGCGTCACCGATCATTATGCAGTGGGTGGCTATCACATTAATGCTGGTTGCCCCCATGCTTCTCAGCATTCCTGCTGCGCCTATTATTGTGCCTCCTGTTGATATTATATCATCAATAATAACCACGTCCTTACCCTTAACGTTAAGGTTCCTTAGGGTGAATGAAACCTCCCCACTGTATCTATCCCTATGCTTCTCGAGGTAATCATACTCAACGCCAAGCGCCTTAGCCAACTCCTCAGCCCTCCATAGGGAGCCTAAGTCTGGGCTAATTACAACTGGTTTACTTAAGCCTCCAAGTCCCTCTGCGTATAGTTTAAATGGCTTAAGGTTAATGAAGCCTGGGTAACCCTCAAGGCTTTGTGGCTTATGGATATCAACCACGTATAGGTAATCAACCCCAAGGCCCTTAAGCACGTTGAGTATTACGTTAATGCTAATGGGTTCACCCTCAAGGAATCTTCTATCCTGCCTGGCGTAGGGCATGTAGGGTATGAATAAGCCCACCCTGGCTGCCCCCAGGCCCTTAACAGCGTCAAGCAGTAGCATAACCCTAATTAGCCCTTGGTCCTGATTGGGGTAAAGCCTAGTTACGTAAAGTACATCACTACCCTTCACATTAGCCTCAACCCTAATGTATTGTTCACCATCGGGGAAAACCTTACGTGTAATCTCTCTGGCCTCAGCCCCAATCCTGGAGGCTACGTTAGGCCCCAGGTCCCTTGAGAATTCATCGTAGAGCACAATCCTCTGCATAAAAGGGATTAATAACCAGTATGTTTAATGTTTAACTGACTTTAGCTAGTTTGATTAAGCTGCTTCCCAATTCCCTCAAGTAACCCAATAATGAAGAGTAACCCCCTCTTAACGTTTGCATCAGTCATAAGCCTCCTAATTAAGCTCACTGTTGATGCTGATTCACCGGTCTTAGTGGCCTCTACCGCGGCCTTAACAGCCTCATTAATTCTAATATCCTGAATTAGGTTCAATGATTCGTTCAATGACTTAAGTAGGTTCCTTAACGTTGGGTTTAGGATAATTTCGTTAATAATCTTCACGTTATCCTCACTGCCTAGGAAGGCGCCTAGTGATTCAGCTAACCCACTGCCACCTATTGTGTTGATTAAGTCAATTAACTTAATGGTATTCTCCACGGTTCTCTTATCACTTAACTTAACCAATAGTCTAACGAGGTTCTCTAAGTTGGCTAGAAGCATAACATTGTCCGTGGTTAGTAGTTGATTGAATAATTCCTTAATGAAGTCCTCGTCATTAAGTAAGTCATTTACTAGGTCAAGTAAACCCAGTTCATTAAGCCTCCTGGCTATTGAAACCAACTTAGTCACTGAGTCGAGGTTCTCAATACTAATTAGGTTCGCTAACTTATCCTCACTGGTTTCATTAACCATTATCAGTTCACCCGCCTGAGTTTTTAAACCATTCATGTCAATCACCTGAATAAACCAATTAACCTCTCAGGGGATGTGGCTTCAAAGTAAGCTTCCATTAATGGGTCCCATAATTCAGGGTACTTCAGCATACTCCAGTATGATGCAGCGAAGGTTAATTTAAGGAAGTGGTTAATTCTATTGGGCGGATACTTAACTACACCATGCTTACTATCACTTATCACGAAGGTTGCTAATCCATAACCCATGTCGAAGGGACAATGAGTCCTACCTGTGTTGCAGGCATCCTCACCGGTGAGTATCTTAGCCACAACGGTGGCCTGCAGGTGGGCTGTTACACCAGTCTTAGCCACTGGTAATGCTGACGCATCCCCTATTACGAAGGCATCATCAAAGCCCTTAATCCTATTGGTGGCGTTATCAGCCAGTACGAATCCATCCTGGTCAAGCACATTATCTGGGTTATACTTTATGCCCACACCAACGTGGGGTGGTATTACTATGGCTGCATTAAACTTAAGCTCCTCACCCTCAAGGGAGTAGGCTACACCATCCTTAGCGTCAACGTGATCTAGGGTGAAGAAGGTAACAGTCTCAATACCCCTCTCCTTAAGTATGGGTTCCACCACCTCATTCATTGGTTCAGCTGGGTATGGCCTTGGGTATGATGTTGCGTAAACCAAGTTAACCCTATCCCTAACCCCCCTTCTCCTGAGGAGTTCATCAGCTAAAAGAACCCCCTCAAGTGGGCTTGGAGGGCACCTGTAGCGTTCGTAGGATAGTATGAAGGCTAACGTACCCTCATTAATACTGTTCACAGTCCTCCACACTCTCCATGCGTTCTCCTCACTACTATGGTAGTCACCGTAGAGTTCAGTTAACTGGTCTAATCCAGGTACCTTAGAGTAATCCACCGTTGCCCCAGTGGCCACTACTAGGTAATCGTAACTCAGTCTCTTACCATTATCCAACTCAACGTACCTATCATTAAGGTTAATTAACCTGGCTCCCGACTGAATGAAGTTAACCCAAGGCTTAATAAGATCCCTAATCTCCCTCTTAATATTCCTCCTAGATCCCTTAAAGGCAATGTAGAGTAGCCAGGGTAGGAAGTAATTGTAGGGTTGCTTATCAATAACAGTAACCTCAAACTCATCCTTAGGTAGCCTATTAGCCAACACTAATCCACCAGTCCCCCCACCAATAATGATAACTCTTCTTCTACCATCACTCACGCCTACTCACCTCTTGGCCGTAACCTTAACTACGGCGATTATCTTATCCTGCTCCTTCCTAAGCTCCACAAGCTGATTACCAGTCCTATTAATCCAAGCCTTCAAGTCAGGTTCGAAGCCTGGGTCAGTGGCCCAGACCTCTATTAAGTCACCATTCTTAGCGTTCCTATAAGCCTTAATCAACTCCGTTATTGGGCCTGGGCATGCAATGCCCCTTGCATCCACGGTTATTTTACCACCCTGAGCCATGTGGATCACCTATATGAAGAGTATTTGCCCACCCTTAGCAGTCTCAAGGAATGTTGTTACACCAACCACATCATCAACAATACTTGGGTCAAAGTCCTCCTTCTTAAGCCCCATGGCCTCAGCCATCATTGAGCATGCGTAAACCTTAACACTACCCAACTGCTTACCCTGCTTAACCATCTCAACCCAACTCGGTGCCTTAATCCTAGCCATACCCTGCTGCAGGGCAGGCACCATTTGCTCAAACTCCTTAGGCCAAGTGGGTTGTGTCGGCTTCCTAAGGACCTTCATTAGGGCCCAACCGGTTATGAATATGTTAACCTCGTAACCCAGGGCTGCGGCGGCCTGGGTTATTACGCCAACTGGTATTAACCTATCATCTGTACCCGAGAAGACAATCATACTTATTCTTTCACCTCCCATACTGGTCAAATGTGAAATAGAGTTACAGTATAGAAAGGTAACTATTGTAAAGCAAATATGGGGATTAATGATGGAAAAGCTTATTAAGCTCACTCTCGTGAAATACTGTTTACGTAATTAACTTGTAATCAGACCTGCAGGATTAGATCATTAACTCACCCGGTGGTTCAACTCATCACTGTTTAACTTAAACAGTCAAGTATTTTAACATTACCATAATTCAGTGCAGTGAGAATGATAAATAGGCTTAAAAAGGGAGGGGTATTCAGCTTAGGTGACTGGGCCGGTAGTCTAGCCTGGAAGGATGCCCGCTTGGCATGCGGGAGATCCCGGGTTCAAGTCCCGGCCGGTCCACCAAGTAATGATTTAATCAACGTGGTTGGGTTCTTTACTTACCGGTACCCTTTACTCCTCCTTACTCTCTTCCTGTACTTAGGCTTCCCCCACAATACCGTGTTATGCTAAGTAAGGTTGATTAAGGTTTAATTCATCAGTTCCCCTAAAACACCCTCACTTATTCGGTGACGGGGTTGTTCATCACTTATTGCTGTTTAATGTTGTTAAGTTTTTAAGGATTTTAGTTTACTCTTTAAGTAATGACAATACCTAGGGTTAGGTCCTATATACCGGGCCTTGATGAAGTGCTTTACGGTGGTGTTCCGGAGAGGAGTGTTGTACTTATTTCAGGTGGCCCTGGTACAGGTAAGTCCATTCTAGGTAAGCAATTCCTATTCAATGGGTTAACTAGGGGTGAGGGGGCTGTTTTCGTTACCCTTGAGGAGCATCCTGTGGCTGTTAGGAGGAGTTTTAGGCATTTTAACTGGGATGTATCTAAGTTTGAGAGGGAGGGTAAGTTCGCTATCATTGACGCCTTCACTACGGGTATTGGTTCAGCGTCCCAGAGGGAGAGGTATGTGGTTAAGGATATTGATAACGTCCATGAGTTAATCGACGTACTTAGGCAAGCCATAAAGGATACAGGGGCCAGGAGGATAACAGTTGACTCAGTGAGTACACTCTACCTAACTAAGCCGTCAATAGCCAGGTCAACTGTGATGCTTCTTAAGAGGGTTATCGCCGGCTTAGGTACTACGGCGTTCTTCATAAGCCAGGTATCAGTTGGGGAGAGGGGCTTCGGTGGACCTGGTGTTGAGCATGCTGTTGACGGTATAATTAGACTTGACTTAGATGAGGTTGATGGTAAACTCTACAGGTCGCTTATAGTTTGGAAAATGAGGGACACTAAGATATCCATGGTTAGGCACCCAATGGACATAACTGATGAAGGCATTGTGGTTCACTGGGATAAGTACCTTAAGTTAACCGCAACCTCAGCGGAGACTCAACCATTAAGTAAGGAGGAGGTTGAGGAGATGAGGAGGGCTGTGGAGGAGGCTGAGAAGGCCAGTAAGGAGGTTAAGCCAACCCGCGGTGTTGAGGAGGAAGAGGAGGATTAAGACCTGCTTAGTTTTTAATTAAAAATAAAAATAACTAATCCCCATCATGAACTTAATTCGCTTAAGGCTTCATTAAGAAGACTCCTAACCCTCTCCACCTTCTCCCTCAGCCTACTTAACTCCTGCATTGATGTTGCGGCTATTTCAGGTGGTAAATCCACCTTAAAGCCCTCCTTGGAAAGCCTCTCATAGGCCTTCAGGACTAATTGACCGGCCTTAGTCTCACCCTTAATGTGCTTCCTAATAGTAGCCTCAGTAACACCGATCTCATCAGCTATCTGGGAGGCGGGCATACCAGCCTTCTCCCTGGCGAAGGCGGCTGCAGCCGTGTATAGGCTGTCAACCCAGGTTAACCTCTCATGGGGGTTCTTTAAGGCTTCAAGGGTCTCCTGGGAGAATAACACCATGGCCAGTAGGGCGCTTTCAAGTTTCCTAATATCCTCCTTACCAAGGGGTTTAAGGGGTATTGACTCAGACATAGTATGAGTATCTGCTTAACCATATTTAAAGCATACTCCATAGAATAATTGATGTTTAATTATGACTAATGAAGTAGATTCTCAATCTTCATGAACCAATAAATATAATGATTTTAATTCAAATACGGTAAAGACGTTGCTTACGTTAACGCTTTCTTAGCCATTGCATAGGCTAATGGCGCAACCACTATTGCAAAGGCAATTGCTAAACCCCAGGCCAATGCGTAGAGGACTTGAGTAACATTGGGGAAGGGTTGAACAATTATGGCTATTGCCACGAGTATTATCACCGCGTAAAGCACCAGCTTCCCGTAATCCAGCATCCCGCTCATTTCAGGGTGAGCCTTGGAAATGTCTGAAACAGCCTTATTAACAATACTTATGCCCGCATAAAGAACCACCGAGCCTATTATTATGTCGTAGAATAAGTATGGATTAATTGCAGTAATCCAGTGGAATATAGCCCACGTCACTGCAATGGTTATTAACACTGCGTAGAGCCCGAACCTGAGAATATTCATTACTAGGCTTATGTACTCCTCAGCCCCAACCCTCCTCTGAATATAGAGGGTTAAGGCGTCGACAAGAAGTAGGCCTAGGGTTAGGAGTATTATTAGGCCTGCTAGGTACGGTAAGTAATCAGCAATCATCGTGACGTAGGTTGAAGCCATACCCAGGTAGGGTGTTATGTAGGTTAAGGCTATTGCAATGGATATTAACATTATTGTTGCCTCAACCCCACCTATGGATGTGTTAACCATATCCATGCTTAAACCAATCTGCTTAGCTAATCCAGGTAGTAGTCTCCTAAGTATTACTGCGGCTATGAGGGCTATAATGTACCCAACTATTACAGTGACTACGAAGTATATTACCGCCCACACTACCGCAGGTATTGGGTCACCGGCCAATAAGGCGTATGCTATTAAGGGATTAATCACATAAATAGCTCAATTTAGGTATTTTTAAGTATTGTCTCATAGTTAGTATAATTTTAATTATATATAATGTACTTGAAAATTCAAAGCCTAAAATTAATGATACTTTAATTAATGCATAACTAACCCCTTAAGTACGCGGCCCAGCAATAACACTTTTATAGGCAACCTAATACTTCCTAATAATGACTAAGTTAAGTGAAGTCCTCTGGTCAAGTATTAGGGATGTCTATGACGCAATAATTAAGCACCCATTCATTAGGGGTTTAGCTGATGGTTCATTAAGTGAGGATATGTTCAAGTACTACATTATCCAAGACCACATGTATCTTGGGGAGTACATTAAGGCGTTGTCAATAATAGCCGCCAAGGCACCTAGGATTGAGGAGGCTCAATTATTCCTAAGACACTCAATAGGTGCCATTGAGGTTGAGAGGAGGCTTCATGAACACTACATGAGGATATGGAACCTTAACCCAGCGGAGTACGTAATGTCACCCACTAATAGGGCGTACACAAGCTTCCTCATAACTGAAGCCTACTCTAAACCCTACTACGAGGCCATTGCGGCAGTGTTACCATGCTACTGGATTTACGAGAAGGTTGGGGTTGAGTTATCTAAGCATGAGGTTAGTAATGAGAATTACAGGCTATGGGTCTCAACGTACAGTGGGGAGGAGTATAGGGCATCCGTTAGGGAGGTATTGAGTATAGTAGACTCAATGAACGTTACTGAGAGTCAATTAAATGACATGATTAAGGCATTCAGACTAGCCTCAATATACGAGTACATGTTCTGGGACAGTGCCTACAGGATGGAGAAGTGGCCAATAAACCCAAACCCCTAATCAATTAGGACGTGAAACAATGGAACCAAGACCTTTAAAATCAACATGAATGTGAATTAATGTTAATTTACGCATTATCTTACATTGCCTTAACTCTTAATGATTTTTAAGGTAATTAAACATAGGATAATGAGTAAGGTAACATTACCCTACATTAGCTAGCCTAGTATTTAAAGTACCCGCAATTAAATGATGCATCATGGTGTAGATAATGTAGATTATTGGGTTAATTAAGCATGTTGCGATTAAGGTTACTGAATACGTAATCATGCAGGGTCTTAATAAATATTAAGGGGTGTTTGACTGGTTTTTAACCAGTATTGCCATTGCCTCCGGCTTATGGTACTTGATTAGAGGTTTACTTGTTTTAGTTTAAGCGAATTCATATTAGTCAAATGTTGATTTTGTTATAAATAATGCTTAATAACAACCAGTGATGAGGGGTCATTGTGAGTCAAAGGTTTGACGTCATAGTTGTGGGCGCCGGGCCAGGTGGATTAACGGCTGCCCAGAGGTTGGCCTCAGGGGGATTTAAGGTTCTAGTGGTTGAGAGGGGTCGTAGGCCTGGGAGTAAGAACGTCTACGGTGGTAGAATATACGCCCACGTCCTCGATAAACTCTACCCAGAGTACGTTAAGGAGGCTCCAGTGGAGCGTTGGGTTAGGAAGGAGCGCTTAACAATGCTGACTAAGGATAGTGGGGTAACTGTTGAGTTTGAGACTAAGGCCACTGAGCATAAGTCCTTCACAGCATACCTATCCAGCTTCACTGAGTGGCTGGATAGGAAGGCTGAGGCCGCTGGGGCACTTGTGGTTACTGAAACCCCTGTGGATAGTTTAATCACTAAGGATGGTAAGGTCATTGGTATTAGGTCCGGGAGCGATGAGGTCTACGGTGACGTAGTTATTGTGGCTGAGGGCATTAATAGGCTTGTCCTAGAATCAAGCGGCCTAGCCCCGAAGCTTCAACCAAGCGTGGTTGGACTTGGGGTTAAGGAGGTTATTAAGTTGAGTAGGGGTGAGATTAATGAGAGGTTTAACCTAGATGAGGATGAGGGCCTAGCCTGGGCCCTGGCAGGGTACCCAACCCACTACGTACCCGGTGGAGCATTCCTATACACTAATAAGGATGCGGTAACACTGGGTATTGTTGTTTACCTTGAGCATGGTAATAAACTTGACGTGCCTGTTTACGACCTAATAGAGGAGTTTAGGCTACACCCATTCATAAGTAGGCTACTTAAGGGTGGTCAATTACTGGAGTACTCAGCGCACTTAACGCCCATAGCAGGCTTAAAGGCGATGCCGCCTAGGCTATACGGTAACGGTTACCTAGTGGTCGGTGATGCCGCAGGCTTCCTGCTTCATCTGGGTGTTTTAATTAGGGGTGTTGACTTCGCAATGGAGAGTGGTAGACTTGCCGCTGAGGCGGTTATTAAGGCTCATGACCAGGGTAAATATGATGAGGAGGCCCTATCCGTTTACCAGCAGTTGCTTAATGAAAGTTTCGTACTCAGGGAGTTCAACACTTTTAAGAATGCCCACAAGGTCTTAAATAACCCCAGATTGTACAGTGACTACGTTATGCTCGCTAACGCATTCATGAGCAGGTACTTTGATGTTGATGGGACACCTAGGAGGATTTGGGACACTTTCATGAAGGCTAAGGGTAATTTAACCCTAGTTGACTTAACTAAGGACGCCTTAAGCCTGGTGATGAACCTATGAGTATGGATAATAGGAGAATACCCATTGAGGAGAGGCTTAACTCAAACGCCTGGGATGTTAGCCAGAGGCCGCATATTAGGATAATTGACCCTGATAAGTGCCGTAAATGCGAGGCAAAGCCCTGCACCCACCTATGTCCAGCAAGGTGCTACACCTTATCACCAGATGGAACAGTGCTCTTCTCACATGAAGGCTGCCTGGAGTGTGGGACCTGTAGGATTGTTTGCCCACATAATGCAATTGAGTGGACTTACCCGAGGAGTGGTTACGGTGTTCAGTACAGGTTTGGGTGATGATTCATGGGCGCCACTGTTATAAGTTCAGCAAATGCGGGCTTAACCATGGGTAAGGAGTTAACAATTATTGTGCCCGTTAAGGCGGCTGTACCCAATATAACGGCTGTTAGGCTTGATCCAGTCACCCATAATTTAGTTAGGGAGGGTGTCCCACTGATGCTTAACCCCTATGATAGGAACGCCCTTGAATTCGCCCTTAGGCTTAAGGACAAGTACGGTGGGAGAGTCGTAACATTATCCATGGCTCCACCCAGCGGTAAGGATTTCCTTGAATCCACAATAGGCATGGGTGCTGATGAGGCGTACTTAATAACAGACAGGGTCTTCGCTGGGGCAGATACCTTAGCCACATCCTACACAGTGGCCATGACTGTTAAGAAATTCTTCCCAAGCTTCAACCTAATAGTCATGGGTGAGGAGACCACGGACTCTACAACAGCCCACATGCCTGCCCAAGTGGCCTCGTGGCTTAACCTACCTTACCTATACTACGTTGTTGACGGTGAAGTTAACCTGGAGAAGGGGACCATTAGGTTAACCCGTTACCTTGAGGATGAGGGAGTCTACGAGGAATATGAGTACAATATGCCAGTTATAATCAGCGTCTACAAGGACAGTAACCCACCCAGGGACATTAGCTTAAGCCGTAAGATTCAGGCTAAGTTAAGCAACCTAGTTAAGTCGGTGACTAATAATGAGCTTAAGCTTGATCCATTTTGCGTTGGTTTAAGGGGCTCACCAACAATAGTGGCTAAGATTGAAGACGCTAAGCCAATACCTAGGAAGAAGCAGATATTCAAGGGTGATCCAAGGGAGGCGGCTAAGTGGCTTATTGAGAACTTAACCAAGGAGGGGGTGATTAGGCTATGAGTAGTGCAAGAATATGCCCAGAGTGGCCTCAGGTAAATAAGAGTGAGTATAAGGGTATTTGGGTTTACATTGAGCATCAGAATGGTGTAATAAAGGACGGTAGCCTCCAGTTGATTGGTAAGGCTAGGGAATTAGCCGCGAAGATTAATGTGGATGTCTCAGCAGTAATGATTGGACATAACCTAGGGGATTTGGTTAAGGAACCAATATACTATGGGGCGGATAGGGTTATTTACATTGATGATGAGGCCCTATCAGTCTACATACCTCACCTCTACGCCTCAGTAATAGTTAACCTTGTTAATAAGTATAAGCCTGAGGTGGTTTTATTCGCAGCAACAAAGAGGGGGAGGGAGTTAGCCCCATACGTTGCTAACACCCTTAGAGCCGGTATAACCGCTGACTGCACTGACTTAGACATTGACGTTAAGACGAGGGATCTTGATCAAGTTAGGCCAACATATGGAGGCAATATACTAGCCCACATTAGGACACCCAACAGGAGGCCTCAATTAGCGAGCGTTAGGCCTAACGTATTCCCAACACCACCAAGGGACACTAACCGTAAGGGTGAGGTTATTAGGGAGTCCCTGGATAAATTACCTAAGCCCAATGGTTCATTACTGGGTGTTAAACCAGTAATTAAGGGGGATAGTGACTTACCACCAGTGGAGAAGGCTGACCTAGTGGTTGTGGCTGGGAGGGGTGTGGCTGGGCCTGAGGGTGTTAAGCTGCTTATTGAGTTGGCTAAGGCCCTTGGAGGCACTATTGGCGGTAGTAAGAAGGTTACTGATGCTGGTTGGTTACCTGCTGATAGGCAGATTGGGCAAACCGGTAAGACGATTAGGCCCACTGTGTATATTGGTGTTGGTGTCAGTGGGGCTATTCAGCACATTTTCGGTATGAAGGAGTCTAAGATAATAGTCGCCATTAACAGTGACCCCAATGCCCCAATCTTCGAGTACGCTGACTACGGCATAGTTGGTGATTATAGGCAGGTGGTTCAGGCATTGCTTGAGACCTTAAGTTCAATGAGGAAGACTAATTGAAGGATTAATCCTCAAAGCGAATCAACGCTTAAGGTTTATTTACTTAATCACCTTTAAAGGGATTCATGGAGAGTTTAGAGGGTTTAAGCAGTTATGCTGAGGGAGTCTATGAGGTTACGGATAAGTGCCCAGTCTGCGGTAATAGGACACTAACCATTAGGGGTGTGGTTTATAATACGCCCTACTTCGGTAGGCTCCTCCTGGAGGTGATGAATTGCTCAACCTGCGGTTTCAGGTACATGGACATTACTTACCTTGACAGTAAGGGGCCTGTTAAATTAACATACAGGGTTACGGATAGGGTTGATGTTGAGAGGACTTGGGTAATTAGGTCAGCTGAGGCTAAGGTCTACTCCCCCGACCTAGGCTTCACACTGGCTCCAGGATCAGCGGGTGAGGCCATGATAACGCCCCTGGAGGGCCTAATATATAGGTTAATACAGTATGCTGAAGCCATGCGTGGGCTTGAGGGGGAGGCTGAGGCAAGGAGGCTGGCATTCATTAGGGAGGCTAATGAGGCCCTTAATGGGTTCAGGGAATTCACATTAATCATAGAGGACCCTACTGGAAACAGCATAATTAAGCCACCACCGGGTAGGGAGGGTAGGCTTAAGGAGGATAGGCTTGAGGTGCCTCAGGGATGAGTAAGGCATTACCAATAGCTGATAACCACACCCACGTTAACCCGGTTAAGGGTCTTGGACCAAGGGAAGTGGCTAGGAGGTTTAAGAGAACTGGGGGTTGGTTCATGGGTGTTGTAGCCCTATTAACCTGGGACCTAGGCTTAAACCCAGGTGACTTGAGTAATGTTGATAAAATGTATAGGTTAACCATTGAGTCAACTAAGATTATTCAAGGGGAGGGAGTTAAGGCAGTTGCCGTAGTTGGCGTGCACCCAGCTGAGTGCGTTAAGTTGCTTGAATCAGGTTGGGGCTTCAGTGAAGTTAAGGAATTCATGATTAAGACAATTGACTTAGCTGCACAGTACATTAGGAGGGGTGAGGCAGTGGGTATTGGGGAGATTGGTAGACCTCATTGGAGCGTTAATGAGGGTGTAGTTGACTTATGTAATGAGATCATTGAGTACGCCATGGGTACTGCAAGGGACCTCAACGCCATTATTCACCTACACCTTGAGAGGAAGGGTGAGGCCACTGTTAAGTCAATAGTGGAGTTGGCTAATAAGGCTGGGGTTAAGGATAAGGGGAGGATCATCCTCCACCACGCCTCACCAAGCATGGTTAAGCCAGCTGTGGATAATGAACTAAAACCCTCAATACCAGTGGGTAGGAGGGGTGAGTTTGAGGAGGCTGTTAAGTTAACTAAGGCCCTAGTGGTTGAGAGTGATTACGCTGATGACCCAAGGAGACCAGGTATGGTTATACCACCCTGGAGGATACTGAGTAGGATTAATAATGCCTTGAACCAAGGCCTATTGAGTGAAGATGATGCGTTTAGAATTATGGTTAATGAAATTGAGGAAACATATGGGGTTAAGTACGAGGGATGAGGCTCATTAAGTCAACGTTAAGCAACTTATATTAAGTAAGCCCCAGTGGCCCACTGGGAATCATGCTGCCTAATAGGGATTCCATTAAGGCTAAGTTAAGGGAGTATGAGGACGCCAGGGATAAGGTGATTAACACTGGCATTAGGTTAAATAGGTTATCTAAATCAGTAATATACTCGGTTATTAGGAATGATTGGGAGGCAGCGGACAAGTACTTAAATGACATGAGGAGGGAGTTAGAGTCATTAATGAGCTTAATTAAACAGTACCCATTCTACTACGATAAGGCTGCAGTAAGCTTCCAGGAGTACGCTGAGGCCTACATAATGTATGAGTTCAATAAGAATGGTAAAATACCCACCATTGAGGAGGTTGGGGTTGATGAATTAGCCTACTTAAACGGGTTAATGGAGTTCACGGGTGAATTATCGAGGAAGGCCACTGAGGAGTTGATTAGGGATAACTTGGACTACGCCCTTAAGGCTAAGGAAACCATGGAGGATATTTACCTAGACATGCTCTACATGGAGTTCAGGGACTTCGAAATGAGGAAGAAAGTCGACTACGTAGCTAACAACATTAATTGGTTAAACGAGAAAATATTCTACAAGACGCTAAACAAGGGGAGGTAAGGTAATTAAATAATTAAGGCATATATGTAATTCAGTGACCCGTTTTATGAGCAATTAACCCACATTACGTGAAGCCGAAGCGTACATTAGCCTCACCCTCCTTGTTACGGCAGCTGGCTGGGCAAGGCATGTCACGTGATAGCGCTGAGGCTAAGGCCGCTAGGCTAATGCTCCTAACCCAAACTCTACCAGGCCCCTTAATGTTAACGAAGAATAATCCCTCACCACCCAGTAGCATTGTCCTTAAGCCCCCAACCCTCCCAACCGTGTATTGCATTCCAGCATCAAAGGCCAGTAAGTGACCTGCCTCAATATTCAACTCCTCACTCTCATTAAGTTGAATCATGTGGACATGTCCAGTCCCATGAAGAAACACATTACCTAGACCAGTGAATTTAGCTAAGAAGAGGCCCTCACCACCAAACAACCCCACTGATAGACGCGTGAGGCTTGCATCATACTTAACGCTATTCTCAGCGAATAGGAATGAACCATGCTCAGCCATTATGGACTCCCCCTCATTAAGAGTCACTTGAGTAATCTTACCAGGCGTACTACCAGCGAAGGCAGCCTCACCTGGGCCAGTTAACTCAAGTACAAAGAATGATGCACCTGTTAAAGTCCTCTTCAAGCCGGCCAATATACCACCACTAGCCTTAGTGGTTAAACCCACGGCGGGGGTCTTATAAAGTAGGTGACTACCCTCACCATAAATGCTCTCCCCCTCACCCATAACTACCCTAACCAACTGTAAGTCATTACCAAGGATTGAATATTCCATGAGTAACTACTATTCACCACTTTATAAATTTAAGCTGAAACGGGGTTTATTTCAAGGAAAGTTAACAATAGGTGTAATTAATTACCATGAATTAACCATCACCTTACCATTTACACAGCATTAACTATAAGATCTATACCTTGATAACTGGGGTAGGGTAATGGATTTCAATAGGCATCATGCAGCAGCCCATGGAGTAGCTGCAGTGGTTCTACAATGCTAACATCCATTACTTTAGGCACTTAATGCACCGTAATCCCCAGTGTGCTTATTATTGCAAGCGCTCTATTCGAGTGAAGGCCCTTAGCCAGAGGTGAGCTTGAGTTCACACTTAGGTTAATTGAGGTTTAAGGTAAGGAGGTTGCAAGGGAAATTAACATAATGAACAAGGACTCGCGTAAGCTAATCAGTTAGCCAGAGGAAGACTAATCAAGGTGGTCTCAGTTAAATTAATAATAAAAGCAATGTTAATGATTAATGATTATTCATAACTCCTCCAGTAAATTATTGTAATTCTAGTAATGCTTATAAGTGAGCTAGCATAGTGGGTATGCATGGAGTATGTTAAGCTTGGTTGGTCTGGTCTTAAGGTTTCTAAAATAGCATTCGGTGCAATGTCCATCGGTGACCCCAACCTACAGAGTCATGGTAGCTCCAGTTGGGTTGCCGGTAGGGATCAAGCCCTTAAAGTCCTTAAGAGGGCTTGGGATTTAGGCATAAACTTCATTGATACTGCTAATGTTTATTCGAGGGGTAGGAGTGAGGAGATTGTTGGTGAATTGGTTAAGGGTATGAGGGAGGATGTGGTTATCGCCACTAAGGTTTTTGGGCAAATGGGTAATGGTCCTAATGCTAGGGGTTTGTCTAGGAAGCATATTATGTGGCAGGTTAGGGAGTCTTTGAGGAGGTTGAATACTGGTTACATTGATCTCTACCAGATTCATAGGTTTGATTACGATACACCCATTGAGGAGACTTTATCCACATTAACAGACCTAGTACACCAAGGATTAGTAAGGTACATTGGGGCATCAAGCATGTGGACATGGCAATTCGCAAAAATGATATACACAGCAGAAATGAAAGGATACGAGAAGTTCGTAAGTATGCAAAACGTCTACAATCTACTCTACAGGGAGGAGGAGAGGGAAATGATACCATTCTGCAAGGCTCATGGAATCGGTATAATACCATGGAGCCCAACTGCAGCTGGTATACTGTCAGGTAAGTACTATAAGGATGGTAAGATAATTGTGCCTGAAACCGAGACTAGGGTTAGGCCAGGTAGTGGTGATTATAGGATTTATGTGGAACCCCCTGAGAACGCTGAGATACTGAGGAGGGTTATTGAGGTTGCTAATAATAAGGGAGCGACTCCAACGCAAATAGCGTACGCATGGCTACTGCATAAGGGTGTTACAGCACCAATAATAGGAACCACTAAGCCGGAGCACGTGGAAGAAGCTGTGAATGCTATTAGTATTAAGTTAACTGACGATGAGGTAAAGTACCTTGAGGAACCATATAAGCCTAAGCCAGTACTTCACATACCTCCACCACCCATGTAGTAAACCCAGTTAACTAGATGGGGTTATTCATGATTATTAAACACAGTAGTTCCCAGGTATCGGAACAGGGTTCAGTGGAGTATTTTACTGGAAGCGCACACGTGTACCAGCTCATTGATGCGTTGAGGATTAACGTAACCATGGTTACCCTTGAGCCGGGTACTAGGACTGTTTGGCACATTCACCCTCTTGGCCAAGTCATTGTGATCATGCATGGGCGTGGTTTAGTGCAGCGTTGGGGTGAGTCAATTAGTGAGGTTAATCAAGGTGATGTTATTTGGGTTGAACCAGGGGAGAAGCATTGGCAGGGTGCAACCGTTAATTCACCGGTAAGCTACATTGAGGTTACTGAGCCACTTAATGGTAAGGTTGTTGAGTTAATGGAGAGGGTTAGTGATGAAGAGTATTCTAAACATGGGCCTACCACTGCGCAACGCCAAGTCACCCCCTTCTCAGACATAGCACCAGCCCTAGCCCACTACACTGACCATGTTCTCTTCGGTGATGTTTGGAATAGGCCCGGTCTTTCACCAAGGGATAGGAGCCTAGTAACTGTGGCTGCACTTGTGGCGTTGTATAGGGTTAATGAGTTACCGTTTCACTTAAGGAGGGCTATTGAGAATGGTGTAAGTAAAGATGAGTTAATTGAATTAATAACACACCTAGCCTTCTACTCAGGTTGGCCAACGGCAAGCACAGCATTATCAATAGCCAGGAAGGTTTTTGAGGAACTTGGGGTAAAGTAATGCATTTAATCAAGTACTTTATTGATATTAATGAGTGGTGTGTTAATGGTGGATAATAGGGGGTTCAATTACTTCATGGTTAATGTACTCTACAGCCTAGTAAGTGGATTAATATACCCATCATTCCCACTGTACTTAAGGATGAGTGGCCTCAATGTTGAATTCACAAGCTATGCGTTAACTTCAATGAATATTGCTGGTTTTGCATCATCAATAATGTGGGGTAGGGTGATTAATAGGCCTGAGAATAGGAGAATAGCCGTATTAATAGGTACCATTGGAGGTGGTTTAGGGTACTTAACGTTAGCCTACATTAAAGGCACATTAACAATAATAGCGGCACTGGTGGTGTTGAGTATTATTGCAGGTGGGATTTACCCAACAGTAATGACATTGATAAGCGAGACCGGTGGTGTTGAGCATATGGGTTACTTCTGGGCTGGTGGATCCATAGGTTACGCCATAACCACAAGCTTCGCTGGTTACGTTCTTGAGCACATGGGTATAAGGCCGCTATTCATAATATCAGCCATAATATACGTCTCCTCAGCGGCTATACTATTAAACATAGTTAACTACTCAACACACCGCAAACCCAGTGATCACGCTACTCCCCTGAATACTAACGATGAATCATTCACATTGAGTTTAAGTGCATTATACATTGTCTCAGTATTCATACTATTATTCATTGATGCAGTTAAGAACCTATACATGCCAATGTTCTACGTTTATGAGGCAAACGTTAATATGGCCTACGCAACTGCAACGCTAAGTGTTGAAGCCTTCCTTGAGGTTCCATTTATAGTAATGTTCGTTCAATTAATAAGGAGGAATAAGGCTGATTCATGGACTGCCCTAAGCCTAAGCCTAGCATTAGGGTCTCTTTACCTAGTTGCAAATGCACTATTGGTTAGGGGGACGTTATCGGCGTTTGCGGCGATGGCCTCGTATTCATTAGTTTGGGCATCATACAGTGTCTCAAGCTCAATGATTGCGCCACTAATAAGTAGGGGTAATAGGGGCCTAGCCTATGGAATATATAATTCAGTATTCCCATTAGCCAACATAATAGCCCCACTATGCATGGGCTATAGTATAGCATCACTTGGATATAGACTGAGCCTAATACTGTTATCCGCAGTGGCATTAGTAATTGCGTTGATAGCCTTCTTATCAAGACCATTACGCAGTAGGATTAATAAAGCGGTAGTTAATAGCCCATAGGATCCTTATGAAGACTTCAACACTAGGATGCATTCCACCCTAATGCATTTCCATTTAATACCTTTAACATGACCATGAAGTAATGAAGGTTACTCCTTCTACGGGCTAATTACGGTGAGCTCATAATTAAGCACGGTGATAGGGTTCCCACCTCAACATACTTCTGGTGGCGTTGGGAATGAACTAGTTAATACGCCTGAGAATAGTTTGGGCTTAGAAATTCACATGCGGCATTTGGTATTAACTTCATAATTAAGGGGCGTTCACTTTAAAAGGCTTAAGTTGATTAGGCCCCCTTAGAGTGATTAGGCTTGCAAGGCCTGATTAAGTGATGACCTGGGCTAAGATGATTAGCCTTAAGTAATCATGTAGATGCAGCCTCACCGTAGGTTGAACCAAGGCTATTTAACTCAATACTTAATAAGCACCAGTGAAGGATAATGCATGGTTAGTGAAACACTTAGGCCTTCCCCTGCAATAGAGGGTGGTGTAGACTCCCTATTCTACTGTTGGAGGAGGGTTCCATCCACTAGGCCTGGACTTGAGGAGGAGTTTCAGGCTTGTAAAGCCAGTGAGTATTGGAGGGTTAATTATGATGAGATTAAGTACACTGACTTCTCGCAGTCCGACTACTTCAAGCCTAAGGGTCTTCAAACGGTCTCCATGAGGTCCAGGGTCACGTTCACTTACGGTCACTTCACGCTAATGACCAAGTTACCTAGGGTTGAGGGTGGGCCAATGCTCTGGTTCGGCTTCGAGACCGATGACTTATTCGCTGGGGGTGCTGTGCATTACTGCTGGTTTTCAGGTAAAGGTGCATTAACTGCGAATATTGGTGGGATAACTAAGCTTGTTTCAATGGACTTAACCAGGTTTCTACCCCAGGATGTTTCAGAGAAGTATCACTGGTTCAGTATAGTGTACAGGAGGGGTTTGGCTTTATGGTACATTGACGGTAAACTCAGGGCATTAGCCTCAATAAGTAATGGTGATGTTAAGGATGGTGGGGTAGTTTACGATAAGCCACCCTACATTGCATCATGGATCACTGACGCACCCTCACCTCAATTGGCAGTACTCCTTGATATTGATGCTGCACCGCAGGTTGAGTTTCATTGGCAGGGCCTAAACCCATGGGGTTTAAGGGTATCCAACGGTGATGCCGAGGAACCCGTGAGGATTAGGCTCTATAGGGATGGTTCAGAGGAGACTTGGGCTGGTTTAACCGTTAACCCTGGGGTTGAATTACTCTCTCAGCCGTTACCTGGTATTGGCGAGAAGACACTTATCATGAATGCACCAGGTGGTGAATTAACCATAGAGTACTTCACTGAGGGTAATTGGGTTGAGGCCAGGAGTCAAGCATTGAGTAGTGGAACCACTGTATTAGGTATTAATGAGTACACCGCCTTAATTAGGTTTAGGTATAGGGCTAGGGAACCTGGTTCAATAAGGGCAGCCTCATTAACCCTGGTTTAATCCACCGCCGCCACTTTAGCCTTAGCCCTATGGTTAAAGTAGGCGTAGACTGTTACCACTATGAAGTCTGCTATAATCATTGAGTGCATTATAGTGCAGTATAGGCATAACGCGTGCAGTATGGCGAATTCAACGTAAAGTAGGTAAGGTATTATTGCTAGGCCAATGAACCTCCAGTACATTAAAACCCTGAAAAGCCTACTAGCCACCGCTTCTCCGCTCCTATCGTATGCTATGGCCATTACTATGTTTATTATAAACCAGAAAACAGCGAGTACATCAAGGGGTACATCAGCCACCTCCGCGTAGGGGCTTGAGAGAACCCTTATGCAGTTAACCGTAACCCCTGGGAATGGTGTGGATTCCCCATTCAGTGTACATAATGGGGGTGCATTGTGGATGTAGTAGTATGTGTATAACACTACCCCTGAGGAGAATACGCCAACCACTGAGAAGGCTATGAATAATCCAAGCCACTTAAGGGTTAACCTACCCATTGCACCAAAACCACTTAACTGGTTAAATAATTTTTCCTCAAGTTCACGCCGCCCTGGTTAATATGCCTTGAGTACTGTTTCACTGGTGTTAATTAATCATGGACTTAATGCCTTAGTCCTAATCCTTAAGTAACTTGAGGCTACCGGTCACCTTATTAACTAATTCCTCTGGCCCAGGTCCAATGGCTAATGCGGTCACAGTACCTGGTGGTAGTTCAGTTAAGCCTGCATCCTCAATTAAGGCTGTGGGTAGGCCTAGGGACTCTGCCTTAGCCTTAAGCCTAATTAAATCCTCAACACTATCCACCACTAGGACAATCTTCTTCTGACCCCCTGAAACCCAGGCATTAACCCAATCCCCCCTATTCCTCAACGCCTCAAGCACCGCGGAGACCGCTGCATGAGCCACTTGAACAGCCAACTTCCCCCTGCTCATCCTTAAATCCCCCCTAACCACTATGGATTGCTTAAACTCACTCATTATTTGAATAATTTAAGTTTAATTATTTAAATTAAACTTCACGGTTAACTCATTAATCGCTCAAAGGCTCCCACCTTTTACTCTTAAAGGACCTGTAGGCTGCATCAATTATCCTATTAACCTCAACACCATCATTAAAGTTCTCCCTCGGTAACTCACCCCTCTCAAAGGAGTCTATGAAGTGCCTAAGCTCATATAAGTAACCATATAGCTCAAATTCCCTCCAAATTGGGTAAAGCCAACCCCTAGCCACCTCAGCCTTCTCAACCACGTAACCAACCCTCTCCTCTGGGGCCGTGGTGAATACCCTTATCCCAGTCTCCCTGGTTACATCAACGAAGATTGCCCCCTCACTACCGTATATCTCATACCTCAGGTCCAAGCCACCGTGGGCTGCCCAACTATTCTCAGCCTGCCCCAACTCACCCCCATTATACTTAACTAGAACTATACTGTTATCCTCGGCCTTAGTCTTATCCCTGTGGACAAGCAAGTCACCCCAGCCTAAAACTTCACTTGCCTTACCGTTAATCAACTTCCTGGTAACCTCAATGGAGTGGCACCCCATGTCCAGTAAACTACCACCACCGGATAGGTCCTTGTCCCAGAACCACGGGCTATGGGGCCCGAAGTGGGCCTCCCTACTCCTAACCCAGAATACCTTACCAATAGCCCCATTCCTAACCATGTTCATAACCCTATCAATCTGGGGTATGAAGACCTGGTTCTCAGCATAGGCGTGGAGTACACCATACCTATTAACTGCGTTAAGCATCTCCTTAGCCTCAGTTAGGTTCCTACCCAGGGGCTTCTCAATAATTATGTTCTTCCTATTCTCAGCACATAATTGAACAGCCTTAAGGTGTAGGAAGTTGGGTAAAATAATATCAACAACATCCACCTCCTTATCACTGCACAGCTTCTCAATGAAGTCATCGCCAGTATAGTACTTTCCTATCCCCCACCTGCCAGCAAATTCAACGGCCCTACTCCTGGATGCAACTGCAACAACCTTAGCGTTGGGTATTTCGGCGTATGACTGCATGTGGAATTCAGCCGCGAAGCCTGAACCAAGTATCCCCACTTTAACAACCATGTTAATTACCTGGATTAACGGCTTTTAAGCATTATGCACCTAATCATATATTCATTAATAATGAGTATACATTTAATGTAAATAAGCGAGTAGTACTTGTTGTGGATTTCTTTCCCTAGGATACTTAGCCAACGCCGTTAATCCCCTTGCCCGCTTCCTTAAATCCAGAGCCAATTGCCTTAACTCACTTTGCATTACTTCTTCACCATCCTACTATGAAAACGCATACCCACCTTAGGGTATTATATACCTCACACACCAGCGTCAACTGGATCCTTAAGTTAGAAAATATGATTAAAACTCTCCCTTCACTAACTCTAAATTAACAAGGCTTTTCTTTGCTTCCCCTATAACTCAGTATGTTAACTTACTATGCAACTGATTAGCCGCATTCAAGTACGTATAGTACCGTAGTTGGTTTAAAATGATTAATAAAATGTATGTAAGATGCTTATATACTTGAATTAAAATACTATCGCTAATTTTAGTGTTAAGTAAGCTATAGGGTAAACTTAAAAAACCTTAAGCCACATAACATATGCCGGCAATAGGTAAGTGGGTTACGTTCTTATTAGCAATAATGATCGCAGCCAGTCTCCTAGTTACATATGCCCAGCAAGTGGTGCCGCTGGTTCCAGCCTTTAACACTACGTCAAACGTAGTGGTTATTGGCAATATGTCTAGTCAATACGTCTCAAAGCTTCTTGGTTACGCCTTATTCTTTACTAATCTTTGGGACATGGGCTCAGGTACCTCGGGTTCAACTATCTTAATGTATAATGCTGCTGAGGGAGTGGCATATTATATACGGAATTACACCTTCATTAAGCCTACATATTCATACGATGTCACTCTTGGTTACCCTGCAATATTCTATGGTCATTCACAGTGGGGTGGCTTATATCCTAAGATGAGTCCATTACTAATGCTTCCAGCTCAAGTCATATCGCTTCCAGGTATTTGGGCTTACGTGAACTACAGTACGGTTAAGTTCACTCCCGGTAACCTGCAGTTTGACTTATCACTACAGGTTTGGCTGGGGGCAACGCCTAATGAGACCAGTGGAGCCCAGCCAGGTGATTTAGAGGTGATAATATACTACTATACGCATAATATGGCCCCGGGTGGTTCAAATATGGGTACTATAACTGTGCCTACGTTTGTTAACGGTAGTATTGTTGATGAGAGTTGGCAGGTTTGGGTTTACTACGGTGGATCAAGCATGTGGACTATAGCTTGGTTTGTACCAAGTATTAATCAGCCAAGCGGCTACGTTGGATTAAACATAACTGGTATGCTCTACGACTTATTCAATATACTAGTTACCAATTGGCCGCTGCAGTGGAACTTCACTGGGTTACTGAACTACTACTTATTCCAGCTTGGTAACGACTTCGGTACATCAAGTCAATTAAGTAACGTCTTCGAGAACATAACAGTATATAAGTATTACCTTGAGTTAACTAAGCCATTAATACCGATAATCACGGTAACCAACACAACAACAACCACAGTCACCACCACGGCAACAACCTACGTAACATCAACAGTAACCAGCACAACCACTACCACTGTAACCTCAACCACAACCTCAGTTAGCACTACCACTGTTACTTCACCTGTGACTAGTACGACAACGTTAACAACCACATCACTCTTAACCACCACTAGTACCGCAACATTGGTAAGCACTTTAACCAGTACCTTAACAGTTACTAAGGAGGTTATTGGGACAAGCGTAATAGTGGGCATAGTAATCATAGTAATCGTAATAGCAGTCATTGCGGCGCTGCTGGTTAGGAGGAGGTAGGTTAACGGCAAGGTATTAAACAATATTTAAATTATTCCCTATGAATTTCCTAAAAGGCTTCATGCTAATTAAGTCTAGTAATCGTAAACACTGCATAATGTTTACCCTCCTTAATACCGTAAAATTAAAAAGCGCGAATGCATCATGAATTAATGTGAGGATCTCAAAAATACTACTGGTGGCTGCGGTATTATTAATACTAATTGAGTTTACTCCGCCTGTTCACGGGGAATCACCGCCAATGGTTTGGTCAACTCAGGTACCGTACTTGAATCCCAGTGGTGCACCTCATGATTTCAAGTACTTCATGGATATTAAGGAGCTTGGATTTAATACCATCTTCCTAACTGTTCCATGGGGTGCTGTTGAGTATGGGCCTAATGAGTATGACTTCCATGTGCTTGACCAGTACATGAATTACACTAGGGCATTAGGCATTAGGGTCATTTTAGTCTTCTTCTACTCAGTGCCAGCCGCCACCGGTGATTTTAACGCCACACCGCCCTGGCTTATTAATAATGGTGAACTTGAGGTGAATTCAAATGGCCACCCCCAGTCTCCACCGGCCTTGGCTTGGTGGAATGAAACTGATAGGCAGTATTACTTCGGTTTCATTAAGACCGTGGTTTCAAGATACGTTAACTACAGTAACTTCCTAGGCGTACTTGTGGACTATGGTTGGCTTGACGATGACTGGGGTCCTGGTGTTAATGGCTTACCTCCAGGCTATGCTAAGAGTGATATAGTGATGTTTCAGCATTGGTTAATGCAGGTTTACCACGATAACATAACTCTACTCAATATGGAGTGGGGGACTGATTACAGGAGTTTTAGTCAAGTGAATCCACCTACACTGCCATTCATTGGTGATTGGCGTTACTTCCAGGAGTTCAGGGTTTGGAGCATTAATGAGACCTACAGTGAATTATTCAGTATGATTAGGAGCATTATTGGGCCCAATAGGTTACTCTTATTCTACTGGGGTGGTTCAATAGATGATATTTACAGCCTACAGATGCCTGAATTATACTTCCAATTAGCTGAAAGGTACAACGTAACCATTGTACTTGATGACGCTGACTGGACTAACTTTGCAGTGTTCTTCGGTAACCTAGCCAGGGTTTACCATGTTCACTTAATGATGGAGTGGACGCCTGTACCCAGTTCAAGTTCATACTACGGTAAATACATATCCCACCTAATCCTCGGTTACCCATGGTTAATAGGCGGTGATTACTACGTCTTCATAAGGAGCCTAGACTGGTTCTACCCAACAGTCCAATTAAATACCATGGCCACTGGAATCTATGAGTTAATTAATGGAACTTACCCAAGCACTAAGGTTGCGTTACTGTACATGACCATGTTCGGGGGTACTTACAGTGATTGGCGCTATTTAGTTCATGAAACAGGCCTAATACCCACTAGTTTATTCAACGTGAATAATGAGTACGCCTACTACCCATTCAACATAATAACCGTTAATGAATTAGCCGCAGGCTTAGTTAACCTATCCAACTACAGGTACATTATATTAATGGTGCCTGAAAAACTAATCCCAAGTAGTGTGCGGGGTATTATTAATCAATGGAGAAGTAGGGGTGGTGTCCTAATACCCTTTAATTCAAACTGGTTAAGCAGCGGCCTAGGTGGTGCCCTCAGTGGTATTGAGGAACCGGTAATAACTACTAACGCCTCAGTGGAGGCTTTCCCAATAATTAACAATGACTCAGTATTCCTAGCCCTAAATAATTACGGTAATCCACTTAACACGCTTCACGTTAACGTTAACTTAACAGCATTAGGCTTACGCAACGGCACGTACGCTGTAATTAACCTTAATGGCGGCGACCTAATTAACGTAACCACTGGAGGCTTGGCTTCATTCAACATTAACCTATACTACACCCAGAGTGCAGTTATGGTGGGTATAATACCCGTTAATCCGGTTAACATTATTGTTAATGTAAGTAGCGTTAACGCAAGCTACAATTACGATACCGGGGTCTTCAACATTAATATTAATGGGTTAATTTCACCTAAGGGTGATTACCTGATTATTGCATTAATACACCCCAATTTAACTCAAGCAGGTATGCAATTCACAAGCAATGGCCTAGTGTATGAGTCGGTTGCCGCCGGTGAGGCTACTAGTAATGGTGGTTACTTCACCATCAACCTTAAAGTACCCATGTATCAATTGATGCTTAATAGCTATACCCTAGTGCTTAACGTATACGTTATTAGTGATGGGTATGTAATCAACGGTGAATCATATTTACTTAACGTGAACCTTAACTCCACATTAACCCCCTATGGTTGGGTACCCTCAGTAACAGGGGTTAACTTAAGCAAGTATGCCGTATTAATAATGGCTAAGCCTCCCCCAGTAACCACTACCACGGTCACTGTTCCAGTTAACCTAACTACCACGGTGACTACTGTGGTGACTACCACGGTGGTTAGTACTGTGGTAAGTACTGAGGTAAGTACATTAACGTCAACCATCATTAGGAGCATTATCCCCGAGTCCACAGTGGTGGCTATTACTGTGGGGGTCATTGTATTAATAATAATAGTAGCCTTAATCGCTAGGACTAAGGTTAAGTAATAATTAATCCACTGTTTACAAATCGGTAAGTGCATTATTGTTTAATTAATGGGTAAGGTCCCCGGTAAGTAACTGCATCTAGGGCGTGGAGTTGTGGTTTAATATGTCATAACGTTTCTTTCAAGTTCCTGCAGCTCCTTAAGCGTGTACTCAACCCTCTTACCGTTGGGTAGTCTCCTAATTATTATGAAGGGTAGTAAACCCCTCTTAAGCTCCTCGAAGGCTATTGCCACTGGGTCTGAGGTCCCTATCTCCTTTGGGTTAACTAATGGTGGTGCACCATCCATTAATTGCCTAGTCCTAACTGCAATTATCTTAGCGAACTCGTACTTAGTTATTCGGGGTGGGTAGGGTAATTTACCATCCCTAATTAAAGAGTATAATTCGTCGATTGTTGACATGCCTGTCTTCAATAATTAAGCCCTTTATAAACTTAACTACGTGTTAACAAGGCTTTCAACCACATGGATGCTTTAATGAGGTTTATGAGGATAACTATTAAAGGGGGGTTACGCATATTTACAGTGATGGAGGATATAAGGAAGTGCATACTGCTTGACTCAATTAGGATGCTTGATGGATCATGCAGCATAGATAAGTTAGCCTTATTAATGTACATAGTGGATAAGCAAAGCGGCTTCTCAGTATTCACCTGGAGTATTGAGGATTACTTCCCGGTTAGTCAAGACTTCCTGGATACTGTTGAGGAGTTGAGGAGGGGTGGCTACGTGGTTGTTGATAATGGTAAAGTTAGCGTAACTGATGCAGTATTCGACTCCTCAGCCTGCAGTAATCACTGGCTCTACGGGAGGTTAATAAGCTACGTCAGTGATGTAATAGGTAAGTACAAGGGTAAGGATGTTAATGAGCTTTTAAGCGAAGTAGTGGAGATACCTTAGCGCATTCAGTAAATTAGGAATCACGCAGGCTTACTTACCACCTAAGGGTTATTAGGTTAGGTGGAATGATTTTGAGGTTAAGGGGTGTTTAGAATTAATCCTCATGCTAAGAAACGCTTAAAACCACCGACTCAACATCGTTGCTTAATGGGTAAGGTTAGGCCAGCTTACATTAAGAGGGTTGGTAGAATGCTTATGGAGCAGTACCCTGATAGGTTTACTGAGGACTTTGAGCATAATAAGCAGGTGGTGGGTCAATTAGTTGAGGGGGTTTCGAAGAAGGTTAGGAATAGGATTGCAGGCTACATAACATCACAGGTTAAGCGCATTAAGACTGCTGGCGAGGAGGAAGAGGTTGAGGAAAGTGAAAGTGTAAAAACCAGTAGTGAGGGTGGTTCCTAATGGTTCTGCAGAAGGGTGACTACATACTTCTGGACTACACCATGCTTACGAAGGAGGATGGTAAGGTTATTGAGACCACTATTGAGGAGAAGGCTAAGGAGGCTAACATATATGACCCTAATCAAGCCTACGGCCCAAGGTTAATAATACTTGGTGAAACAAAGATCTTCGAACCCCTTGAGGAGGCCCTACTGAAGAGTGACGAAGGCTCTGAGGTTACTGTGGAGGTTCCCCCTGAGAAGGCCTTTGGCTTAAGGGATCAAGGTAAGGTTAAGGTTGTTTCAATTAGAGAATTCTACAGGGCTGGTAAGGTGCCTAGGGTTGGTGACATTGTTGAGTACAATAATCAGAGGGCTAGGGTTATTTCAGTCTCAAGTGGTAGGGTTATCCTGGACTTCAATCACCCATTGGCGGGTAAGGTGATTGTGGTTAACGCTAAGGTTGTTAAGAGGCTTACCACTGATGAGGAGAAGGTTAAGGAGATAGTTAGACAGTACTTACCTAGGTTAGACATGAGTAGGGTTGAGGCTAAGCATGAGAATGGTCAAGTAACCATAAAGCTACCCTCAGAGGTGCTATTCATTGAGGGCATCGGCACCGTTAAGTTCAGGATAGCTGAGGAATTAGCCCAGAGGTTCACTGACGTCAAGAAGATAGTGTACGTGGAGGAACTTGAGGTATCAAGGGAGGAGCAGCAAACCCAGCAACCACAGGCTACTCAGGAGGAGGCTCAACAGGCACAGGCGGCTGCACAACAGCCGCAGCAGATTCAGCAGACTCAGGGTGGTTCCAGTGAGTAGGATTCATAATGATCCAAAGGTCCTATTAACTGGAACAACAACAGTGGGTGTGGTTACTAAGGAGGGTGTTGTATTAGCCACTGACAGGAGGGTTACCGCAGGCTACTACATAGCTCATAGGAAGGGTAGGAAGATATGGAAGATTGATAACCACGCGGCAGCAACAATGAGTGGGGCAGTGGCTGATGTACAAATGATACTAAATGAATTAACCCACTTAGCAATGAACTATAGGATAACGCACCAAGCCCCAGTACCAATTAAGACGCTAGCTAACTATGCCTCAGTAGTCATGTTCTACAGCAGGCCGATGATATACATAGCCCACATGATAATAGGTGGAGTGGATAATGAGGAGGGGCCGGTCCTATATGCGGTTGACTGGTACGGTAGCTTCACAAGGGAGGAACGCTTCATGTCAACGGGCAGTGGTTCACCAACGGCCTTCGGTGTGCTTGAGGATGGTTATAGGGATGACATGAGCCTTGATGATGCTGTTAAGCTAGCCACCAGGGCGGTTAGAGCGGCGATGCTTCATGACCCAGGAAGTGGAGAGGGTGTTGACGTCATAACCATAACTAAGGAGGCTGGGTATAGGGAAGTACAGGCTTAAACAAGTTTACTCATTATCCTCCTCGTATTAAAACTAGTCAAGTATCCTCGCTTAGAGAGAAGCTTAATGACCTTATTCACAGTATTCTAAATTACCCTCATGTAGGCGCTCATAGTATTAAAAGTTAACTTGGATTCGTGAAAAACCAATTATTATTTAGCCGGGGCCCATGATGGATACTGTCCTAAGGACTCCAATGCTACTTAAGTTAAACGCAGTTGCTGGTAAACTCACTATACATTTATCAACTGGTATGAATCCCATCAAGCTTTCAAGAACTCGAGCATTCCCCCTACCGAGTAACCTTTTGTGAAAAGCTTATTAAATAGGATTAACCCTTACTTCTGATACCATGTCTGAGAATTATAGGGCACCCATAGTGGTTGTTGTTGGGCATGTGGACGTTGGGAAGACATTACTGTTGGATAAGATTAGGAACACCATGGTAGCCTACAGGGAGCCAGGTATGATTACCCAGCACATTGGCTTATCCTACTTGCCTTGGCCTATCATTGAGAAGTACGCTGCCCCAGTTATTGAGAGGTATAGGTTGAAGGGTAAGGTTTGGGTTAAGGGCTTCCTAATGGTTGATACCCCAGGTCACGCAGCCTTCTCTAACCTTAGGCGTAGGGGTGGTTCAGTGGCTGACTTAGCCATACTTGTAATCGACCTAACTAGGGGTTTTGAGGAGCAGACTTATGAGAGCCTAATACTGCTTAAGAGTAGGAATATACCCTTCGTTGTGGCGGCTAATAAGGTTGATAGGATATATGGGTGGAAGCCAATACCCAATGCCTCAATACTAGACTCCTATAATGCCCAGGATGAGGAGACCCAGGGTAGGCTTGAGGAGGCTTTAGCCAATATAATAATGGATTTTAATAAGCAGGGCTTTGAGGCTGAGAGGTTTGATAGGATAACTGACTTCAGTAGGCAAGTACCCATAGTGCCCACCAGTGCAGTGACAGGTGAGGGTATCCCGGATTTACTGGTTCTAATGGCTGGTTTAACCCAAAGACTGGTTAAAGATAGGTTAAGGTTAGTTGGTGGTCCAGGTAAGGGTGTTGTAATGGAGGTTAAGGAGGAGAAGGGGCTTGGAACCACAATGGATGTGGTCCTCTACGATGGTGTCATGAGGAAGGGAGACACCATAGTGGCCATGGGCCTTAACGGCCCTGTGGTTACTAGGATTAGAATGATGGTGATGCCTAAGCCGCTTGATGAAATGAGGGACCCGGAGGATAAGTACATGCATATTAATGAGGTTGAGGCAGCGGCTGGGGTTAAGGTGATTGCGGATGGGTTGGATGATGTTGTGCCAGGTTCATCAGTGTACGTGGTTCAGGGTGATCCTAAGCCGTACATTGATGAGGTTGTTAAGGATGCTGCATCAGTTAAAATTGAAACTGATCAAATAGGTGTTGTGGCTAAGGCAGACACACTAGGTACGCTTGAGGCCATGGTGCTTTACCTAAGGTCACAGGGAATACCTGTTAGGAAGGCTGATATTGGCCCAGTAACAAGGAGGGATATTATAGATGCCTCAGTGGTTAGGAGGAAGAATCCACTATATGGTGTAGTACTGGCGTTTAACGTTAAGGTCCCTAAGGAGGTTGAGGAGGAGGCTAAGGTTCAATTAGTTACAATATTCCAAAACAATATCCTTTACAGGCTTGTTGAGGAATTCACCAAGTGGTTTAACGAGGAGAAGAGTAGGCTTATTGAGAGTGAGTTAAGTAAGTACGTTAGGCCAGGTAAAATAGCCATAATACCAGGCTACGTATTCAGGAGAAGTGACCCAGCAATAGTGGGTGTTGAGGTGTTGGGTGGTTTAATTAAGCCAGGTTACAGGTTGGTTAAGGCTAATGGGAAGGAGGTCGGCGTCATAATGCAGATTCAGGATAAGGGTAAGCCGATTCAAGTGGCTAAGAAGGGTATGAGTGTGGCGATTTCAATAGAGGGTAATGTAATTGTTGGTAGGCACATTAAGGAGGGTGACGTACTCTACGTTAACGTACCATTGGAGCATGCTGTTAAATTAATAATGCAGTATAAGGATCACTTAAGCAGTGATGAAGTTGAGGTACTTGAGGAATTCATGAAGCTTAGAAGCACCTGGAAGGCTCAAGCCCAATGAGTACTCATTTACCTCTTGGCGTATAGCCAGCAGGCAACGTATATACCCTTCTTAACCTCAATCATGGGCGGCTCCTCCCTACGGCAAATATCCATGGCGAATGGGCACCTTGGATGAAACCTACAACCCGGAGGCGGGTTAGCTAAATTAGGCGGCTCGCCTGTAACAACCTTCCTTTCACTAAACCTATTCTTGGGGTCCGGGTCAGGTATAGCTTCAATTAAGGCTTGAGTATAAGGGTGATGAGGTTCCTTTACCACATCTCTATAGGACCCAATCTCAGCCATCTTACCAGCATACATCACCAGTATCTTATCACTGAAGTACTTTGCGGTGGAGATATCGTGTGTAATGTAGGCGAAGGCAATCTTATCCCTTTCCTGAATACTCTTAAGAATGGTAAGTATCTCAACCCTCACTGAGGCGTCAAGCATTGAGACAGGCTCATCAGCAACTATGAAATCGGGCCTAGTGACAATGGCCCTAGCTATGGAAACCCTCTGCCTCTGGCCCCCTGAAAGTTGATGAGGATACTTGTATAGGTAATCATCAACTGGTGTCAACTTAACCTCCTCAAGAGCCCTGCGGACTAATTCATCTCTCTCCTTGGGGTCTATACCATTAATTATTAATGGTTCCTCAACAATGAACTTAACATTGTGGTAGGGGTTAAGGCTTGAGAATGGGTCCTGGAGAACAATCGCGGTTCTTCTCCTGAACCAAAGTAGGTTATGATCATCCTCATGGGCAATATCCTTGCCATCAAAGAATAATTCACCCCCAGTGGGCTTAAGAAGCCTAATGAGGACCCTGCCTAACGTTGTTTTACCACTGCCTGATTCGCCAACTATTGCCATTGTTTCACCATTACCGATACTAATGCTTACATCATCAACAGCCTTAACGTACCTGGGTTTTGAGAATAAGCCTGTACGCACAGTATACCACATTCTTAGTCTATGAGCTACAACAAGCTGATTACCATTAATCCACGGCGTGTCTGAGAAATCAGGCATTATTTCACCGCGGCGTTATCTTAATCATAATGGGTATTTAAGTATTTAACCACCTAGGGAAATACCTATCTCATAATTAAATCATTATCTTAATCTTAGTTCCCTCTAAAAATAGGCTCATGGATCATTATTCCTAAATTAATTTCCTGATTACCGATGCATTTTAAATATAAATAATGCAGCATACGTAAGGTATTCCTAGGTAAGGACTGGGTTAATTAACGTGATTCATAAGTGAGGCAATTAATTCATTACTCTAATAAATGGGATTAAGCGATAGGGTGTATTGGGTTAAAGAAGGGTGTTGAGTTAGCTTTTGCATAACGTTTATAAATACCTTAGGGTAATGAGACATGTCTTGAGGGTGTTTATGGAATGGCGCTTAGACCTGATATAGAGGAGAAGATTATTAAGATGCTGCCTGAGGAGGCTAAGGTAACTAGGATTGAGTTTGAGGGGCCTCACGTATCCATATACTCACTTAACCCAGGCTACATCATGAGTAATAGTGAGTTAATAAAGATGCTTGCTAAGGAGCTTAAGAAGCACATTATAATTAAGGGTGATGAGAAGGCTAGGGCACCTAAGGAGGAGGTTGAGAAGGTTATTAGAAAGATGATAACTGATGGTGGTAATGAGGTTGATAAAATTTACTTCAATGATCAATTAGGTGATGTCTACATATTCCTTAGGAAACCCCAGGTAATTAAGGGTCTTGATAAAGCTATATTATCTCAAACAGGTTGGAGACCAGTAATAGTTACAACAGCCCTAGATATGTCTAAGGGTTTACCTAGGGATGACATTGATGCTGTTAACAATGTGGATATGTTGATGAGTAAGGAGAGGGCGGAGTTCCTGAAGAGCATTGGTTTAAGGATACATAGGCTACCGGTGTATAAGAATGAGTACGTTAAGGTAACTTGCCTAGGCGCATGCTTCGAGGTGGGTAGGAGTGCGTTGCTTATTGAGACCAGTGAAAGCAGGGTCCTACTTGATGCGGGTGTTAAGCCCAGTGGGGGTATGGATGAGGCTCCGTTCTTTGACGTAATAGATGTTGATAACCTGGACGCTGTGGTGATTTCCCATGCTCACCTGGATCACATAGGTATGCTACCCTACCTATACAAGTATGGTTACAAGGGTCCAGTATACATGACTGAGCCAACCAAGTACCTAATGGAGATTCTCTTAACTGATTACATAGACTTATCCTCTGAGCGTGGTTACTCTTACTATGGGTTAAGTGAATTAGCTTCAAGCCTATACCACAGCGTCACGGTGGATTACGGTGATGTTACTGATATTTCACCTGACATTAAGTTAACGCTCTATGATGCTGGTCATGAGATTGGTTCAGCCTTATCCCACCTTCACATTGGTAATGGGTTATATAACATAGTTTACACCGGTGACTTCAAGTACGGTCCCTCTAGGTTACTTAACCCAGCCCACAGTATCTTTAAGCGCGTGGAATTACTCATAATGGAGTCAACCTACGGTGGTAAGGATGATGTTCAGAAGCCTAGGGAGGAGGCTGAGGCTGAGTTAATTCAACTGGTTGGTAAGACCCTTGAAAACGGTGGTAAGGTGCTTATACCAGTCTTCAGTACAGGTAGGGCTCAGGAAATATTATTCCTACTTAATGATTCAATGCAGGCGGGTAAGTTAACTAAGGCCCCAATATACGTTGATGGTATGGTTCTTCAGACACTTAACGTCCACTTAATGTTCCCGGATTACTTGAATAATAATGTTAAGGAGTTGATATACGATGGGGTTAACCCATTTATCTCAGAGTACGTTAAACCAGTGGAGAGGGCTAGGAACCCTGATAAGAGGCAGGAACAAGTCATGGATATACTGCAGGGTCCACCATCAATAATACTGGCGCCGCATGGTATGCTTAGTGGTGGGCCAGCCATGGATTACTTCGTCCATATGGCTGATGACGCCAAGAACAGTCTAATATTCGTATCATACCAGGGGGAGGGGACCCTGGGTAGGAGACTTATTCAAGGTGAGCGTAAGGTTAACTTAAAGTACTATGACCAGGATATCACCGTTAATGTTAACATGAATGTATTCCATGAACCAGGCTTCTCAGGTCACAGCGATAGGAAGCAGTTAATGAACTACGTGGGTAGGATTGAGCCTAAGCCACATAAGGTTATGCTTGTTCACGGTGAACCAAGTAAGTTAATGAACCTGGCTTTAAGCATAGAGTTAAAGTATAAGATAGATACAGTAATGCTTAACCACCTTGAGTCAATTAGGTTAGTTTAGGGAAACATTAATTAACGTTAACTTGAATTAAGCATCAATGGATGTGTTAGTTGAGGTTAATCCATTAAGGGTTAAGCCTGAGGAGGTTAGTGGACTGCAGGTAACCTTGAATACAGTGGATTACATTAAGGGTAATTGGGGTAAGTCACTGCCTGAATTAGCCATTGAACTGGAGGAATATGAGCCATTAACGATTAGGGTACCAACACCAAGGAGGATTAGGGATTTCACTAGGATAATGGAATTAGCCAATTACCTAAACTTAAATGAAGTAATAATAAGGCCCCCGGGGGGAAACCTGGATGATTTCCTTAATATAGCTGCTGAGTATAATATTGTATTATCATGGTTCGTGAAGACTGAGTCAGACATACCTCCTGTTCCTCCACCCCATAGGTTTAGTTTAACAGTTGATGTACCATCATTTAAGGGTTTAAGGAAACTACTTGAGTTCCTCTTACCTAATCTTAATATTGTGAGTTTCATTTATGCTCATAATATTAAGAATGGCAAGGGTGGTTACCCAATAATGAATGGTCCCATCGACTACTTGAAAATAATGAGAATATTGACTGCATTAGGGTGGAGTGGAGCCACTGTGTTGAGTTACAGGGATGAGTTCACGGTGAATTATAGGAATGATGTTAATGCGTTAAAGGCATTCATTGAAAGTGCTGGATCAACTGTATTGGATAAGGGAACACTGAGGATGCTTAACTCCATAATGAGAAGGCTAATGGGTAATCCTTAATTCAAGGTTAACCCTCTAGCCGTTTAGGATTACTTGCTTTCTTATTATTTCTACTGTCGTAGTGAGTAGGGTTAAATTATTATATTGCTTATTGAGTTCTTAGTTTTGGATTTGTGAAGAGGAGATTTATCAGCCGGAAACCGGATTCCCGAGGCCACACATACGCATGGTTTCACTTCTATCTATGTGTGGGTTGCCTGGTCACCTTAATAGAGTGGGGAACGGGAATGAGGAATTATATTAAGGGTTAATTCTTAATTCTTCTTATTATCCTTACTGTATTTAAGTAATTTACTTATTAAATCCCAGTTAGTTAATCCGGCGCTACTTAACCTATAGTATACTCCATGACTAGTCTGGACTCTTTCAATTAAATTATGGGCCTCAAGAATATCTAAGTGGTAAGTCACGGTTCTGTAATTAACCTTAAGTGCCTTAGCTAATTGACTGGCGTTTAATTGGCCATTCTGCTTAAGCAATGTAAGTATCTTAAGCCTAGTCTCCCCACCCCTAGACGCGTAAAGCAGCCAAACCAATAATCTCCTAACATCCTTATAGTCTCTACTTCTATACATTCACTAGCCTAATTCACGGCTTCTGGTTTAATAAATTACTGAGTCATAGATTTTTACGTACACAGTCAAGAACAGCAAACTATACTTAGGGCAAGTAGTATTCGCATACACTGCACATTTCCCATTACTCCCTTGGATTAACTGCACACTGAGTGATGGAAGTTCTTATCCTTTAGGAATAAGGCATGATTATTCGTGATTTTTAAATAAGCGATTGGAGATCTAATGTTAATGGGAGGGGTTCTCTGAGTCTCCCCAATAGGGAGCCGGCAGGCCATTAACTAAGCGCCTTCATTAACTTATTAACCACAGCGGTGGCTGATTCACCCATTATAACGAGATCATTAAAGCTGGTTAAGTGAATGGCGTCAGGTACTCTATTCAATGACCTTAAAGCCTCAGTGAGCGCGCTACTAATGAGTCTTGCCTCATCTCTGCTTAAACCATACTCATACGTACTTAACACTCTCTTGACCCTACTTATTAGGTTACTTAAACCACTTATGAGCAGTAACGCCCTTAACTCCGGATTACTGTTAACCATGCCTAAGGCGTACTTAACTAGGCGACCACCACCGCTACGCGTAATTATGCTGATTGGTAACCCTTCCTCAATACTCCTCCAGGTTACTGTAATCACATTACTTGGATCAATGGCGTAGGGTTGTGGTGGAGTAACGGCTATGCCACCATTATCCTGAGAGTCAATTAACTCACCTACCTTATTCTTAATAATACTCATTGCATTGCTTAAATCCATCACAGCATCATACCTATAAGCCCTTAACTCAATCCATGACATTGGGTTAACTGGACCATGACCATGACCCAGGGGTAGGGAGTACTGAATAGCCATTGTTATTAACTCCTTAGCCTGCTTAATGGAGTCCCAAGGACTCATACCTTTAGCTAAACCAGCAGCTATGGCTGCTGAGAAGCTGCATCCAGTACCGTGGGTGTTTCCTGTACTAATCCTGGGTGCGCTCAATTCCCTGTATTCACCATTATCCCTAAAGTAAACCACGTCAATGCTCTCAGCACCCGTAAGGTGCCCACCCTTAACTATAACGATTTCGGGGTGAAACTCCTCCGCAATCCTCTTAGCCGCTGCCTTAGCATCATTAAGGTTCCTAATGCTGACTCCAGATAAGGCTTCAGCCTCAGGGATATTTGGGGTTACCACCTTGGCTAGGGGAATTATGGTTCTCCTTAAGGTATCAATGGCATCCTGCCTCATTAATGGGTCCCCGCTCTTAGCATACATTACAGGATCTACAACTAATGGGAATCCCCACCTCCTAACTACCTTAGCCACGCTCTCCATTATAGGTGAACTACTCAGCATACCGGTCTTAGCCGCATCAACACCAATATCCTCAGCAACAGCGTTAATCTGGGCCTCAACAATACTGGGTTCAATCTCCTGAACTGCCTTAACACCAAGCGTGTTCTGAGCGGTGACAGCGGTTAACGCAACCATGCCGTAAACCCCCATGGCGTGGAATGTCTTTAAATCAGCCGTAATACCAGCCCCACCCCCTGAGTCCAGGCCTGCTATTGTTAATGCCTTGGGTAACTTAACCGCCATGTTTTAAAGGTGGTTAATCACCTTAATAAACACTACTATAGGTTACCCATAACATGGTTATTATTGCACACCTTAAGGATTAATTCAATTATGGTTAAGCCTACTACTGAATCAGCAGTTCCAGCAGTAATCACTCACTCATGCAAATGCCTCCTCATCACTAAGCCTAACCCCAAGTAGTGGTTAATATGGTTAACTCAGCATCAATGCTGTAATACCCATAATCAGTTGGGTTCATTACATTATCCCACTCGATTTGTGAATTATCTATATACTTCTTCACTCATGATAATTACGTTTCCTAGATTTGACTAGGGCTAACTTACCTATGTTAATTAATAAATTAGATATATATAGCGGTGGTTAATGGTGGGAAATGTTTAAAAACAGGTCAGTTCCTTGATTAATCGGGCAATTGGAAAAATGTTGCAACAGCAGGAAAGTCCAATCCCCCGACTGGGGGTTGGGGAAGAGGGTGTGGTTGGTCGACATGTATTTGGTGAAGTATGGGGGGTTAATGATAAGTTGCTTCAGGATGACGAATACTTGAAGAACCTTGTGATTAAAGCAGCTGAGGTTGCTAATATGCATCTTGTTGATGTTAAGGTTTGGCGCTTTGGAGGTGGGGATAAGGGTGGGGTATCAGTAATAGCCTTAGTACTGGAGTCACACATAGCAATACACACCTGGCCTGCATATAATTACGCCACAATTGATGTCTACACCTGTGGTGAGCATTCAAGACCTTGGGACGCCTACGACTACATTATAAAGCAACTTAACCCCAAGACCTTCACTAAGACTATTGTTGATAGGAGCAGTAAGTAAATGTTACCGTAATTTAATTAAATAAACCCAACACCTTGTTTTTTCTCGCATTCCCTTATCTTTTAATACTGCTCATTACTTCCATTAATTATGCTGGGGTAAGCAACCCTTAGTGTTATTATGGGGTTAAAGTATTATGTATGTTGCTATTATTGATAGTGCTATTGGGGCGATGAATAGTAGTGATGCGAGTATTGGTGTTAAACTAACGGCACTGGAGGCTGCCTTAACCATGCCGTAGAATCCATCAGACCCCACTACGCGTATTCTACTTGAAGCCTCCGTGTAACTGACTTTAACCACTGGGATTTTAGGATTATTAACAGCATCCAGTATTAGCCTTATTAGATCATCCTTGCTAACCCAATCACCAACAACATGGTAACCAACCTTACCGAAGAAGCCAGTGTACTGGTGGTTATCAGTCGTCACTACTTCAGCCAGGTAACCCACCTCCCCTAGTCTCCTCCTAATTTCGTCAGCTAGGTCCGGCTTAATGTTATTACCATCAATAACCACTAAGGCTGATGAAGTGTTGTTGAAATTCATTAATAATACGTATATTCCATTATCCCCAATCTCCATGAATGAGCCAGGCACCTTACTCCTAGGTATGTGAATAACACTTAACCTCAACTCACCCTCAACGTCAGGGGTATTCAGTACTTTTCTTAATCCATTAATTAAATCCCGTACATCATCATCACTCCAGGAGTTATCACTACTGAAGCTGTTCTGCGAGTCAACTATTATGAATCTATTAACTTCATCACCCAATTCCTCAGCAACACTGTTGTAAACATATGATGGTATATCATCCATGGACTTCCTTATACGGGATACCAGGACCAGGTTCTTACCGTTAGCTATTGGTAGAACCATAAGCCTAATATCCCCTGACTCCACGTTCATAATTGGCTTAGCCCTAATAACCTCTGTGTGATTACTGGACCTAAGCTTAATCATGGCTTGCCTAATACTGTTAACCACGTTAATGGTGTCATCGTATGAAGCTGGATCAACCTCATGACCACCGACACCATGTAAATACACTAACCTAGTCTTCATTGACTTAGCGACCTTGACTAAAATGGGTATTAAGTCTGCCCCACCCACGTGGCTTAATGGTCCTGCATGAATATATGGCACGACTATGAATGAGTCATTACCATTATCTCCAATTACATGTATCACGTGGATCCTGACGTCAGAATCCTTTGACGACCTTAGGAGATGAAACTCCATGAATGATCCATCACCCGTTATCATGGTGTATATGAAGGCTCCAAACATTTTCAAGTAATATAATGTTCCCTTAACCTTATGTATGATTATCATGGAGAGCATTATCAGTATGGATATTATGAAGAGAACCAAGTCAAGCAATAGCACCCTGGGCATGCTTATGGTGTCATGGGTTAAGGCACCTATGATTAGGTAAACGGGTAATTGAATAATTATCACTATGACTAGGAGCAACGCCAGGTCCGTTAAGTAACCTATCGTTGATCTTGATCCAACAGGATCTTTAAGTAGAGATACCATTAATGATAATGGCGCCAATGCTGCTAAGGCACCGGCCATGACCACTGGTTTACCTTCAATAATACTCATTACTGAGTCTATTACTATTGACTCAATCATTATTACTAACACTGTCGTGTAGTATATCCTGAATGAACCCACGCTAGTCATCCTCATTGTTATTAAGGCTAATGCCACTGAAGCCAGAATATAGAAGGTTGAGACCAGGAGGGCGTATAGTGGATTCAACCCTACTCTACTAAGGATTAACGGTGGGGTAATCACCATTAGCACTAATCCTATTAACCTAATTAAGCCACCTGCATGTATGCCGAAGAGTATCCCATAGCCGCGTTCAAACCTCCTACTCATTCAACGGTTCACGTAGGTGCTGATTATTTAAAAGTATCCACATAGGTAATGATGCATCAAACACGGTTAAGGATCATTAACATCAATTAACCGGTAAATGGGGATCCAGGGTTCCTACACGGTGATCCCAGTATCATACCTGTCATTCCGGGGAGAAAAATATAAAAATACTAAAGCTGAATGTAGAAGTCTATGAATAAGGAATGTGTTCGACATTGCGTGGCTGAGTGCTACGATAATGACGTTAGGGTTAATGAGAGTTGTCTCTCAGATTGCATAGAGGATTGTCTCATTACACTACAAGCCAAGCCCACTCCACTGGAGATGAAAGTTTATAAACCTACTCAGTGATGATGCAGCCTTGTGAGTAGTGTTAGGAGGGATTCTCAAACGTCATTACTGCCATTGCCGATACTCCGAGCGGAGGATTCAGGAGGATACATAGCCAGTGAGGATAGGTGGACTCTTGTTGAATCATACGTGAGGAGTTATGGGTTGGTTAGGCATCAGATAGATTCATTTAATGATTTCGTGGATAGGAAGCTTAAGGAGATAGTTCAGGAATTTAACATAGATCTGGGTGACGTTAAGGTTAAGTTCATTGATGTTGAGGTTGGGAAACCGAGGTTTAAGGAACCCACTGGGGTGGAGAATGTAATATACCCAATGGAGGCTAGGTTAAGGAACATAACCTACGCAGCACCCATGCGGCTTAAGGTCATGCTCTACATAAATGGTGAAGAATACACTGAGACTGTTCCCCTAGGTGACTTACCTATTATGGTTAAATCAAAGTACTGTAACCTATACGGCTTAAAGCCCCAGGCCATAGTTAAGAAGCTTGAGGACCCAAATGACCCAGGTGGCTACTTCATAATAAACGGTAGCGAGAGGGTTGTGGTTTCCCAGGAGGACCTGGCTCTTAATAAGCCAATATATGATTACGATGAGAGGGGGGCCACAAGGATACCTAGGGCTAAGATAATATCCATGGGTCCAGGCTACAGGACTACGGTGGTTGTTGAGTACCATAAGGATGGTGTAATTTACGTCCAGATACCCAAGATACCCACTAGAATGCCCTTCCCAGTGGTCATGAGGGCCCTCGGCCTTGAGAAGGATCAGGACATTGCTCTAGCTGTGAGTGATAATGATGAGATTCAAAGGGAGTTGCTTGCATCATTCGAGATGGCTATTCAAATAGCGCCAACCGTTGATGAGGCTAGGGACTACATAGGTAGGAGGATTGTGCTTGGTCATCCCAGGGAGATAAGGATTCAGAGGGCCCTTGAATACCTTGATAAGTACTTCCTACCTCACCTGGGCACTACGCCTGATGATAAGGTTAGGTTAAGCAAGGCCATTGAGCTTGGTCAAGCAGTGGCTGGTGTTATTGAGCTTTACAAGGGTTGGAGGCAGCCTGATGATAAGGATCACATGTCTAATAAGAGGGTTAGGCTTGTCGGTGACTTACTGGCCCAATTATTTAGGTCAATATTCGCCCAGTTTGTTCAGGATCTTAGGAATCAATTGGAGAAGCAGTACTCAAGGGGTAAGATACCTGAATTAAGGACAATAGTTAGGGCTGATATAATTAGTGATAGGCTTAAGCACGCCTTATCCACAGGTAATTGGGTTGGTGGAAAGACTGGGGTCACGCAGATGCTTGATAGGACTAACTATGTTTCAACAATAAGCCACCTAAGGAGGGTTGTTTCATCATTAAGCAGGACTCAGCCTCACTTTGAGGCAAGGGACCTTCACCCAACTCAATGGGGTAGGTTATGCGCCATAGAGACCCCTGAGGGGCAGAACTGTGGTTTAGTTAAGAACATGGCCCTTATGGCCACTGTAACAGTGGGTGTTGATGAAGCCAGCGTGGAAGCTATGTTGAGGGAAATGGGTGTTATTAATGTTCTTGACGCCAGAAGGAATGAGATTAAGGGGGCTAATGTACTGCTTAACGGTAGGTTAATAGGTATTCATAGGGATCCACAAGCCCTCGTAAACGCCATTAGGGAGGCCAGGAGGAGGGGTGACATTAATGGTGAGGTTAACGTTGGTTACATTGAGAAGCTTAATGAGGTTAGGGTTAACTGTGACGGTGGTAGGTTAAGGAGGCCACTGTTGATTATAAGTAATGGTAAGTTAAGGTTAACTAAGGAGCATATCGAGAAACTGAGGAGTGGGGAGTGGACTTGGGACGACTTGGTTAAGAATGGTATAGTGGAGTACCTTGATGCTGATGAGGAGGAGAACGCCATGGTAACCATAGGTGATACTAAGGATGTTGACTTAAGCAAGTACACGCACATGGAGATTATACCAAGCATAATGCTGGGCGCTGTGGCGCATATAATACCTTACTCTGAGCATAATCAATCACCCAGGAACATTTATGAGGCAGCCATGGCTAAGCAATCCCTAGGATTCCCCTACTCTAACTACAGGTATAGGATTGACAGTAGGGGTCATTTACTACTCTACCCTGAAAGACCCCTGGTGACCACAAGGGGTCTTGAGCTAATAGGCTACAGTATGAGGCCATCAGGTCAAAATGCAGTGCTTGCGTTAGTGTCATTCATGGGTTACAGTATAGAGGATGCAGTCATGATTAATAAGGCAGCCATAGAGAGGGGTATGTTTAGAAGCATCTTCTACAGGTCATATGAAACCGAAGCCATGAGGTACCCCATGGGTGAGAACGATAGGATAACCATACCACCACCCACAGTTAGGGATTATAGGGGTGCTGAGGCCTACGCCCACCTGGATGAGGACGGCATAGTGCCTCCAGAGGTCTTTGTATCAAGTAAGGAGGTTTTAATAGGTAAGATAAGCCCACCAAGGTTCTACAGTGCATTGGCTGAGAGTCAACTTGCCGGTGAGTGGAAGGATAATTCAATAACAGTGAGGAGGGGTGAGAAGGGTATTGTTGACCAAGTCCTAATAACTGAAAGCAGTGAGGGCTTTAAGTTAATTAAGGTTAAGGTTAGGGAACTTAGGATACCTGAATTAGGTGACAAGTTCGCTTCAAGGCATGGGCAGAAGGGTGTAGTGGGTATGATAGTGCCCATGGAGGATATGCCCTTCACTGAGAACGGTATAACACCGGATGTGGTTATTAATCCGCATGCACTACCAAGCAGAATGACCATTGGGCAATTGCTTGAGGCCATAGCAGGTAAGACTGCTGCACTATACGGTACACTGGTTGATGCAACACCCTTTGAGGGTGTTCCTGAAGGCACTATTAGAAGCATGTTAATGAAGGCTGGGTACAGGTGGAGTGGTAGGGAGACGATGTACAGTGGGTTAATGGGTACTAGGCTTGATGCAGATATATTCATTGGAGTAGTGTATTACCAGAAGCTACACCACATGGTTGCTGATAAGATACATGCCAGGGCAACTGGACCAATGCAGATACTGACCAGGCAACCAACAGAGGGTAGATCCAGGGAGGGTGGGTTGAGGCTTGGTGAAATGGAGAGGGATGTCTTAATAGCCCATGGAGCCGCAGCGCTGCTTCACGAGAGGATGGTTGAGTCAAGTGATAAGTACGTGATGTACGTGTGCGAGGACTGTGGTATGATGGCTTGGTGGGATGACTTCAAGAAGAGGCCAATATGCCCAATACACGGTGATAAGGGGAGGATAGCCAAGGTCATTGTCCCCTACGCCTTCAAGCTACTGCTACAGGAGTTAATAAGCCTAGGCATATACCCGAAGCTTAAGCTCTCTGAACCCATAGGATGATAGGCTACTTCCCAAACTTCACCTATACTCCATCAGACGACACTTATCAAACACTTAACGTCACCCTAACCCTACTTAAATTAAGGAGTAGGTATGATTACTTCATTGAGGTGGGTAGTGGTTCAGGCTACATAATAATTAACGTAGCAAGGAGTTTTAATTCATTCAAGAGGTTAATAGCCACTGATGTTAACTGCACCGCGGTTAGGGAGACGATTAAGCATGCTGAGGATGAGGGTCTTCATATTGATGCAGTCTGCTGCAACCTTACCGACTGCTTAAGGAGTCTTAATAACTCGTTAATAGTGTTCAATACACCATACTTAACTTGCAGTGATGATGAGTTAAACAGCGGTGACCCAGCTTACGTGTCCATCTGCAGGAATTACAGGGGTGATGTTTTAGTAGACTTACTTAACGTTATTAAGACTGGCTGCTGTGAATTCATCCTCACCATTAGTGGTGATGGGTTAGAGTACTTAATATCATTAATCAGGAGTATTAGGCCACTGTACTTCATTGACCTACTCTTCAATAGTCATATGTTTTTTGAGGATACTGTAACAGTGCATTTAACGCCTGAAATTAAGCCACCTCAATCATAATGTTTAACAGTGCCTCCCCAATGTCTGAAATATATTCAAGCATCCTGGCTATGCTGTATAGTATTGAATCGAATGCAGCTATTATTGTTGGTGATGTTTCATACTCCCTTAAACTCCCCTGAAGCCCACGAACTTCATGCGCCTTCTCCCTAGCTAAGTCAATTAGGTTATTTATCTCATTAACACTATTGGTTACCTGGGATGAAATAGGCTTACTTAATACGCTTATTAACTCCATTACCTTATCTACGTATTCAATAACCTTATCCCTCTGCTCCTTGGGGATACCCATAATGTATTGTTGACCCACCGGTATTAGTTCATTAGCTATCTGGACTATGTGGTCTGAAAGCCTCTCCAGTGACTTATTTATTAAGGCGTAGTCAAGTATTGTTCTTGGATCCTTGATCCCTGACATTGAGGCATAGTAACTGCTTGTGGTTAGTTTCTTAAGTATCCTGTTAAGGAGCCAGTAGAACCTATCAACCTCATTATCCCTCTCCACTATGTCGACTAGGATATTCTTATCTACTGTGTTTAACGCAACCTTAATATCATCCAGCATACTCTCAATAACCCTAATAATCTTCAACACTATGTCGCTTATACTTATGTCACCGGGTATGTTTATGAGGTTTTGAAGCGTTAACGTGTTCCTACCCTCATCAACTATCTCAACCCCAGTCAGCTTCCTCCTGGCAACATCCTTAATATCCTTCTTCAATCCTATAGCGTTTTGGTTAAAGAATAGTCTAAACACATCGTAGCCGGCTAGGTAGTATCCTAGGGTTACCCTGGTTAACCTATCCCCCTTAGCCAGCTCCTCAGTGACCTCAATCTTAGCCTCAGTGTAGGATGGTTTAATAGCCTTCTTGGGAACCAGTAGAAGTGACATATCCCTCTGGGGCAGTAGTACAACCTCATCACCTGGTTGAAGGTTTAATTGCCTAGCCCACTCCTTAGGCAACGAAACTATTAACGTTGAGCCGCCTGTTAATTGAATCCTCCTGGACTCGGACTCAAGCGCCACTATAGGTCACATTACCTACCCCACCCACCTATAAATACTTTATGCTTAATACCCTAAATCAATTACCAATTGATAATTAACGTTTACTTATATTAAAAACTTACACCTAAATATTACACATTACACCACAGCGCCCTATTTTAAACGAGGAGGTTATTACCACCACTGTTTAAATAAACATTATGGAGGTTCAGATTGTTAAGGAGGAGCAGCAGGTAGTTAATAACCCACCCAACATAGGTAGGGAAATCACTGAACTTGAGAAATCCCTGAGGAGGATAATAAGTAGTCTAGTAGTCACAGGTAGTAAGGATATTGATAGGGAACCACCCATAGATATATATGAGGATGGGGATAAGGTTATAGTGCTCTTCGACATGCCTGGTGTACGTAAGGAGCAGATTAAGCTTAGAATTGGTATGAATTACATTGAGGTTAATGTTGAACCCACCGCCTATATTGCCACTGGGAAACCAGTACTGCTTGAGAGGTTTAGTAACTATAAGCTACATAGGAGGGTTGAGTTACCGTTTAACGTGAAGCTTGATGACGTTAAGGCGTATTATAAGGATGGTGTACTTCAGGTTCACTTAACTAAACTACCAGGTTATAATACAGCTGAGGTCGCTATTGAATAATCAATACTATTATAGAGTTAATACTCATTGATTTAAACCAGTACTTTAATACCGTTAACAAAGCCCTATGAGCATATTTATTTTGCTTAAACCTTTAAAAAGGGCTATAGATTTTGCTAATGAATGCGCATTATAGGATTTTCATGGGAGTATCCTAGGATAGGTTCACCGTTAACTGATCTTCAATACCTAGTAGCATCAGTCTCCTCAGCCCTTAAGGCACTGGGGCATGAAGTAGTAATTATTACACAGGGAGGTGGCCAAACCCCGGATTTTGACGGCATTAAGGTTATTAACTTTGACCTGCCCATTAAGGATTACCCAAACGTGGTGTCGTACGGCCTCAGTTCATCAGTACAAGTCATAGCTAACATGAGGTATAGGGTTAATGGTGAATTCAATAAAGTAATATGCTTCGAGTGGGGTGGTTGTGTAATGGGGTTACTGGCTAAGGTTACTCAACCATGCTGCCTAAACGCTGATGTTAACTGCATAGCGCTTTCCACAGAGTATGAACGTGGTGACCCTGATGGAAATATTATTAGTTCATCAATAGCAAGCATTGAGGGGTGGGTTTTTAGGCAGTGTGATAGGGTTTATGGGCTTAAGCAGAGGACTGTGGATTATTTTAAGAATAGGTTCAATATAAACGCCGACTACGTACCAACAATTGATGAGTTAGCCAGGGTGGTGGTTAAATGAGGGTACTTCATCTTTCCTGGGAGTACCCACCACACATAGTTGGTGGCTTAGGTAGGCACGTGTACTACATAACCCATGAGCTCATTAAACTGGGTGTTAATATTGATGTAGCCACTGTGGGTTATGAAGACACCCACGTTATTGATGAGGGTGTTAACGTGCATTTAATCGACGCATTCAAGGTTAGGGTACCTGACTTCTCATCATGGGTTCACTCCTTCAACATATTCATGATGATGGATTTAAGCCACATAAGTGAGGTTGATGCAATTCACGTTCACGACTGGTTAACTGCACCGGCAGGTATTGTGCTTAAGCATAGGTTTAAGATACCCTTAATAGCCACAATACACGCCACGGAATACGGCAGGAGGGGTGGATTGCATAGCCTTGAGTCCAAGCATATTCATGAGTGGGAGTGGTTACTTGCCTATGAGGCATGGAAGATCATAGTCTGCAGCAACTACATGGCCAATGAGGTGAAGAGCGTCTTCGGTGTGCCTGATGATAAAATAGTTATGATACCTAACGGCATAGATAAGGCGCTACTCAGCTTTAAGCCTAAGTACGACCGCTCCAGGTACGCTTACCCCTGGGAATTACTAATAGTGTTCTACGGTAGGTTAGTTTACGAGAAGGGTCCTGACTCTGTGATTAGGGCTTTCGCCAAGTTAATGAGCAGGATGAGTAACATTAAACTCGTAATAATTGGTGATGGGCCGATGAGGGAGTACTTAGTTAACCTGGCTAATCAACTTGGGTTAGGTAGTAAGGTTTACTTCACAGGTAAGGTGAGTGACGATGAGTTATACAGCATAATAGCTCACTCAAATCTAGTCATATTGCCAAGTAGATATGAGCCATTCGGTATAAGTGCACTTGAGGCCATGGCGCTTGGTAAACCATTAATAGCAACTAATAGGGGTGGGCCAACGGACTTCATTAGACATATGGAGAATGGGGTATTAATCAACCCAGATAACCCTGATGAAATAGCCTACTACGCCGAGATGCTGCTTAAGGATGAGGGCTTAGCCCGTAGGTTAGCTAATGAGGCTAGGGGAACGATAATGAAGGGGTACACTTGGGATATTATAGCTAAGAAAACTTATGAACTCTATAAAACAATAATTGAGGAGAGGGCTAAGGTTAATTGGTAAATACGTTAACTAAGAAGCTTATCATAGATCTTTAACGCAATGAGCATGTGCCCCTTCCTAGTTGGGTGAACTGCATCAGGGGCTAGAGCCTCAGGCTCAATGTAACTTAACCTCGCTTGAAACTCCTCATGAAGATTAATGAATAGTGTCGAGTACTCGGCGCTAAGCCTCTCAACCCTCTTAACGTACTCGGATACCAGTTGAAGCACCTTCCTCCTAAAGGTGTCTAACTCATTAGCCTTACTCACATAGAATGGCGCAATCAACAGTATCACCGGGTTAATTCTCTTAATTGTTAAGTCAAGCACCTCACTGTACATTTTATAGTAATCATCAGGAGATAACCCTAAGTCACCCCCCAGGAACCTGTGGGCATCATTAATACCTATTAGCACTGAAACAAGCCTCGGCTTAAGTGAAATCACATCATCCTCCCACCTCTCCTTAAGGTCACGTATAGTATTACCGCTAATACCTTTATTAATTACATTAAGCATTAGTTCAGGGTGCTGTGAATCAACAATATCCTTAAAGAAGGCTACATAACCATTACCCAGAGGAGGAGCTGCATCCCTCCTACCACTATCAGTTATACTATCACCTATGAAGACTAACTTATCACCTGCATTAAAAGTGGGCTTAACCATGAGTTTTAGGTTAATTATAACGTATTAAAGTATTACCTAGCAATGAAATACTTAAATCAAGGTAATCACCACTCATAATTATGGGTAATGGGGAATGCTTAGAAGGTGGTAGGAAGGCTGCAGTGATACTTACTAGCAGTAGACATGCGATAGCATTCACTGGCGCTGGTATAAGTACTGAAAGCGGTATACCAGACTTCAGGGGTCCTCAGGGTCTTTGGAGGAGGTTTGACCCAGCATTAGCATCCATTGATTACCTAAACACCGATCCCAAGGGCTTCTGGGAATTCTACATTGAGAGGTTCCGTGTACTTAATAATGCGAGACCCAATAAGGCTCACCTAGCGTTAGCTGAATTGGAGAAGCTAGGTATTATTAAGTACGTGATAACTCAGAACATTGATAATCTTCATCAATCAGCGGGATCAATCAATGTAATCGAGCTTCACGGTAACTACACAACCGTGTACTGCATGAGATGTAAGACCCAGTACCCGTTTACATTAGCCTTAAGAAAGTATGAGGAGGGTGAGAATCCTCCAAGGTGCCCAAAATGCGGTGGAATCCTTAGACCCAATGTGGTTCTCTTCGGTGAACCAGTTAATGAGATTAATAGGGCTCTTGAGATAGCTGCCTTAAGTGACGTAGCCCTGGTGGTTGGTTCATCATTAACGGTGTATCCTGCAGCCTACGTACCCCTCGTGGTTAAGGAGCATGGTGGTAGATTAATAATCATTAACCTGGAACCCACTGATTACGATGACTACGCGGACGTGGTGCTGCATTGCAGTGCCTCGGAGGCATTAGACCTAGTACTTAATGAGGTTAAAGGCATTATGGCGGCAGGTAATTAATCCATGTTAGGGGACTTGGTTTAATTTGAGTTAGTTAAGGCATACTGAATCATCAGTAGGTTTGCTTAACGTACTTGCTTTCCAGGTAATTAAGTAGGTGCTCTGGGTTGTATCCCTCATTTAGGCTCCTCCTCAAAAGCTCCTTAGGCTCATACACAGCACCCCACTTGTGTATCCTATCCCTTAACCAATCCTTAATTGGATCCAGGTGCCCATGCTCCACCAAGTTCCTGAAATCAAGTTCCTTCTCAATCCTACTCAGTATTATTGCCGCAATCACGTTACCGAGGGTGTAGGTTGGGAAGTAGCCTATTGAACCCTGGCTCCAGTGAATGTCCTGTAAAACCCCCTCACTATCATTCCTCGGTCTCACACCTAGGTAGTTCTCCATTAACGTGTTCCAAGCCTCAGGTAAGTCGCCTACCTCCATGGATCCCTCAAGTATTTTCTTCTCTAACTCATACCTAACGGCAATATGGAGGTTGTACGTTACCTCATCGGCATCAACCCTTATTAAACTTGGCCTAACAACATTGAAGTAACCGTATACATCATCCTCATTAAACTTCCCAAGTATGCTTAACCTTGACTTAAGGATTGGGTAAATTAACCTAACGAAATACCTGCTCCTACCAACCACATTCTCCATGAACCTTGACTGAGACTCATGAAAACCAGTTGAAGCACCCCTGGCCAGTGGTGTGTAGGCTAGGGACTCGTCTATTTGAAGCTCGTAGAGTGCATGCCCTGACTCATGTATTACTGAGAATAATGTCGCCTTAAAGTCAACCCCCTCATACCTAGTGGTTATCCTAACATCTCCTGGAGCTACACCTACTGTGAAGGGGTGGGCTGAGGTATCTATCCTGAACCTCTCCCTCGGCATTCCAAGCACATTGAAGGCCACTTCCTCATTAATAATCCTCATCTCATCAACATTATACTTAGTTTCCTCCAACTCATGCTTAATAGGGTAAACTCCCCTATCAATCCTATTCATCAACTGCCTAATGCCCCCGACAAGCCTATTAAAGAGGGGGTCCAGGTCATTGACGGTTAAATTCTCCTCGTAAAGGTCAAGCAACGCGTTGTAGGGATGGCCACTGTAGCCTAATTTATCCGCGACCTGCCTTGTTAATTCAATTATTTTACCTAAGTGGGGTTTAAACATGTTGAAGTCTGCCTTAGCCTTAGCCTCTCTCCAAACCACTGAAGCCTTAGTTGTGGTTTTACTTAACTCCTCTATTAGGCTTGGTGGAATTTTAGTGTAGAACTTTAACTCATGCCTAAGCACCCTTATAATGCCTTTTTCATAATCATTCAATCCCCCCTCATCCACACTATTAACTAAGCCCTCTAACTCAAGCATCAGCTTCTGCCTCATCAGCATTAATTGAGATGTTGCAAAACCCCTATACTCAACACCGCTCCTGGGCATGTAGGTTTCAAGATCCCAACCCATTAACGCTAATGCGTGGTCAAGGGCCCAGATTGGTTCATACTTCTTCAGTATCTCCTTAACCCTACTGTCATTCACGTTTAGCATTAGAGGATTACTGGGTTGGTTAATTAAGTATTACAGCTCGGCTTAATGGTTCTTTAATAGGTGAAGCATATTGTTTAAAAAGCACTAAATAGAAGTATATAGTAATGAGGGTTTGGGCCCTGGTTAAGCTATCCCTAGACACGTCCCAGCTTAGGTTCAGTGGGGATAGGGTTCTAATTGAGGAAACACCCTTGAGGATAAATGATGTTGATAGGAATGCCGTTGAGGAGGCTGTGAGACTTAAGGAAAAGGGTATTGCTAAACAAGTAAGCATACTTACAGTGCTCAAGTACCCTCCACTCAAGGATAGGGTTAAGGAGGCTGATGGGTTAATTAGGCAGTTACTAGCCATGGGGGCTGATGAAGCCTACGTGATTGCTGATGATGCCTTAATCCAAACGGACCCAATGGCAACATCCATAGTAGCCTCAGAGTTACTTAAGGCCAATGGCTACGACCTAGTAATCACTGGTGAAGCATCAATTGATGGTTACAGTAGCCAGGTTCCAGCAATGATTGCAGCTAGGTTAGGTATACCAGTGGTAACCTACGTTAAGGAACTTAAGGTTGATAATGGCGTCGTAACGGTTAGGAGGGATTTAGATAATGAAACCCAGGTTGTGGGTTCAAAGGTACCACTGGTGGTTTCAGTAACAAGGGAGATTAACACACCTAGAATACCCACTGTTATTCAAATAAGATTAGCTGTCAAAAAGCCTATTAAGTTACTGACGCTTAATGACATTGGCGTAAGGATTAATAAGGTAGTTAACGTTAAGGGTATTAAGGCTATTCAAGTAAGTAGGAGAGGTATTATTATTGATTCAGGCAGTGTTGAGGAGAAGGCTGATAAACTCATTGAATACTTAATTAAGGATAATGCTTTGAGGTGAGGGTAATGATCCTGGTGATCCTTGATCAAGAGACATTAAGCATCCTAGGCCTAGCCCAGGAAATGATGGAGGCCACAGGCTTAACGATGAATGCAATCCTCCTAGGTAGCGGTGAAGGAATTAACCTAAGTAATTATGGTGTGTCAAAGGTATACATTATTAATAACAGTAGGTTAATTGACCCAGCTCCATTAGCCAGATTCATTTCAAGTAATTTTAAGGAAGCCAAATACATAGTAATGCCGGATAATAAGGCATATAGGTCACTTAGCGGTTACTTAAGTGGATTAATGAATACACCAGTTGTAATTAACCCCACTGACGTTAAGCCACCTTCATTCAGAGTTAATGCACTTGGTAATAGGGCTATTGAGGAATTGGAGACTCAACCACCGGTAATAATCGTTGCTCAAGCTACTAGGTTTAAGCCTAAGCAGTATGCCCAAGGTAATGTAGTCACTGTCACTAATGTAAGCATTGAGCCTGGTTCATTAACGCTAATTAATGTTGAAGGTAAGTCAACAAGTAACGTTAGGATTGAGGAGGCTGATGTAATAGTGACTGTGGGTAGGGGGTTTAGGAGTAAAGATGACTTAAGGCTTGCCATTGAGTTAGCTGAGGCCTTAGGTGCTCAACTGGGTTGCTCAAGGCCATTGGCGGCTGACCTTAAGTGGCTGAGTGAGGATCATTGGGTTGGGTTAAGTGGACATAAGGTTAAGCCAAGATTATACATAGCGGTTGGGGTAAGTGGGCAACCACAGCACTTAGCAGGCATGATGGAGTCAGGTATAGTGGTTGTGATTAATAATGATAGGAACGCCCCCTTCTTCAAGTACTGCGACTACGGTGTTGTCGAGGACTTATACAGGTTCCTCCCAGTCTTAACAAGGAAGATTAGGGAGAGGAGGCGTTGACACTGCCTCAACTGCATCGTTTGGGAAATCTTTATTAAAATGCGCCGTAGACCGTCCACATGGTTAAGGCAGGGGGAGGGAAGAGAGGTAGTGCCGCTAAGGCGCCAACTAAGACTAGGGTAAGCCTCACTGATGCCGAGTTGAGGGAATTAAGGTCAACTCAGTGGTTTGGCTTATTGGCAGCATTAGCCGCAGCCTTCACTGCTGGGCTTTACATTAGGCTTTACCCAGCATTCCTATGGGGTAATTACATTAATGAGTTTGACCCATACATTAGATACTACTTAACGGAATTCATGCTTAAAATGGGGGTGGTTAAGGGTATTGAATGGTGGCTCAGCGGGGGTTTAATTAATGGTAACCTTTACATAAACACCCATTTCTGGTACCCATGGGGGATTAATTGGGCTACAACCCTATCCCCAGGCGTATCCTTCACTGGACTAATACTTTACGATATCTTGGTTAAGCACCTACACCTTCACTTAACCCTACTATCAATAGCCGTCTACACACCGGGTATAGTGAATGCCTTATCCGTCTTATCCATGTATTACCTGGGTTCAAGGTTCGGAGGCAGGTACGTGGGTCTTTTAACCGCATTAATGACTGCCTTCTCCCTAATATTCCTACAGAGGGGTGAGGCCAGTTGGTACGCTGATGCAACCCTGTTTCAATTCATAGCACCACTGGGCATGGCTCTATTCATTGAGGCACTTAGGCAGAGGAATTGGATACCCTACGCGGTCTTAGCCGCTGTGGTGAATGGTTCACTAGTATGGTTCTGGGGTTCATTCACCTTCGTGTTGAACGCATATGGTGCATACGCCATACTACTCTCCATATATGTGCTTTACAGGCTTTATAGAGGTAGGGTTATTCCACTCCGCATTACTGACGGTATCTCAGTTGACCCAGTGAATGCACTAGGCACCTACACGTTAACTTACCTTGGCTTCGCAGCCTTCCTAGCCATGACGCCGAGGTATAAGTTGCATGCAGTACTTAGTCTTGGTGCATTAGGTACTTTAGCGGCTTTACTGGCTGTTGTGGCGATTATAGTTGTTCTGCTGGAGAGGTTTGGTGCACGTAAACTAGTTACCGCATCCAAGTACATTATAGCTGCCGCAGTGGTGTTCCTTGTGATTATTCTTGCCTTAGCCCTATCCGGTGTTTCAGTCCTCATACATATACCTGGTGGTAAGTACTTGGCTGCCTTATTCCCAACAGCCCGCAGTGCCTTGGTTCAAAGCGTCGCTGAGCATTCCCCATCAACGGCTCATCAATTACTCTCAACAACAGGTTATACCCTTCCCTTCGAGATTGCTGGCTTAACGTACGCCTTATCCACGGTTGACGTGGCTGGCTTACTGTTATCCATTACGTCAGTCTTATCAGTATACTTCGCCTCCAGTGAGGCTTGGTTAACAATGCTCATGTTTGCCTGGCTCCCCGTGGCCGCCTACGGCCTCTACCTGGTAATTAGGTTCGTGGCTAGACGTGGTATTGATGTTATTGGGCTACTGACCGTGGCCGTTGTGACTGCGTTATTCGCAATATCGGTTGTAGTTATTGCTCAATCAGGTGTACCTATTGCTGCTGCGCCTCAGCAGATTGTCTCAACCACTGAGCCTGCAATACCATCCAGTGACTGGCTTGATGCACTCTACTGGATTCAATACAATACTCCTCATAATTCAGTCCTAGCCTCCTGGTGGGATTACGGTTACTGGTTGGCGATAATGGGTAATAGGACTAGCTTGGCCGATAACTCAACGGTTAATGGTACTCAGATTAAGCTCATAGCCACCGCCTTCACGTCAACTAATGTAACCGAATCCCTTAAGTTACTGCGTAGTGTTGGTGCTGATTACGTTGTTGTCTTCCTACCATACTACCCATTCCCCATAACCGTCCCCTCACCCATGTCAGCGTTAAGCGTTGGCTCATCATCCCAAAGCATGTTAGCCCTCTGCGCCCTCTACCCAGAGTACCCTACTGGTGGTGATTTCGTTAAGAGCTACTGGATGAGCACAATATCCGGTAATTCACCAGAATACACCAACACCCACATACTCAGTGCCGCTGAGATAATCAGTAGTACACCCAGTGGTGGAACAGCTACATATAACCTGTACGTACCCTTAACCAACACCACGCTTTACCGTCTCCTCTTTGACTTAGAGGCCCCAGCATACTCAATTACCGTTGACCAGTGCTTGACTCAGATAAGGACAACCACGTCGGCGACACCATTAACACTACCCCTGTGGTTATTCAATACTTGGCCAACCTACTCTCAGTCATCATCCTCATCCTCTGCAGTTCACCTAGTATTGACATTCCAGCCGATACTAGGTCAAAGCCTAGTACCGCCTCCGTTTGTTGGCACTAACACTACTCTGTTGAATCAGCTTTACTTCACATGGTTCTACGGTAATTGGTTAATTTCACCGCCAGGCTTCCAGTTGGTTTACGTTTCAAGGCCATATGGATGGGTATTGGTGTATAAGATCAATTACTCAGTGCTTAAAAGCTAAGTGCGTTATTTACTCTTTTCCTTAATGTTAATTGTAATAATCTTAGTGTTCTTCACGTGTTTCCTTAATGCTTTTATGAGGCCTACATCATCAGTTACTACACTAACCTCAACGCCACTGGTGGCCATTGAGGATGCTAAGGCTACTATTGAGGCATCTGCATCACTTAACTTAGGGTTACGTAGCTTAATTGCATTAATCATGTTTGGGTCTGGGTCAAGGATCTCTACGTTTATTAAATCCAGTAATGCCCTGGATCTAATGTCCTTAACCTCATCCGCAACTAGGCTTGTTGTAACTAACCTGTAGCCTCCATTAGAGATTTCACCTATGATGTAGGCGTTCCTTATGTGGAATAAGCCGCTTGAATCCAGTATCATGGCCTTAGTAGCCTTGTCCTCAGCTTCTCGTACATCATGATTCTCCTTAACCTCACTAGCTTCACCCTCTCTGGCCATGGCTCAATCAGTAGGTTCACTGCCTTACCCTTTATAAATCCGTCACAAATAACGTAGGATTCATCCATTGAAGTTACCCTAATCTTAACATCATATGGGTGAACTATTGGTACGAGGGTTCTTGAGAATGGCGCTATGGGTACTATTAACTTAGACTTAACCCTATAATCCACCACAGGTCCACCTAATGCTAGGCTGTACGCTGTTGAGCCTGTTGGTGTAGCCACTATTAAACCATCCATTCTACCGCTCATTAATTCCTCACCATACTCCTCAGTGACGCTTATTGTAGCCATACGCCCAGGATCAGTGCACCTAACCACTATTTCATTTAACGCATAGCATTTTGAATTACTAAATGAGGCTGATAGCAGCTCCCTTTCATCAATGTAGTAGTCACCCTTAAATACCCTCAAGACACTGGAGGGTTCCTCAGTTACTAATACTTCACTTAGGAAGTTGATTCTACCTGCCCCAACGTGAAGTATAGGTTTCCCCATTAACTCAGGGTGAGTGTGGATGAATCTTAGTAATGATCCATCACCACCAAACACAATGACCATGTCCACGTTACTATCCTCTAGTCTACTTAATGTCTCCACTGAATCATCCACTGAAAGCCATTGAACCCCCTGAGTCAATGAAATAAGCTTACTTAGGAATTGCCTAACGGAGTCTATGCCGTATGGTACTCCAACGTAAACACCAACCCTCATTTAAACCCACGACTGTGCCTACCTTTAACTTATAAGGATTAAGCAATACTTAGGCGTTAATTATACTCCTCAGGTAGCTTAGGTACTTGGGTAGCACTTCATCGGCAGGCTCTAATTCAGGGTGCCACTTCTTCTCCCACTCAACCGATAAGTAGCCGTTGAAGCCAATACCCCTTAAGTAATCAACCACCCTCTTAATCGGCACTAATCCAGCTGGGTCATCTGGTGTAGTGTACCTGATCTTACCGTTAATTAGTTTAAAGTTCTTAACATGAACATGCCTTACCCTCCCCTTAACCAACTCAAGGACATTATCAAGATTCTCCCCAGCTGCAACCACGTTGGCGAAGTCGAGTAAAATACCTATGCCCTCATCAAGACCATTGAGAAGCCTCCTGAGGTTATTTGCCTTAACCCAGTCATCATGGGTCTCCATCATTATGACAACTCCATTATCCTCAGCGAACTTGACAACCCTATTAAGTGAAGTAATTATTCTCTCAGCGGCCTTTTCAACATCATCAGTAACCCTACCCCCGTAAACCCTAACCCCAGTGGCCTCTAATTCCCTGGCAATTAATATGAGTGTCCTCAGGGTTTCCTCATTCCTAGCCCTCTCCTGTTCATTAGGCATGGCGAAGGAGGCGTAGCCGGCTAGGTTACTTAACTTGATTCCTGAGGATTTAATTAACTCGTAATCCTGCTTAGGTACTGGGTATATTGGCTTCAAGTGTTGTCCATCCTCAGCAACCCTTAACTCAAGTCCATCAAAGCCAAACCTCCTAACTCTCTCAAGAACCTCACTTAGCGTTAATTCAGGGTAGGCTAGGCTGGTGAAGGCTAGCTTCATACCACGTACACCTGGTTAAGCGGTAGTTTAATGGCTTGACCTGTGTTTGATGATAAGTATATTGCCTTAATTACCTCAAGGCTCTTCATACCTTCATAACCATTTATTGGAAAGTCCTTGTCATCACGTAGCGCGTTGAGGAAGTCCCTTAGGAGGGTCTTATGAAGGTTCTCAGTCTGGGTTAAGGTATCCCTCTTAGCCTCAGGACTAATTCTCTGAACCCCACCCTGGTTTGTTGCTAGTAATGTCATTACCCTATCATTTATCTCCAACTGCCCCTCAGTCCCATAAACCCTAATTACCCTGAATTGGAAGTCACTTGGCTGAGTTGACACTGAAGCCGCCAGTGAACCCAAGGCCCCACTCCTATACTTTAAAACCGCAGCGGCGGTATCCTCCACTGTTATTGTTGGGTGTGAGGCATTTACGTAGAAACCCATGACATCGCTCACCTCCCCACCGAACCAGTACATTAGGTCCACTGTGTGAATACCCTGGTTAGTTAAGGCACCCCCACCCTCAGTCTCCCACATTCCTCTCCAACTCCTGGCTAATTCATCCCTATTGTAGTAATTCCTCTCATCCCTCCACCACATCATTTTAGCCTCAACCAGAAACACCTTACCTAAACCCCCACTACTGATTATTGACTTAGCCTTAATAATATCGGGCGCGTACCTCTCCTGGAAGACTACACCAAGCTTAACGTGATTCCTCTCAGCCTTCATCACCATTTCCCTAGCCCCGGCAAGTGTAACTGCCATTGGCTTCTCAACTATCACATGTTTATGATACTCCATTGCGTATATGGCTTGGGGGGCGTGCAGGTATGAGGGGGTGGCTATGGTGACTACATCAACATCAGGGTCCTTCACTAATTCATCCAACGTGTAGTACGCCTTAGCCCCAAGTTGTCTACCAATTTCATCAGCCCTAGCCTTAATTTGATCAACAACCGCAGTGAGCTTAATCCACCCAGTCTCCTGCTCCAGTTCCTTTAAGGCTCTCGCATGAACCACACCAATTGCCCCTAGTCCAACGACACCAACACCTAGTTTACTGGGCATACTAATAATTACCTTACTCACTTTAAAGCATTATTCAGCGGCTAAAAGTTCACTTAATTATAATTACTTGATGTTTGAAACATGATGCTTATAAAAACTGTTAGACTAAGTTTATTTAAAGCGGAACCGCATACTTAAAGTAGTGTCAGTATGTTTAAGCTAGGCGTAATCTCAGATGAGATTTCCCAGGATCTTGAACACGCGCTTAGGGTTGTTTCCGAACTTGGGGCAACACACGTTGAGATTAGGGATATTTGGGGAAGGAACGCATCACAATTATCCGACTCAGAGATTACTGAGGTAAGTAACCTGGTTAAGAAGTATGGCCTAGAGATATCTAATCTAGATTCACCTGCGTTTAAAATATACATTAATGATTCAGAATCCCATAGGAGGCACATTAACATCCTAAGGAGGGTAATTGAGTTATCTAAGAAGCTTGATTTAAAGTACACTAGGGTATTCACATTCTGGTGGCAGGGAGAGTTAAGTAATTTCATGAATCAATTAATTGAACGCTTCCAACCAGCGGTGGAATTAGCTGAGAAGGAGGGCTTCCACCTAGTTGTTGAGAATGAGTACAGCTGCATAGTTGGTACAGGTAGGGAGGCTAAGGAATTCATTAATAGACTTGGGAGCAGGTACGTTAGGGTTCTTTGGGATCCAGGTAACGCCTTCTTCGCCCGTGAAACCCCATACCCGCATGGGTATGATGCAGTCAAGGGCTTAATAATGCATATCCATGTTAAGGATGCCGCAGTGGAGAATGGGCACTATGCCTGGAAACCAGTGGGTGGAGGTATGATTGATTACCGTGGCCAATTCAAGGCACTTATAGACAGCGGCTATAGTGGTGTGGTCTCACTGGAAACACACTACGTACCACCCAGTGGTAGTAAGGAGGAGGGGACTAGGGAGTCTTTTAAGGGTATTGTAAGTATCCTGAGTGAACTTGGGGTTGCTGATAAGGTTCTTAATTTAAGGAAGTAAGTGGTGGTTTTTAACCTAGCTTAGGGTTAACTTACTGTGCTTAATATGTTTCTTAGATTCCTTATACTCACCTTAACCGTCTCAATGGGTGGCTTATACGGGTACTCCTCATTCTCTATTATTAACCATTCAGTTCCCCCATACTTCCTTAAGGCACTCAGTATTTCAGGCCAGTTTAATTCACCCTCACCCACAGCCAAATTATACCCCTTCTCCTTTGAGTAATCCTTAACATGCACTGAAACTACCCTTCCACCATACCTCTTAATTAACTCAACAATATCACTATTACTTAAGCCTGCCCTGTAGGCGTGACCTATGTCTATTTGAACCATGACACTGCTGTCAGTGTTACTGAAGATTAAGTGGAATGGTAATTCACCCTCAATGGGCTGGAATTCAAGCCAGTGATTATGGTAACCAATCCTCATGCCGTAGGCCCTCAACACCCTGGACCAGTCATTAAGCATACCAGCGAACCTTAACCAGCCAGCCTTACCCCTCCTCCACTCCTCCGGTACACCAGGTATTACTAGGTTCCTATTCCAAAGTAGTCTATTGTACTCAATGGTCTTATTCAACTCATCACCAATGAAACCACCTACACCAATGTGGGCTCCAGCAACCTCAAGGCTAAGCTTATCAAGGAACTCCCTCCACTCCAAGGCTGACTTACCGTAGAAGCCCGCGAACTCGACACCATCAAAGCCAGCCTCAGCAACAGCCTTAACGGTGCCGAATGGGTCCTTAGGCATGTCATCCCTAAGTGAGTAGAGTTGTAGGGCAATCTTTAAACTAGCCATAATCACCACCCCATTGAATCAATGATTGACTTAGGAATATTAACAGCCTCCTCCCTACCGCTCTCAGCGGACTTGTAAATAGTCTCAATGATAGCTACATCCAACACACCCTGCTCACCAGTGCACGCTGGGTAGGGAGCCTTAACAGCACCCTTAACTATGGCATCAATGAATGCCCTATCCTCCTGGGCATAGGCGGACTGCTGTTGACCTATTAGGGGTGTTGATGTTATGAACTCTTCATCAATACTATGAATGTAGCTTAATGAACCACCCTCATAATGAACACCACCCTCAGTACCTATTATTGCTACCTCATGTTTATCCTCCTTAATGTAAGTTGCCCAAGTGGCCTCAATGTACATTGTTAAATCACCCTCAAACTTAATAAGCCCCATTGCGAAGTCCTCAACATCCATGGGCGCCGTATAGGCGAATTGCGAAGTCACTGGAACTGGGTAATTCATCCTCATGTATGCCTTATCGGAGAAGGCTGAGTAAACCTTACCAACCACGGATACTGGCCTTGGGAAATTAGTCATAAACATTGTTGCATCAATTGTGTGAACACCAATATCCCACATAGGCCCACCACCGGAGTACTTCCTCTGAAGGAAGGTTACGGTTGATGGAATACCCCTCCTCCTAAGGTGGAGGGCTCTAATGTGGTATATTTTACCCAACCTACCATTAGTCACGAACTTCCTACCAACCTGAATACTCCTCTCAAACCTCATGTGATGCCCAACCATAAGCACCCTCTGCCTCCTCCTAGCAGTCTCCACCATCTTAACAGCTTCATCAACACTAATAGCCATGGGTTTCTCAGTCAACACATGAGCCCCACTCTCCAAGGCATCAATGGCCACTGGAGCATGTAGGGCATTGGGTGTTGCAATGATTACTGCATCAGGGGTCTCCTTGGTAAGCATCTCCTTGTAATCCGTGTAGAAGTTGAGTTTATACTTCTCGAGGAATTCAGCAACACGGGCCTTATCAACATCGGCACAGGCCACAAGCTTAACATTAGGTAATTGAGCCAGGCTAGGCGCATGAGCACCCTGAACAATACCACCACAACCCACGAAACCGACCTTCACAATCTGAGACCCAGTGGAGGTGGATACTGTAGACATAATTGATCTAAAGGCTTGAATTAAACACTACTTATAAGTATTACCTCATTAAATCTAATTAATGGGCAACTTTTATAAACTGGTTTAATCAACCCTTTTAGAATTAGTATGGAGTACGTTAACTTAGGTAATTCGGGTTTGAAAATATCAAGAATATGCCTTGGTGCCATGCAATTCGGTAATACAGCACCATGGATGGTTGAGCTTGAGGATGCTAGGAAGGTTTGGAAGAAGGCCTGGGACCTTGGTATTAATTGCATTGATACTGCAAATGTTTATTCGAGGGGTAGGAGTGAGGAGATTGTTGGTGAATTGGTTAAGGGTATGAGGGAGGATGTGGTTATCGCCACTAAGGTTTTTGGGCAAATGGGTAATGGCCCTAATGCTAGGGGTTTGTCTAGGAAGCATATTATGTGGCAGGTTAGGGAGTCTTTGAGGAGGTTGAATACTGGTTACATTGATCTCTACCAGATTCATAGGTTTGATTACGATACACCCATTGAGGAGACTTTATCCACATTAACAGACCTAGTACACCAAGGATTAGTAAGGTACATTGGGGCATCAAGCATGTGGACATGGCAATTCGCAAAAATGATATACACAGCAGAAATGAAAGGATACGAGAAGTTCGTAAGTATGCAAAACGTCTACAATCTACTCTACAGGGAGGAGGAGAGGGAAATGATACCATTCTGCAAGGCTCATGGAATCGGTATAATACCATGGAGCCCAACTGCAGCTGGTATACTGTCAGGTAAGTACTATAAGGATGGTAAGATAATTGTGCCTGAAACCGAGACTAGGGTTAGGCCAGGTAGTGGTGATTATAGGATTTACGTGGAACCCCCTGAGAACGCTGAGATACTGAGGAGGGTTATTGAGGTTGCTAATAATAAGGGAGCGACGCCAACGCAAATAGCGTACGCATGGCTACTGCATAAGGGTGTTACAGCACCAATAATAGGAACCACTAAGCCGGAGCACGTGGAAGAAGCTGTGAATGCTATTAGTATTAAGTTAACTGACGATGAGGTAAAGTACCTTGAGGAACCATATAAGCCTAAGCCGGTTTTTGGGCATAGGTAATTACTTAACTGTAAACACCTCCTATAGGGTTCTTTTTCCCTTTCTGCGCTTTAATCTATTTTATGTTGTTTTAAAGGGATTATGAGGGGTGCGATTTCATTTTACTCATGTGGTTAATAGTTGTATATTTCATCCTCCCTAAACCAGTGGCCTATCTCCCTCCTAGCTTCCTCTGGGCTATCGCTGGCGTGTACGATGTTTCTTATAGCCCTCTTCTCCCTATTAGCCAAGTCAGGGCTATCCACTGAGTAATCACCCCTAATTGTCCCTGGTTCCGCCTTATATGGTAGTGTATTACCCACAAGCTTCCTAACAACCTCAACAGCGTGATTACCCTCAACAACCATTAGGACTATGGGTGATTCAGTCATGTAATCCACCAGCCACTTCTTAACTAATTTACCAATCTCCACAGGGTCATCAGTACCCAACTCAGCCTTGGCGTCAATACCCATCTCCCTATAACTATTAAGCGTCTTATTACCAACGCTCCTAAACCAGTCAATACTACTTGGGTAAAATCCCTCAATCTTATCCCTACTTGCCCAAGTCATCTTCATGGCTACAATCTTTAAGCCAACTCTTTCAAGCCTTGAAATAACCTCACCCACTAACCCTTTCCTTACACCATCAGGTTTAACTATTACGAGCGTCCTCTCAATGGCCATAAGCACCAATTATACATACCCCTTTAAAGTGTTTCCACACTATGAGGGGAATTAAGAACCCTTAGTTTAACGTTACCTATCAGCCTCAGGTGGGAAGTAGCCCCATGAACCGTATATGGCTGGTAGATCCATTAACCTATACCCCCTTAGGCTTTCCATGAATGGCTTAAGGTTATACCAGGATGGTGTAATCATCCTAAGCCTATAGGGTACATTGGACTTCCCATCACTCACAAGGGAATAGAGTAAAGTCCCTCTGGCGGCCTCAGTTAACGTGGTGGCCTCACCCTCAGGTAGCGTTAAGCCTATTAATAGCCTGAATAAGTAATTCCTAATGTCCTTAGCAACCTTCTCCCTTTCCTTAGGTGGTACCCTGGTCATTAACTTATTACCAATCACGGGTCCTTCAGGAATATTCTTAACAGCCTGCCTTATTATGTTAAGACTCTGCCTAATCTCCTCAACCCTAACTAGGAACCTTGAGTATGCGTCACCTTCATCAGCCACAGGTATCTCCCACTCTAATTGATCATAAACGGCGTATGGTCTTGCTCTCCTATTATCATATTCAACACCGCAGGCCCTTAGGAATGGGCCAACGGCGCCTAGTTTAATGCACTGGTCCTTGGTTAAAACACCCACGTCCTTCATCCTGCTTACTGTGACTGGGTTCTTGGTGAATATTGTGCCTAGTTCATCAATCTTCTTCTCAATGAAGAAGGTCATATTGTAGATGTACCTTAAGACATCTGGGTGAACATCCCACCTTACGCCACTGGGTATTACGAAGGATACTGTTATCCTGGCTCCAGTCATCCTGGCTAAGGCGTCTACTATGAGTTCCCTCAGCCCGAAACCCCACATGTATCCTGTGGAGTGGCCAAGGAATACTGCTAGTATTCCTGTATCATAGAGGTGGTCACCTATCCTACTTAACTCATCCATGATGACCCTCAGGTACTGGGCTCTTGGAGGTACATCTAGTTGGCCTAATTCTTCAATGGCCCTAACGTAACCGTGATCCATTATTGATGACTCAGCTATTGTGGGGCGTTCCACAAGCGGTATATTATGCACGAAGAGCCTCGTCTCAGCAAGCTTCTCCACGGATCTATGCACGTAACCTGGGTCTGGTACTGCCTCAACAATATAATCACCCTTCAACCTTAGGATAATCCTCATATGCCCACTACCCGGGTGGGCTGGGCCAATGAGGACTAGGTACTCATCAGACTTATAAGCCTCCTCAACCATGTTCTTGGGGATGGGTAGGAAGAGTGACTTAACCTCAGCAGGCACCTCCACGGGTACGTTAATTGAGACTTCACGCTCAGTCACATTAATCACCTCTCCACCACAACCCCCTTAAGTGAGGGGATTCTATACTCCTTCCTAAGTGGGTACTTAACAGGTGTGTCTGGGTCTAGGAGGAAATTATTACCCATCCATGGGTTTCCATCAAACCAGACACCGAATAAGTCGTGGAGCTCCCTCTCCTGGTAATCGGCGCCTGGGTAGATATCAATTATTGAGGGTACCTTAGCCTCATCCCTAGGTACATCAAAGTATATTGCTAGTAGGACTGGTTGAAGTTCCTTGCTTGAGTATGAGCCAAGCACGTACTCCATCCTAAAGACACCGGCGTTTATGAGGTCTATTACGTTAATTGACTTAACGTGGTCGAAGCCTAGTTTAAAGGCTGATAATACAGCATCCTTAAGGTGATTCTGATTACTCAACATTACACATAAGTCATTAACACCCCTCACTGCAGTATTCTTAACACCATCCTTAAGAGACTCCTTAAACCCATCAATAAGCTTCTGCCCAAGCTCCCACTTAACGTTAGCAGCCGGCTTACAGACATTAATATCCTTAATCAACTCAAACTCAATCCTATGGGGTGGGTTAGGTGGCCTTTGGGGTTTATCGGGTTTAAGCACCTTAGATAAGTCAACTGGGTTTGGCCTTATATTGGGTTTAACCTCCTTACCCTCAATCTTACTCTGAACCATCCTAATAGCCCTAATAACAGCCTCAGGGGTTGGTGGACAACCCATGACCCATGCATCAACCGGAACAATCTCATTAACCCTAACAACGTGGTATGAGTTCCAGAAAACCCCACCCTCCATGGCGCATGAACCCATGGCTATCACGAACTTGGGGTAAGGCATCTGCTCGTAAGCCGTTTTAACAATCCTAGCCATCTTCCTTGTTACAGTACCCTCTATTACTATTGAGTTTGTCTGCCTAGGCCCAAATATAGGCAGGAACCCCCACCTCTCCGCATCATAACCTGGAGCTGATGCGTGGGCGAACTCCACTCCACAGCATGCGGTAACCAAGTGGGCTGGCCATATTGAGAATTTAGTACCCCAGCTTGCCAATGAGTCCGGTAGTAGCTTAATATCCATCCCAATGGACTTTAACGTTATCTTCAACGTATTAACAGTTGTATCACCCATAATTACTCACAACCTATTGGACTTGTTACGTTTTTAAAAATTACTATTCAGCGTTTCCACTCAAAATAACTCTACGGGGGACTTCATAGGCCATGTACTTTACGTCGCTGTAGGCTACGTAGATTAACGGTGAGTATGTTACTATGAAGGCTGTGAAAAGCATTATGTAACCGGTATTGAGGGGCCCCGTGAAGGCTATTGATAAGGCTAGTAGAAGCGCCGTAATGGGTTCCACTGATAGGAACATGAGTAGGAAGCCAACGTACTGCATTGGTAAGGCGCTTTTAACAGGCCCCACAGGTACATTACCAGCCTCAAACCTCATGACCTTAACAGGGTTCGTTACCTTAACTTTAATTATCCTCCTAATAAGTAGTATTAACCTATCCACTACAAGCCCTATGAATACTAGGAAAAGCACCGCAGCCAATACACCCCAGTAGGCCATATTAATGGCTATTAGGCTTAGTATTTATGCTTTACCGTCCCCAACCTACCTAGGGTGTGGTTCTGGGAACTTAGCTTGAATAAACTAGCGTTAAGGGTATTAAAGAGCCTGTAGAGGCATTAAGAGGCCCCCATACTTGAGACTACGGCTAAATTCTAGTGAGTTACCTCTTAATCCAGTAACCCACTCATTATTATATAGAAGACTGAGCCAATTGCTGGTACGTAGATTAGGAACATGAGTAGTATTAGGGCCTCCGGGTTTATTGGAACGGAGCCCAATGGGGCCAGTGATATGGTTAGTATTATGAGTAGTATTGGCAGTAATTGAGCTGAAACCACGTAAACCTCCATCATTAGTGATAAGGCCTGGGTCCTTGACTTAAACGTCGACTGCTCCCTCCTTATTATTGAATCCAACTTAAGCGCAAGCACATCGGCTATACTCCCACTTACCCCATATGATTCAACAAGTATGCTCATTACATCATTATACACCCTGGATGGAACCCTTTCAATACTCCTCTTAATTGCGCTCACTATGTCGAAGCCGCTGTAAGCCTCGCTCACCAGTCTCCTGAATTCCTCATTAACCTCAGGCTCAATTTTAATTAAAGCTAGGTAATTGAATACGTTAACTAATGGTTCCCCACTGGCCATTAAAGGTATCATGGTTAGCAGTATTGTGGTCATCGACTTCTCGAATTTCCTGGCTCTTGACCTAAGCATAATCACGATGTAGGCGTTAATCATCCCTATCGCCGTTAATGATAATGCTGAGATCAGGATAAAGAGTAGTGAAATCCTAGGCCCCAGTTTAACTAGAATAATGGCTAAGGCAAGTGATGCAACTGCCTGGGTGAATAGGTAAAGCATACTAACCTTAATTAACTCAGATGATATCGTATACCCGCTCTTAACGCTGACTTGGCGTGAATATGAATCAAGCCAATTCCTAAGTACTGTAATGAAGTTACTGACCCTCACTTACCCTCACTGGTCTTGCCTTTATTCAACTCATTGAAGGCCTCCTCAGGGTTCATGTAGTACTTATTTATTATTTCAAAGACACTGCTGGGGGATGTTATGTTGTTCTTAACCATGAGTGATATGAATTTCTCCCTCCTATCCAACTCAGCCTTAACCTCATCAGGTTGTAGGGCGTGGTTCTCAATAATCCTACTCACTAGTACTGAATCATTCGCATTAACTATACTATCATCACTCCTCCTCCATTCAAAAACCCTGTTAAGCACAGGTCTATCCTCCTGAACATCAATAACCTCCTCAACCCTAGTAACCCTCCTGGTTATCTCATCATTCTTAGCCACGACGCTTATCTGCACAATAACGCCCAGTGACGTTAATAGTGTTGCAGGTATTTCCATGGGTTTAGACAACAGTCTCCTAATCGCCATTTCAGCTGAGTAGGCGTGAAGTGTGGATAATCCAGTGTGCCCACTTGCCAATGCCTGGAAGAAGACGTATGATTCCTCACCCCTTAATTCACCAACAACAATGTAATCGGGCCTAAGCCTCATGGATACCTTAACCAATTCATACAGATCAACATTAGCTACACCGGGAGCCTCAGAGGTCCTAGCCACCAGGGGCACCCAGTGGTCGTGAAGCAGATATAATTCCCTAGCATCCTCAATTGTAATTATCCTGAGCCCATTCCTGACGAGGAAGAGTAGTGCATTAAGTAGTGTGGTCTTCCCTGCGCCAGTGGGTCCTATTATGAGTATGCTGACTCCGTGGTCAAGCATGAACCATAGGTAGGCAGCCAGCCTACTGCTTAAGGTACCTAGCTTAATCATCTCCACTACGGTTAAAGGCGCTTCCCTAAACTTCCTAATAGTAATCACTGGGCCTATTGAGGCAACATCCCTAAGCAGTATCTCAACCCTTAGGTTCTCAGGTATTAGAAGTCCCTCAAGTATTGGTGACGCTGAACTGGGGTTCCTCCTTATCCTCTGGGAGAGGAGGGTCACTAACCTGTTTAACTCATCATCACTGATGCTTATATTAGTCTTAATATGACCATACCTATTATGCCACACGTAAACACTCCTATCTGGGCCATTAATGTGAATATCCTCAACCCTAGGATCATTAACAAGAGGCTCAATGGAACCGAAGCCAACAGTGTTCTTCAATATGTAGTACATTATTCTCCTAACCCCCTCAGTGCTAATACCGGGTGCGTAACGCCTAATTAATGATTCAGCAATACCCTTAACGTACTCCTTAACATTACCGTAATCGTATATTGATGGCGCATTCTTAGCGCTCATTAACCTCACTAACTCATCCCTAATCCTTAGGAGTAGCTTCTCCTCCTCCTTACTTAACTTAGGTTCCTCAACCCAGTAAATGTATTGGCCATCCCTACTCATTAGTATCGATACTTGGACTAATCCATCTAATGCAGCGTAATCAGTAACGTGCATTAAGTTCACTAGTATTACAGTATTTTAATCCCTTACCTTAAAAACCTGACTATGAGTATTATGTTTAAAAGCTCTAAGAATTAATGCACCGTGTGGTTAAGTTAAACATAATTATTAAGTACACCACTGCACTGGTAGTGACAATAATTATTGCACTCAGTTACTTAACGGCACCTAAGGTGTTAGTTACCTTAAGCTTCATGAATATCTCCCTTAACATACCATTACCCAGTAACTACGTTTACGTATCGGTGTACGTAGCCTCAGCGGCCTTAGTAATATTAATAGCATCAATACCTGAATACGGTAGGTGGAGGATTAATAATTACATTACAGGTGAGTTACCCATCTTCATTAGGGTGATTAGGGATGGGTTAAGCACAGGCTTAACCATAACTGAGACCATTAACTTAACCTTTAAGCAGGGTGGTGTATTGGCTAGGGAGCTTGGTGGTAGGCTTAGGTTAAGTGTAGTAGGGCCCGGTGAACTGAGCGCTGCCTTAATGGGCCTTGCCCATGAGCTTAACAATAGGTACCTTGAATTAGCCTCAATAGTTCTTGAATCAGCCCTGAGGAGTGGTACTAAGGCTGCTGAGGTTCTTGACTTAGCCTATAGGGAGCTTGATAATGTTGTTGTTAATGAGCTTGATAAGGTTAATTCCCTTAAACCATACATTGCGTTAGCCTACACGATAATAATAATATACGTGTTCCTGGGTTCAGTGATACTGGCTATACTAATACCTAGGTTAATCTCAGTAACCTCAACAATAGTGAGTTCACTACCCACTGGCCTAATATCATTCGGTAGCCTAAGTATTAACGTCATAAACTCCCTATTCGTCTACAGCATTATGATTCAATCAATCTTCACAGGCATGATAATAGGTAAGGTGGTTTACAGGAATCTTGGCGTTGGGTTAATGCACTCATCAATAATGACTATAATCGCTGTGGCGCTTAACTACGTGCTTAACCTATACATGCCTCAAATAATGCACATATAGCTAATTAATCACCCGGGGTAATACGGTTAATACTTAATTAAGGGCCTGGTGGTGCGTACTTAATGGACTTGAGTAATTACCTTAATGAATTAAGGGGGGCTGGTTTACTTAAGGTAGTTAACTCACCCATGGCGGTGGAGTTCGATATACCGCTAATTGCTCATAGGTTCAGTGGCCTTGGGCCAGCCATACTCTTCAATAACATTAAGGATCACCCAGGCTTCAGGGCTGTGGCCAACATAGTGGATACTAGGGTTAAGTTAATGATGGCCCTAGGGGTCAGTAATGCTGAGGAGGCTTACATTAAGCTTCTTAACGCTGAGGCTAATCCCCTTGAACCAAGGGAGGTTAATGACTTCCCGCTCATTAGGCTAAGTGAGGTTGATTTAAGTAAGCTCCCAGTGCCGAGGTTCTTTGAGAGGGAGCCTGGACCATGCTTAACCAGTGGTGTGGTTCTTGGTTTAGGTGACTACGTTAATGCATCCTTCCATAGGCTTACAGTTATTGATAGGGATAAGTTCGTGATTAGGCTTGTGCCAAGGCACCTCTACAGGATCTTTAATGATAATAAGGCTAAGGGGCGTGATACACCAATAGCCATAGTCTGGGGAATTCACCCAGCCTTCCTCCTCGCCTCAGCCTCCTCCCCACCGTATGGTGTCAGTGAATTAGGTGTCGCCAATAGGCTCATGAACGGTGAATTAAGGGTTTTTAGGCTGAGTAACGGTGTTCCAGTTCCAGTTGATGCGGAAGTGGTTATGGAGGGTTTCATTCTTAAGGATGCTGAGCATGATGAGGGTCCGTGCGTTGACGTAATGAGTACATACGATGTAGTTAGGAGGCAGCCTGTGGTTAAAATAACCTCAATCTATGTTAAACCTAACCCAATAGTGCATGTACTTGTCGCCGGTGATGCTGAGAACTCTATTTTAATGGGTTTTGAGAAGGAGGCCAGGATATGGAATGCAGTTAGGACTGTGGCTGATGTTAAGGCCGTTAGATTAACGAGGGGTGGTGGGGGTTGGCTTCACGCCATTGTGGCTATTAGGAAGACAATTGAGGGTGAGGGTAAGAACGCAATACTGGCAGCCTTCTCCGCCCACCCAAGTTTAAAGCATGTTGTGGTTGTTGATGATGATGTTAACATTGATGACTTGAATGAGGTTGAGTGGGCAATTGCAACCAGGTTTAGGGCTGACGAGGACCTGGTGATCATTGAGGGTGTTAGGGGTTCAAGCCTTGATCCAGCAGCCATTGATCAATCAATAGGCTTAACAACAAAGATGGGTATTGACGCCACTAGGCCATTAAGTAAGGAAGCCTGGAGATTTGAGAGAGCTAAGATTCCGGAGAGGATTAACATTAATGAGATTAAACTCGAGTAGTAGGGTTTTAATCATATGGGAGGGTTTTTAAAGTGTACTTCTATTAAGAGTTAGGTTAGAGTAAATGTGAGTTGAATTTTTAGTATCCGACATTTGCCTAATATGCGTTTTATTCTTGCTTAACATAAAATGAAATAGGTGATTTAAGCTTGAACATCTAGTCCCAGCTAGGGGAGTTAAGTGACTATCGTTAAGATTACTGATGCTGAGGAGGCGTTAAGCAATATTAAGGATAATTCAGTGGTGGCTATTTCAGGCTTTAATGCAGCCACAATGCCTGAATACCTCATAATAAAGCTCTTCGACCTATACAGGAGGACCGGGCACCCCAGTGGCTTATTCATAGTATCAGACACATTGCCCGCAGCTAATAACCATGGTCTTGACCTAGTGGCTAAATCAATGTATGATGAGGGTGACTTCAACTTCATTAGGGGCTTCATGCTCCCATTCCTAGGCCAATCACCGTGGCTTCAACGCCTAGCCCTTGAGAATAGGGTTGAGGCCTACACCTGGCCAATAGGTGTATCAGTGCATTGGTTTAGGAGTAAGGCCCTTGGCCTACCTGTTATCACTAAGGTTGGTTTAGGCACATTCCTTGACCCCAGGCAGGATGGGATTTACCTTAATGAATTAGCCAGGGAGCGTAAGGCATGTAGGGTTGAGTTAATTGAGATTAAGGGGGAGGAGTATTTAATGTATGATTGCCCAAAGCCCAACGCCGCCTTAATAAGGGGTTCAACAGCCGATGAGTTAGGTAACTTAAGCATGGAGGATGAGGCAATATACGGCACCGTATTAGCCATAACCCAGGCCACTAAGGCAATGCCCAACCCAGGCATGGTGGTGGCTCAGGTAATGTACGTTACTAAGGCTGGTTCAATAAGACCTAAGGGTGTTCACGTCCCAGGGCCGTTAATAGATTACATTGTTGAGGCACCCATGGAGTACCACACTCAATCAGCATCCATAAAGTATGATCCAAGGGTGTGTGGACGCGTAACCCCAAGTAACATTTGCCTCCAGCAGGATGGTAAAATGGATTTTGAGAAGGTTATAGCCAGGAGGGTTACGGTTGAGTTAGTTAACCTACTCGGTAAGGTGGGTAAACCCCTCATAGTTAACCTAGGTATTGGGATACCATCAACAGTGGCTAGGATTATTAGTGAGGAGGGGCTTGGGGACTTAATATTCACCACAGTTGAGTCAGGTCCATGGGGTGGAATAGCCCTAAATGGCGACGACTTCGGCGTAGCCATAGCCCCATTCGCAGTAATACCAATGCCTGATCAATTCACTATATACGAGGGTGGGGCAATTAACGCCACTTCACTGGGCTTCATGCAGGTTGGACCAAGGGGTGACGTTAACCCAAGCTTCCTACCTGAGAGACTACCTGGACCTGGTGGATTCCCATCAATAGTCCATGGAGCACCTAGGATATACTTCGCCGGAGCCTTCACCGCAGGTAAGAGGGATATTAGGATTGAGAACGGTAGGTTAGTAATTGGGAGGGATGGTGATATTGTTAAGTTCGTTAAGAAGCCCTATAAAATAGCCTTCAACGCTGAACTAGGCCTAAAGGCAGGCAAGGAGGTGCTTTATATAACTGAAAGGGCAGTATTCAGGTTAACACCTGAAGGCCTGCTACTTGAGGAGTATGCGCCAGGTGTGGATATTGAGAGGGATATTTTAAGTAAAATGGAGTTTAAACCACAGTTGTCAAGGAATATAAGGCAAATGGAACCTGAGTTATTTAGAGAGGGGAAGCTTGGGTTAAGGGAAGTCGCCTTAAAAATGCTTAAACAGTGATACCAGTTGCTAATTTATGTAGCACTAAGCCTCATTAATCATGTTCACTGAATTAACATTAATACTCCATTACTTACCGGCTAGCCTTGAATCTAGGCGTATCCTATTTTAGAATTAATTCCAAGTTCAGGCATGAAAATAGGTTAGGGGCTCATAATTGATTAATCACTAGATTTAGGTAAAATATGAATTATGAACTGGAAATACATAAGTAATCCCAATAGGCGATTCCATAATTAGGATAATAGTAGTTAGGAAGATACACACCGATACCGATATACTTATACTTAGGGTTACCACTAATTATATTAGCTAAATTAACATGGTAATATAGTAATGCATTACTAAATATTGAACCATTTGATATCATGTATATATTTTTATTATTAGTACCAAGAATTGAAGCTACTAGGTTACTGGCGTTGGTTGCGGCGTTTGTATTGGGGGCTGTTGATGATGGATTAACATTGGATGACTTATAAACCATTATGAGATTATTGTTACTGGTTACTATGAATATGAAGAATAAGGTTCCATTAATCGTGTATTGGGTTGGATAAAGAACAGCTGATACTATGGGGTAGTTAGATATGTGGATGTTTAGGGTGGATAAATCATAGTAAAGGATTAATACATACCCATTTGTATTACTTAAGCCACCTGTATTTATTGCATACATGTATATTGGGTTAACAAGCCCATTAATGGTGCCATTATAAATCATGTAATTCCAGTAAAGGCCACTTGTAGCCCCGGATTTAAGCATGTTACTTGTTCCGTTACCCAGGTAAGCGAATGCGGTTTTACCGGGTGTGCAGTATGTTGGTATTGAGGTTGTGGTGGTTGTTTGGCTAATTAGTGTTATGGTGATGGTTTTATTAATTGTAGCTAGGTTATTAATGGTGTAGCTTAGCGTCATTGTGGGTGAATTGATTAACGTGTAGTTAACCAGTAATGTTGAGGATTCGGGCGGTATCATTACGCTACCGAGTTTAACCACGTAACCATCGCCGCTGATCACTGAGGCGTTAACGTAAACCCACCCAGTGGAGTTATTGTAAACGTATAGGCTGATCGTAGCATTAGAGCCTAGGCTAGTGTACTGTGGGTACTCGAATACTCGTATACTTGGCCTGTAGTTGAAGGTTAATTGAATGCTTGAACCCAATGGTGTTGGCAGGGTTAGGGTTAATTGAGTTAAGTTGCTTGGATTCTTTACTGATAGTGGGCATTTAGCATGAACATTAATTACCCCATTCATTGAATCATATGATACTGAGCCCTGGGCATAGTACATTGTCCCATTAATCAACTTAACTGTACAGAGGGCGTAGCCTGGTAGTGAGCCTATGCTGAATACGCCTAAGTTACCCTCAAGGGATGCGTTAACGTAGATGAAGCCACCGTTAACCAGTGGTGGCGACTGGGGTATTAGGCTTATGCTTGATGATGAGGCTAATGCAGCGTAGGTGGCCTCCCTACTAATGAATCCCCTCACTGAATTAACCATATACAGTACTGAGAGTAGAAGTACCACAGCAGCCACCATGAATATTGCGAATACGTATATTTCACCAAGCCCAAGCCTACTCGACAATGGCGTCACCCGTGTACCCGTCATTTGCATAGAACCTAATTATGAAGGGTGGTTTAATTGAATTAACCTTAATGGTCACTATGGTGAATTTACTGAACTTAATGGGGCTACTGTAGGGTATAATCATTATCACATTACCGGTTGTTGCATTAATGATGGCTGCACCATTAATAATGCATGTCGCTGAACCGTAATTATAGAGGGCAAGGGCCACTTCATATGTACCTGCCGTATCATTCATTGCATAACCAATCACGGTGAATTCACAGTGGTAGCCTAATGGGCCACTGTAAAGGCTCTGCAGTGAATTATTAATGTAGTTTATGAATAAGGCTAGTAAAGCCACACTAAGTACCACTGAGATTACTAGAATAAGCACGGCTCCAGTTATTTCACTTGAACCAAGCCTTAAAGAAACCATGATTATTTTAAACACAGGCTTAAATTTAAGCCTTTACGTTGAGAACTCGTAAGTTATCTGAGTACCCCTAGCAGTAACAAGCTTAACCACATATATGGTGTTTGGACTTAGGCTACAGCCTGATAAACCAAGAAATATAGCTACCGCACCACTGCCTCCTATGGTTACAGTGGATACTGATGATACTGGGCCCGATGTACTGGAGACTGAACTAGGTAATGGCGTATACCCACTTATTGCTAGTGAACATACTACATTGAGTGTTGTACTATTTAATATATATGCCTGCGCTATGGTTATAGGTATTTGCCCAACATTCTGAAGGAATACGACTAAATAATTGCTAGTGGGGGCGTAGTTAACTCCAATTATTTGAGCCTCCTCCGGTGCCGATATTTGTGATACTCTTGTCGTGGTTGCCGATAAGTATCCTGAGAACCAGAAGTAAAGTAGTACTGCAGCCACCACAGTTATCACTATTAATAGTATTGCGGCCACTATGGGTTCAATACCCCTCCTCATTCTTTTACTTGAATAATCCATGTATTACCCATCGATATATGTTTTTTAAGTTTTATGCATTGGTTTATATCAAGTTATTAATGCAGGTAGTACTAAGAATTAATGTTTGTTACCTCAATAAATTATTGCGTAATTTACGTAGCAGCTTATTTGCTTAAACTTTAAACTCATGGTGAGTACAGATTCTACACGTTAGTTTTTAATGTAGTTAATGAGAATCAGTAATCATGGGTAAGAGTAGGCAGTTACTGTTAAGTAGCATTAAGGCCTTGGGGCTTGCTAATGATGCAAGTAGGAGGATTCTTGAGTTAGCCTTAATTTACGCATATAATAATAAAATAGATAAGTACTCCCTCTACTCAATACTAAGGGTTATTGACTTAAACATGGCCACTGCAGTGAGTAGGCTTAGGCCCATTAATGATGAGGTGGCTGAGGTTAATGAAGTTGAGGTTGTTGAGGTTAATGATGAGGTTGTGGGTAATGTTGAAAGTAGGGTTGAGGACAAGTACCTTGGGCAGAGGGTTATGGAGAGGCTGATGCCTAATGAGCAGTGAGTCACCTTTAATTAAGCTACTTACCACCAAGTACTCTAGGTTCCTTGGGGGTATTGATGCATCAAGGGCGCTTAGGGATAATGAGGAGGCTAGGGTTAAGTGGCTTAGCGATTACCTAGGCATTAATATTGAGCCGCAGGGCTATGATGCTTATGGGGAGGTTAGGAGGATTAGGGTTATGTATGAGTGGCTGCGTATTGAGGAGGCTAATGTCCAGGGGGCTGTGGCTGAGGCTAGGAGGATGGGGGTGCCGTTGAGTAACGTGGAGGGTAGGCTGAGGGGGATTAGGCGTAGGAGGGAGTTCCTTAGGAGGCTTCTGAGGGAGATTAGGAATAGTGGTGTTTAAGATCCCTTACTTAACTTCAATAGTTGAGCATTCGTAAGGTATCATTAGGCTTAACCCCTCACCCAGTTCACTTATGATTGGGTTAACTGTGTAGAAGTGGGTTAACACTAACTGCTTAACACCAGCCTCCCTAGCAATATTAACGGCGTCCCTAACGGTACTGTGGCCATGCCTATGAGCCTCCTCCTCAAAGCCTGGATTCCCGCTCGCCTCATGAATAAGTACACCACAGCCCTTAGCCAACTCAACCAGTGACCGTGAGGGTGCTGTGTCGCCACTGTAGGTTAGGCATGATCCATCTGAGTCAATTAACTTAACAGCCATAGCCTCCACGGTGTGGTTAACCTTAACAGCGTAAATCCTAATACCCTTAAACTCCATTATGAAGGATGGCTCATTCGGCGTATCAACGGGTATTGGGTTAAGCGCATTCACGTACTGTTGAATGTGTGTAGCCTTAATTAGGCTTACTAAATCATCCATAACGTACCTTGGGGCTATTACACTTAGCCTAATGCCCCTTGAACCAGCCATTAGTACGTATGAGGGTAAGCCGAGGATGTGGTCACCATGCCCATGAGTAACTATGACTGCGTCTATTGAGTCAACATCAAGGCCAGTACACCTCCTTAACTGCCTATATGAACCCTCCCCGGCATCAAGAAGTAGCCTAACCCCCTTAGCCTCAACAAGTATTGAGGGGTGGTTTAGCCAGGGCATTGAAACCCAACCACCGACGCCTAGGAAGCTAACCCTCATTAATGCGTTAATGCCCTTAAATTAATTAACCTTACGGTCCTTTTCATCATCGAATGCTTTAAAACACGGCTTATGCATAAGCCCTATGGTTACTAGGGATTTTAATGCTGCATTAATCAGTATGTTGAGGAATCTTGAGGAGGTTGAGGATGAGTTAGCTGAATTATACGGTGAATTAAGTGAATTAGCCACTGATGAATTAAGTAGAATTAGCCTGCAGTTAATAAGCAGGGATTCGGCTAAGCATAGGGATATATTGAAGGGTATTGAGGAGACTCTGCTCAGTGGCCTTAAGGGTTCACTTAACGTTGAGGGTGTTGTATCCATGAATAGGGAACTGGAGGGGAGGCTTAGTAGGATAAGGGAGTGTGCGGCAATGGTTAGGGGTGGTGTGGCTAAGGATTTGGCTAATAGGTTAATGGAGCTTGAGGATTATGAGTCAATAGCCTTAAGCATGTATGAGTACGTATTGAGTAGTTATGAGTCATCATCAAGGGTATTAACAAGTGAGGAGATGTCTAGAATGGAGGTTATTAAGTCAATAATAAGGAGCATTATTGATGATGAGAGGTTTCATAAGGAGCTCATAGGCAGATTAAGTAACTTAACCCATTGATTCATAAGCCCTCCTCTTTTCAACGTACACATCAACACCGTACATGGGTCTAGCTGGGGCACCAGCGACAACAGTTCCTGGCTTAACATCCTTAGTCACTATTGACCCAGCAGCCACCACAGCCCCCTCCCCAATCTCGATACCAGCTATTAAAGTGGCGTTAGCACCAATAACAGCCCCCCTCCTAATAACCACGCCTTGAAGCCTTCTACTGGGTGGGTACTTATCATTAGTTATCACTGCGTTTGGCCCTATGAAGACCTCATCCTCTATTACAGTACCTATGGGTATGTAAACCATACTCTGCACGCTCACATTCCTACCTATCTTAACGCCACCATCAATCACAGTTAAAGTACCTAACCTAGTCCCATCCCCAATCACCGTGTTCTCCCTAATTAACACGTTATGCCCGGTCTCAACATTATTACCCACTTCAACACTCTCGTAAATAACCGTACCCCTCCTTATCACACACCCCTCCCCAATCCTGGCACCGTCACTAACTGAATCAAGTTCATTAATATGCTTAATGGTCTTAATCTTCCGCCTAATAGGGTAGCCTACAGTCACGTAATCATCAATGAAACTCCCCCTACCAATTACCGATGGCCCCAGTATCACTGAGTTTAATCCAATTACAGCCTCATCTACCTTTGCTCTACTTGATATGAAGCCCATTAATGAGGCGAATCCTTAAGGCTTATAACTATTACCTAAAATGAGTCACAGGGTGATTTAACTTAGCATTAATCCTTCTCTCACCCTGAGGGAGTGAGGATTCTGTTGGGTTCCTGCATATTTATTCCTTATACAAGATCACTTTTACACCTGGTATTACTGGTGTTTCAGCTTCAACCCTCATGTGCATGGATTGATCAGGTATAGGTATTAGATCATTTTGATGGAAGAAATCGAAACGCACTTCACCTTAAGGGTAAGCTTTCCATCTACGTTTACTTAGCTAACTTAAGAATAGGCTCGTATGAAACTCTCCTCAAGATGGGAGGGGTCATAAAGTTTAATAATTGAGTCTAGGTTTAAGGGCATGGAGCTTGAGGATGTGGTTAAAATGCTTGAGGAGGGTAAGGTTAAGATGCATGAGCTTGAGGGCCTGCTCAAGGATCCTAACGCAGCCACTAGGGCTAGGAGGCTGTTCCTTGAGAGGAGGCTTGGTATTAAGCTTAATGCCATAGGTTCAACGGTAATTGACTTTAACCAGGTTTATGGTAGGAATACTGAGAACACCATTGGGGCTGTTCAAGTACCATTAGGCGTAGCTGGTCCGCTTTTAGTTAAGGGGGTTTATGCTAATGGCTTATACTACGTACCCTTAGCCACAACTGAGGGTGCCTTGGTGGCTTCTGTGAATAGGGGGGCTAAGGTTATTACTGAGAATGGTGGAGCCAGGAGTATTGTTGTTAAGGATGGTATGGCTAGGGCACCCTTATTCAGATTACCCACAGCCACTGATGCTGTGGATTTCATTAATTGGATTAACACTAATATTGATAAGATTAGGGAGGTTGCTGAGTCCAGTAGTAGGCATTTAAGGCTTAAGGAGATTCAACCATTCATAAATGGTAACAATGCATGGCTTAGATTAGTCTTCAGTACTGGGGACGCCATGGGTATGAACATGGTTACCATAGCCTCTGAGAGAGTTGCGCAGTGGATTGAGGGTAATTACCCTAAGGCCAAGTTAATTACCGTTAGCGGTAACATGTGTGTTGATAAGAAGCCCAATGCAGTCAACTTCCTACTGGGTAGGGGGAAGACGGTTATCAGTGAGGCCACTGTATCAAGGAGGTACCTAATGGAGCGCTTCAACATAACCCCGGAGGAGGTTGTTAATGTTAATGTTAGGAAGAATCTACTTGGCTCAGCCTACGCCCACTCCTACGGCTTCAACGCCCACTTCGCAAACATAGTGGCGGCAATGTTCATAGCCACAGGTCAGGATGTGGCCCAGGTTGTTGAATCAAGCATGGGTATTACTTGGGCTGAGGTTGATGATAATGGTGACTTATACGTTTCAGTAACGCTACCAAGCCTAGAGGTGGGTACTGTTGGTGGCGGTACTGGTTTACCAACCCAGAGGGAGGCATTGCAGATGCTTGGGGTGCAGGGGGGTGGTGATCCACCTGGCTCCAATGCATTAAAGCTTGCTGAAATAATAGCCGCAGCGGTGCTTGCTGGTGAACTTAACTTACTCATTGCCCAGCATAGGAGGGAGTTGGGTAAGGCTCATGAGAGGCTTGGTAGGGCTGGACGCACCTAATGCAGTTAAGTTAGTTACATGGTTTCAGGTACCGGTAATATTAGTGTATTCTATTTTTAATACCGTGTAGTAAAATTTAATTGCATGCATTAGTAACCCCGTTAATGGATTGGAGAAGGGGGCCTATGCCTCATGACTTCATGGGCTGGTTTTGGAGGAGGAGGGGTGCGTTGAGGGATATTGTACTTTATATCCTAGCCTTCAAGGGTGAGTTAACGGGTGCCCAGATAATTGATGAGATTGAGAGGTGGAGCTTCGGCTTCTGGAGGCCATCACCAGGATCAATATACCCACTCCTAGATGACTTGGAGGAGGAGGGTTTAATTAAGATATCTAGGATTGATGGTGTTAAGAAGTATTACTCACTCACTGAGGAGGGGAAGAGGGCCATTGGGTTAATTGGTGGTATTAATCCACCACCCCCACCGCCTTCACCATTTAATATTGATGAATTCGTGTCAGCTGCAAGGTACATAATTGATAATTGGGATAAGATACCTCAGGAGGATAAGGAGAAAATAAGGAGGATTTTAAATGATTTAATCAAGGTTGTTGGCTAATTCACCAAGGCCAATAAGGCGGTGCACCACGTCTCCTACCGCCCCAGGGGCCGAAGCCCCATGGTCCAGGTCCTGGGCCTCTCCAACCCCATGGTCCCCATGGCCAGGGTGCGGTTGTGATGTTCTTACCAAGTTCAGTTAATTCAAAGTATTCCTCCCCACCCTCAGTAACCCTCCTAACTAATCCAAGGGTCAATAGGTCACTTATCGCGAAGTCCAGTGCTGAACCGTATAGTGGTGTGACTTGCCTTAATTCACTTATCTTCCTCCTCCCCTTACTTAACTCCTGCAGTATCGTCCACTCACCTATTGCTATTACGCGACCCAGTATTTCCGGTCACCGATAACACTACCGATATCGGAATTTATAAACCTTTCGCCCTCGATTAAATAAGTGGATAACATATAAAAGACCCCATTAAGGTGATTAATCATGTACACTATTGACCTCTTCAACAATAGGGCTAATGAATATGACTCATGGTACAGTAAACACCAGTTACTGGCTAAGTCAGAGGAGGATACTATTAAGGCGCTTGGATTAAGTGGCCTAGGCCTAGATGTTGGGGCTGGAAGCGGCTTCTTCACAAGGCTAATTAACGCCATTGCCCTTGAACCATCACCAGGAATGATTAAGCTAGCTAAGGATAGGACCTGGGCCGTGGTCTCGGGGGTTGGAGAGTTGATGCCTATTAGGGATTCATCAATGGACTACGTAATAATAGTGGTCACATTATGCTTTGCGATGAATCCTGAAGCCATACTGAGGGAAAGCATTAGGGTGCTTAAAAGTAATGGCAGGTTAGTGGCCTGCATAGTACCCTTGGAAAGCCAGTGGGGGGCATTGTATAGTGAGCTTGGTTCAAGGGGACACCCGTACTACTCCAGGGCCAGGTTCCTAACTATTAAGCAGGTTACTGAGGCGCTTATAAGGCTTGGAGTAAGGGTTACTGGGTACGTGGCAACCCTCAGTAGGGGTGTGGGTGAGTATTATGAGGCACCAAGTGTTATTAATAATTCTGATGCAGGTAGATATGGTTTCGTATGCGTTAATGCAGTTAAGTGAAGGTTACTATGCGGGAATAATGAATTATTAGCAGCAGGTTACTGGATTCGCTGGGAATGGTGACTTAGTCAACCTGATTAGGGACTTAACCTTAACAACACTTTTAAGGGGCATTCAACCTTAATGCTTAAAAGTATCTAAACTAGATAATAATTAATGGATATCTCATTTCCAAAATCCTTCAGGTTCGGCTGGTCCCAGGCGGGGTTCCAGTCTGAAATGGGTACTCCAGGTAGTGAGGACCCTAACACCGACTGGTACGTGTGGGTTCATGATCCTGAGAACATTGCTTCGGGCTTAGTTAGCGGTGATTTACCTGAACATGGGCCAGGTTACTGGGGGCTTTACAGGATGTTTCATGATAATGCGGTTAAAATGGGGCTTGATATCGCTAGGATTAATGTTGAGTGGTCTCGAATATTCCCTAAGCCAATGCCTGACCCACCGCAGGGTAACGTGGAGGTTAAGGGTAATGACGTGTTGGCCGTGCATGTTGATGAGAATGATCTCAAGAGGCTTGATGAAGCCGCTAACCAGGAGGCTGTGAGGCATTATAGGGAGATTTTCAGTGACCTTAAGGCTAGGGGAATACACTTCATACTGAACTTCTACCATTGGCCACTGCCCCTTTGGGTCCATGACCCAATCAGGGTTAGGAAAGGTGACTTAAGTGGACCCACTGGTTGGCTTGATGTTAAGACCGTCATTAACTTCGCTAGGTTTGCAGCCTACACTGCCTGGAAGTTCGATGACCTTGCCGATGAGTATTCAACAATGAATGAACCCAATGTAGTTCACAGTAATGGCTACATGTGGGTTAAGTCAGGTTTCCCACCAAGTTACCTTAACTTTGAATTATCAAGGAGAGTCATGGTTAATTTAATACAGGCCCATGCTAGGGCTTATGACGCTGTTAAGGCTATTTCCAAGAAGCCCATTGGCATAATATACGCTAACTCATCCTTCACACCGCTAACTGATAAGGATGCTAAGGCCGTTGAGTTGGCTGAGTATGATTCAAGGTGGATATTCTTCGATGCAATAATTAAGGGTGAATTAATGGGGGTTACTAGGGATGACTTGAAGGGTAGGCTTGACTGGATTGGGGTAAACTACTACTCTAGAACAGTGGTTAAGCTTATTGGTGAGAAATCCTACGTGAGCATACCTGGGTATGGGTATGGTTGCGAGAGGAATTCAATTAGCCCTGATGGTAGACCATGCAGTGACTTCGGTTGGGAATTCTACCCGGAGGGTCTTTATGATGTAATAATGAAGTACTGGAGCCGCTATCACTTACCCATATACGTTACTGAGAATGGTATTGCTGATGCGGCTGATTACCAGAGGCCATATTACTTAGTTAGCCACATTTACCAAGTCTATAGGGCTATTCAAGAGGGGGCTAACGTTAAGGGTTACCTACACTGGTCCCTGACTGATAATTACGAGTGGGCCTCAGGCTTCAGCATGAGGTTTGGTTTACTTCAAGTAGACTACTCCACTAAGAAGCAGTACTGGAGGCCATCAGCCTATGTTTACAGGGAGATTGCTAAATCTAAGGCTATACCAGAGGAGTTAATGCACCTTAACACTATACCACCCACTAGGTCATTAAGGAGGTGAATTAACCAGTGCTCAATGTGGCTTGACTTGCCTTAAAGCAGAGGATATTATCCTTCAGTGACTCAAGGTTCTCTAGGAAGCTTGGTAATTGGTGTGAGGCAATTATTGGTACGTTACTGTACGACTGTAGTTGAGGCGTCTTAAGGGTTACGATTAATGGGTATATTGAGGCATTGATCATACTTAACTTAACCTTCCTAGTGAACTTACCCCAATTATCCGCTAATGCCTTAACCTTACTAATATGCTTACTCACAATAGTCTCCAACTCGCTACCACTTATGCTTAACCAATGCTTAGCCTCAACAACAATCACAACACTACCCCTATACCCTATTACGTCGAATTCACCCCTCACACCACCCATAGTTAACCTAATCCCCCTAAGTGTCTCATAACCCTCCTGCCTCATTATAAATGAGATGAATTCCTCGAATTCACTCCAGGATAAGTAATTAATGTAGTTAATCACTGATTCACTACCCATCATCATTAGTAATTGAAGCCTAGGTACAGTTACCTTAAGGTACTTATCATTAACCCTATCCACTACACCCTCCTCAATCAACCATTCAAGGGCCTCAGCGTACTCACCATGAGTTATCACAGCCAGTGAGTTTACTGAGAATACCCTATTACCCTCTGAGGTCAACATGAACACTGCCTCAATAACCCTAAGCCTAGCCTCCCTCCCAGTATTCATGACTCCTCCTACTGCTTACCTTTACTTAATAACACTGATTCCCTCATGGCCTTAATCTCCCTCTCAAGGTCACTTAACCTACTGCTGAGCATTATTGATAATTCAGTTATGGTTATTGATAATTCCTCAAGCCTACTCTGGTAATTGGAGAGTAGGTTCCTTAGGTTATTCACAACATCGAATATCATTGACCTAGCGTCACTTAACTCACCCATTGTCTTATTCAATTGATTAAGCATATCGTTAAGTTGATCCCTGACCTTACCCAATTGATCCCTGTAATTCAGTAGCGTTGTCTCAATGTAGGCTATCTCCCTCAACACACTCCCCATATCAGACTGACCCCTACCCCCACTTAACGCGTTTGCAACTGCATCAATCCTCTGGGCTAATTCACCATACCTCTTATCCAGTTCCTTCACTGTATTAACCAATGAGCCCACGGTGTTCCTTAATTCACTAACCTCCTCATCAAGCTTATTCATTAACTCATACACGTATTCTGGAGTATACTCTGTTGCCACAGGTTGGAGTATGCTTCAGTATATTAAATGTTTTCAGCTAATTAACCTTCACTTAACCTTAACCTCAACTGCACGTCCACTGTAGTTAATGGAGTAATCCGGCCCTGATGGTGACGCACCAGTACCGTGGCCTTCTGAAACCAAAACCACGTTGAACTGCAGTGAATTAAGGTTTCTGCAATAGCCACCTGACGCATCCCCTATTATCAACCTCCCCTCACCGCTAAGCCACCTCAATGGGATTAGGCAATACTCCCCATTCTCATAATTATATGATTCCCCATCATCGAAGTAAAGCGTGAACTCCGAGTCACCGCCATCGTAAACCCTGAGTTCAATGGGGTTCTCCGGTTCACTGGAATTAGCCTTAACAGGACCAAGGGGTAGTATTGAGCCTGCCTTAACGTGAAGCGGTATCCTATCCAATGGGGCATCAGCATCAATGTACGAGCCCCCAACATAGGCTTTACCAGTCCAGAAGTCAAACCACTGTGTTCCTTTAGGTAAGTAGACCCTACGCCTCCTAGCCGGTACAGTAACTGGGCTAACCATTATGAATGGGCCGAACATGTATTGATCACCTATGTTAAGCACTTCTTCATCATCTTGGAAATCCATTACCAAGGGCCTCATCATTGTGTAATCCCTACTGGTGACCATCCAGGCCACTGAGTATATGTATGGGAGTAGCCTATACCTGAATTCAATGTACTGCTTAATAATACTGTAAAATGGTTCAGGGAACATCCAAGGTTCCTTAGCGTACCAGGTGCCGTGAACCCTCATTACTGGGCAGAAGGTACTCCACTGCAGCCACCTGGTGAAGACTTCACCGTAGGCTGGTGTTGATGGGTCACCGCTGAAGAAGCCACCTGTATCAGTGGTCCAGTAAGGTATGCCGGATATGCTGAAGTTTAGGCCAGCGGGTATTTGCCCAGCTAAGACACCCCAATCATGATGCACATCACCTGACCAGGTTATGGCTGAGTGCCTCTGCTGCCCCAGGAAGGCTGACAAAATGAACGACAAGTTTCACCTTTCTAAGGCGGGGTAAAGCTTTTAAAGTTTCAGATGAGGTAATTAAGAAGTATTATAGGGAAATAGTGGGAGAATGAAGAGGAGTAACATTGTTAAACTGATTGTGGATGAAGAGACTAAGAAGAGGTTGCTTGGTCTATTGGAAGTGTATAGGGCTTGTTGGAATACTGTTAATTGGCTTAGGATGCAGCAGTTTAAAAACCATGAAAGAGTGGGCTTCGGAGAGACCGAGAAAGAAACATATGAGAAGTTTAAGCGAATCCTAAAAGTCAATGCACAGCAGGTTACTAGGAAGAATGCTGAGGCTTGGCGTTCATTTTTCGCTTTAATAAAAGAGAAGAGGCAAAACAAGAACTTAAAGCCAAGACCGCCGGGCTATTGGAAGCAAGGCATCATTCTTGTTAGAAATGATAGGTACACTATTGATGAGGAGAAACGTGAGATTTACCTTAAGGACTTCAAGATGAGGTTAAAGTACGCCGGTAAGTTGAAATGGAAAGGGAAACAAGGCAGACTTGAAATACATTATGATGAAGTTAGGGGGAGGTTTTACGCATTCATACCAATGAGTGTTGAGGACGTTAAACCAAAGGAGAGTGGATTAAAGGCATCTATTGATTTAGGGATAGTGAACTTAGTAACAATGTTCATAGAGAATGGAAAATGGTTTCTCTTCAAAGGTGGTTCTATTCTCTCACAGTACGAGTATTATAGCAAAAAGATAGCCATAACACAGAAGAAATTAGCCTTGCATGGGCAGAGGAGGAGTAGGAGATTAAGCATGTTATATAGGAAAAGAAGCCTATTCATGAGGCACGTAGTAAATTCAATGGTGAGGAGGATAATGAATATACTTAGTAAAGAGGGGGTTATAGAGGTTAGAGTTGGTTACCCTAAGGAGATTACAAAGAACCATGGGAATAAACTAACTGTGAACTTCTGGAATTATAGGCTCATTATACGAAGGTTGAAAGAGGTTGGTGAGGAGTTGGGGATTAAGGTTATTGAGGTTAATGAAGCGTACACATCTAAAACATGCACCCTATGCGGGGAAACTCACCCAAATGGTAGGATTCACCGTGGCTTATTCAAGTGTCCCCGCATGGGGAAGGTAATTAATGCTGACTTGAATGCGGCAGTAAACATACTACGCATGCACATATCCCCAAGTCCCAGTGAGGCGGGTGTTGGGGGCTACTCCCGTGGAGGGATAGGGGTAATTGGGTTGAAGACCCAGCCCGTGGTCTACCGCTGGACGAACGGAGCGGGGTGGAGGTCATCCTCCACCAGCAATGAAGCGATGAGGATGAAGGCGGTAAACCACAAACCAATGAACCACCCAAAGGGAAACCCCACCCTTTAAGACGGGGAGGAGGTCAGCTAGTTAATATCACCACACGCCTATTGAAACTCCCCCTCTGTCCCTCGTAAACAGCCTTAGTGTGCATTAATGGGTAGGCGTTCATGAATCTCGACCCCCTACCCATTGCCGTGGTGGAGTCACGTAACCCGGTGTAGAAGGTCCACGTACCCCTATCTGTTGATGGATCCCTAGGCTTATCTAATTCAGGTTCTGAGGCATCCAGCCACCACCCATCTATACCCACCTTGGCGAAGTTCTCCTCTATAAGCCTCCAATACTCCCTCCTCGCATCATCATTGAATGGGTCATAGTTCAGTGAACCAGGTATTAGGTAACCCTTATCCTTAAACACCCTGTATACATCAGTCCTCTGGCCGAAGATGGGCCAAATAGATATTACGACCCTGGCGCCTAATTTATGGATCTCCCTAGTCATCTCAACTGGATTAGGGTAATTGGCCTCATCAAACTTCATGGCGTTCCAGCCATACTTACCCCAGTAGAGCCAGTCCTGTACAATAACATCAATGGGAATCCCCCTACTTCTAAACTCCTTAACAATGCTAATCAACTCCTCCTGCGTCCTATACCTCTCCCTGGATTGCCAATACCCGAAGGCCCACTTTGGGAGCATGGGTGCCTTACCAGTTAATTTCCTATACCCTGAAACAACATCATCAATACTGGGCCCCAGTATGAAGTAGTAGTCCACTGCATCCACGTCCTCGGACCAATACTCAATCCTTGATTCACCACTGGTTAATTCACTTACCTTCACCCTGGATAAACTGTAGTGATCCCACATTAAGCCGTAGCCCACGTTGGACACTAGTATTGGTAATGCGGTCTCGGTTGGATTCCTTTGAAGCAGGTGAACCTCATGGTTCCTGTAGTTGAATAAGCCTTGATGCTGCCCAAGCCCGTAAAAGCCCTTACCCTTAGCGGTAATCACTTGGCTGCTCCAGAAGCCGCCGAGCCCATTATCATTAATCTCCCTCTTAACCTCCCTAGCCATTAATTCACCTTTACTATTCATGAATGATATGGAGTAATCCGGGTTAACCTCAATGATTAATTCCCCCGTACTTAGCCTTAAAGCTCCATTAACCTCCTCTAGGCTTGGCTCCACGTATGAGGCACTGGTGACTACAAGGGACCTCCCCCTACTCCTGGTCACTGGCGTATAGAGGACTCTAGCAATCTTAGTGTCAGGGAAGGTTACCTCAAGCTTAAGTTCACCAATGGTTAAGGATACACCACCTCTTACCCTACTGTAGGTTAAACCCATGAGTCCCCCTCCTTAATCTGTGTTTAAAGTATTATGCAGTATTGTTTAGGCTCCTCTTGGCTATTGGGTAGAAGACATCCATACCCATGGGTAACTCCCCCACCCTACCTAGCCTTAGATCGTGAATTATGGTTGATGAAAGTAATAGCGCCTTGGTTAATCCCTTGAAGTCATCCACTAGGTCTATGCTGCACATTAACGCTACGTTAACCCTATAGGGTGATATCCTCCTTATACTAACCATGAAGCCTGGCTTATGGTAAATCTTAACCCCAGCCACGTGGTAATCCCCATCTGTTAAAGCCTTCACCTGCTCCTCAACCTTATCAGGGTTATTACTTAACTTAACTGACATTGCTAGGATGGGTATTGGGGATTCAAGGTACTTGCTTATTAGTACATCAATCATGTACCTAACGTAATCCTCATTATTAACCACAAGGCCCCTTAACACGGTTTCATCAGCATCCTCCAACTGTAGGCTTACCCTACCGCCTGATATTGTTAATTGATTCAGCGCCACTACATCCCTGTATATTACGTAGATTGGCACGTACTCATAGTCGTAAACCATGAATGGTTTAATCACCTCACTACTTGGGCCAATGCGGAGGTAGGGTTGAAGCTTAATGTAGTCACCGGTACAGGGCTTGCTTGAACTAACAATTAACCTCCCACCCCTATCTATGGTTAAGGCTAAGTCACCGCTCCTTGACTTAACTATGGCGCAGTGATGCCTATGGGTTAGTATGAACTTAGGTATCACGTTTAAATCATAGTGTTTAAGGGTTTTAATACTAATTAATTATTTTCAATGGTAACGTCACTTAAGGGGCTTAAGGAAGAGTACCTTACCGTATCCACTTAATTCACCGTAGATTATGCTTAAAGGCTCCTCACTACTTGAATTAAAGCCCACAACCCTTGAATCACTCTCAGTAACCCTAACGTACCTATCCTCATCAAACCTAACCGTAGCCTCCCTGGGCCCAAAGACAACCTTAAACTTAACCCTAGACTTAACCAGCGCCCTAACTATGGCTGCAATTAACTCAACCTGCCTCTTAGTGGGTCCTCCCCTGGGTCTCCTCTTCTTAAGTTCCCCTAAATCCCCCACATCACCCTTAACAATACCTTTAACGGAATCAACCACGATTAAATCCCCCCTGTAATCAATAATCTCAAGGTTATTACCCTCCATAACCCTGTTAATAAGTTCCTCAACAGTAACCTCCTCAACCATCGGAATGGTGTATCAGCTGAAATTAATAAATGTTATACCTAAATGCATTACATGGCTCTATATTGGCTGTTAAGTTAAATAGGGTTTAGGGTAGGTTCAGTTTATGAGGAGTAGGCTTAGTGACTTAGTTGAGTCATTAAGGGTATTGAGTGATGGGAAGTGGGTTAGTTTAAGAAGCATTAGGTATAGGGTTCCATTCAACTTAACGTTCAATGACCTACTTGAATTAAGTAGACGTGGCTTAATAGACACCTACGTTGACTTAGCCTCAGGGGAGGTTTACGTTAAGGTTAGGCAAGTAACCGTTAATGAGGATTCAGTCAACGTGAATGAGGTTGCTGAACGCATTGTAAGTGAGTTGAAGGAGCCCATGCCTAAGCCAGCCTTCGAGGAATTACTGAGAAAGATGACTGGAAGTGAGTGGCCCCGGGTTTATGCAGAATTGATTAATAGGGGTGTGGTTAGGGAAATGGAGTTTAACGGCATGGTTTTCCTAACCACAGTGAAGCCTAGTAATGGGCAGCCCCAGGGCTCAGAGGCTTCAAGTAAGCAGGGTTAAATTTCACCCTGATTACTGGTTGAATCCATTTACGGCTTAAGCCCTAATAACCTTACTGATTAATTCCTCAATACTCCTAACAATATCACTAAGCCCAGTACTTGAATCACCTAGGATTAACGGTGTCACAGTCAGTTTTCCCTCCCTGTAGAATGCGTAGGCGTCAGTATCAGTGTCTAACGGCATTAACTCCTCACCCCATCTCCAGTATATCTTATTACCCCTTGGGTCACTTGACTCAATCACAGTCTCCTTAAACAGTCGCTTAGCCATACGTGAAACCACCACGTATCCCCCACTCCACCTACTTGGTGATGGCATATTGAGTGAGAGTGCATCAACTCCCTTAACCCATCCCTCAGCCTCAATGTGATTAATAATACCCTTAATCACCTTAACAATGCCGCTGAAGTAATCTCCATTGATCTGTGGTATTATGAATTTACTATGAGGCGGTACCTCTATTGAGGCTGCTATGCCTGGGACACCTATTAATGATGATTGAATCACCGCCCCTATTGTACCACTTATGAACAGTGACTCAAGGCCCACGTTTTCACCTAGGTTAACACCGCTAACCACTATTTCCGGTTTAAACATATTAATACCCATGAAGACTGCGTCAGAGGGTGTGCCGTCTGTTGCATAGACGTCCACTGGACCATTGTAAAGGCCACCGTTCCACCTCCATATCCTTATTGGCCTATTATACGTCCTGGCGGCACCTATGCTGCTTAGTTGAGTTTCAGGTGCTACTACGTGTACCTCATGTTCCTTGGCTAATTCATTGGCTAGGGTTACTATGCCCATTGAGGTTAATCCATCATCATTGGTTACCAGTATCCTCAATTAAACTCACCATTACTCATACTCACGCCAAGTATACCCACATCTAGTGCACCTGTAAAACCTTGTTGGTGGTTCATCAGCCGCCCTAGTCTGCTGAATCCAGAAGTACGCTTCATTGTTGCCGCACCTTGGGCAGGTTACCTTAACCTTGGGTAAATTATCATTAGCCTTAGTTAAGACCACCGGCTTCTCATCAGGCTTATGCTCAATTACAGTCCTCTCAACCAATGGGACTGTTGTTGAGGAGTCTTCAACGTACCCGCATTTAGGGCACCTCCAAGTAACCTTATTACCGTTCCTATATGGTTTCATTATTGATCCACATTTAGGGCAGAATTTTATAGCCATGTAAATTAACACTTGGCCAGGTACTTTTTAATAAATCTTTCTCAAAATTAAATACTTAAATGCATTCACGCGTAGCCGTTGAGTGTTAGTTATAGGTCACATGACTATTGATGAATTGGAGTTCCCGGGGGTTAGTAGGATAAGTCCAGGTGGGCCACCAACCTTCTGCTCCACATACCTGAAGCAGGCTGGGTTCATTGCTAAGCCAATATCGGTGGTTGGGGTTGACTTTAAGCCGGCTTTAAGGCCCTATGAGGAACTAGGTATTGATTTAACCGGGGTTAAGATTGAGGAATCCTGTAGGACAACTAGGTTTAGGATAAGGTATGATGAGTTCATGAATAGGAAACTATGGTTACTGAGTAGGTGTAGGGATATTGAGCTCAGTGACATTACTGTGAACGATGATGCAGTGGTTATTAATCCAGTGGCTGGTGAAGTATCATGGAGGCTTGTTGAGGCTATTAGGGAGAGGGCTAAGTTGGTTTCAATAGATCTTCAAGGCTTCACGAGGAGGTTCCTCGATAATGGATTAGTCATTAATGATAGCCCCAGTAACATTATTGAATTAGCCCTATCCCACTCCGATGTCGTTAAAGTTAGTGCAGATGAGGTTAACCATGGGATTAGGCGCGTTAAGGATAAGGTACTTGTGGTCTCAATGGGTGGTAACTTAGCTAAAATGTACACTAATGGTAAGGTTTACTGGTTTGATGGTAACGTTAAAGTTAATGCAATTGACCCAACTGGTGCGGGTGATGTCTTAATATGTTCATTAACAGGCTACTTAAAGATGGGCCTTAACCCACTTGACGCCTTCATTAAGGCTGTCGCCCTAGCAACCGTTAGGGTTACTGTGAGTGGCCCATTCGGTAGAATAGATCCATGGCTACTTGATCAAGTTACCAGTGAGTTGAGTAGATTAGTTAGGTTTAGTGAGATATAGGTGATCCTGCAGCTTAGCTTAGCGCCTTGTGGAAAAGCATTAAAACGTGGAGTTGAGCCTATTGCGATAAATGTGGGTGAAGTGAATATTCAATCATTGTTAATGGATATTGTGAAGAACACATCCCCCATGATAATTGAGAAGTCTAAGGATTCATCCTATAAGAGGATAATGAGGTCAGGGAAGGGTGATGTGACTAGGGGTATTGATTGGGTTGCGGAGGGTGCCATAATTGATAGAATTAAGGCTGAGGGATTAAGGGCACTAGTTATTACTGAGGAGAGGGGTGTTGTTAAGGTTAATGATGGTGAACCCGATTACCTATTCATAGTTGACCCAATTGACGGCTCCCTTAACTTCGTCCTAGACGTACCCTTCTACTCAATATCAATAGCAGTGGCTAGGTTTAAGAGCAACCTAACGCTATCAGACGTGGAGGCTGGGATTATTCACCATGTTAGCAGTGGCGTAACTTATTATGCTGAGAGGGGTAAGGGAGCCTTCATAAACGGTGAACCAGCCTCCTTCGACTCAAGCGTCCTAGATAAGCCAGTGGCCTCAATATACATTGAGCCAACTGTTGAACAGAGGGTGTTAAATGGCTTGGCTGAATTATACAGGAGGCTTAATGGCTTTAAGATAAGGAGCCTTGGTGCAGCCAGCCTGGAGATAACCATGGCTGCCCTAGGGAAGCTTCTCTTCTTCCTTGATGTTAGGAATAGGCTTAGGCTTTATGACATAGCCGCAGCCTACGTTATAGCTAAGGAGCTTAACTCATTAATAATAGCAATGGACGGCTACAGTATCGATGATGTCCCAATCAATGAGCAACCAAGGGTTAGCCTACTGGTGACTAGGAGTAGGGAGGTTGCAGACCTGCTTAGGCAATTCCTCCAGCATTAACAATTTGTGAGTAAATTTTAAAACCCAGTTGAATTCGAAGGTGACGGTTAGTGATTATTAATGAGGATTAGTATTGATGAGGTTAAGAGGATTTATAAACCTAAGGTTAAACCCATTGAGTGGAGGGATAATAGGTTAATCATCCTTGATCAATCCAAGGTACCCTTTGAGACAATTTACGTTGAACTACATACACCGCAGGATGTGGCTGATGCGATAAGGTCAATGAAGGTTAGGGGCGCGCCTGCAATAGGCATAACGGCGGCGTACGGTATGTTACTCAGCCTATTAAGCAGCATGAGTAAGGTAAGTGACCTTAATGACGCCTTAAGGGTTCTTGAGAATGCCAAGAGGATTATGGATGCTGCCAGGCCAACTGCAGTTAACTTACCCTGGGCTACAGGTAGGATGCTTAATAAGGCTAAGTCAAGTATAAGTAATGGTAGCGTTAGGAGTGTTAAGGAATTGGTGGATGCACTTAAGGCCGAGGCTGACGCCGTCTTTAATGAGGAGTACGATGCCGAGATAGCCATGGGTATCTACGGCATGGAGAAGCTTAACAATGGTGACTCAATTATGACTCAGTGTAATGCAGGTGGTTTAGCAACAGGTACTGGCTTAGGGACTGCCTTGGCTCCTGTTAAGTTGGCTAAGTTAATGGGTATGGAGGTTTCAATGTTCGTACCTGAAACCAGACCGTGGCTGCAGGGAGCTAGGTTAACTGTTTACGAATTAGTGATGGAGGGTATCGACACCACGTTAATCACGGATACAGCGGTTGGGTTAGTTATGTATAAGGGCATGGTTAACCACGTCATGGTTGGGGCAGATAGGATTTTAAAGGACGGACACGTGTTTAATAAGGTGGGTACGTTTAAGGAGGCTGTGATAGCCCATGAATTGGGAATACCCTTCTACGCCCTTGCCCCATCCTCAACCTTCGACTTAACCAGTGATGTGAATGATGTTAAGATTGAGGAGAGGGACCCTAATGAAGTTAGGTTAATTAGGGGGGTTCCAATAACTCTAAGTGACGTTAAGGTGTATAACCCAGTCTTCGACGTAACACCCCCCAGGTACGTTACGGCGATAATAACGGAGAAGGGTATAATATACCCACCCTTCGATAAGAATGTGAATAGGGTTATAAACGGGGGTGGTGGCTACGGATAGTGTGAATATTGAGGAGAAGCTGGCTAAGGCCCTTGTTAAGCTCATCAGTGGCTCAAGGGGTAGGAGGGTTACTATTAAGACAGCCACATTAGTGAGGTTAGCTGGCCTTGATGAGAAGCATAGGAACATTCTTAAGGCAGCTAAGATGCTTAGTAAACTATCTAAGGAGAGGATTATTAAGATTGAGTTCAAGGATAAGGTATCTAGGGCTAAGTCAATAATGTATGTGGTTGATGATCAAATGGACTTATGGAGAATATCAAAGGTTAACCCTGAGGATGCCACCAGGGCCATCCTTAAGTCACTGGAGAGGTTTAAGAATAGGGCTAAGTTAAGTGGACCATAGTAACCATGCCTAAGCATCATACTGAGGGAGGAGTTAAGATTATTGAGGTAGCTAGGGGTATTGAGCTTGACCAAGAGGTTTACAGGCATTTGCTTCAATACATGGATGATGGTGAATTAGACTCCTACTTTGAAAGCATTAGGAAGCCACCGAGAAGATACTACGTTAGGGTTAATACACTGAAGGTGAGTACCGATGAATTACTAAGGAGGCTTAAGGAACATGGCATAACCGCTTACAGGGATGAGGTACTTGATGAGGCCATATGGCTCCCAACGGAGGGACCTAATAGGGTTGGGGCTAGTAGGAGGTATGTTGTTGCTGATAAGTACGCCTCAGAGAGCGTTTACCTAGGCTCCAACCTATACGGCCCAGGGGTACTCTACATGCCTAATGACATTCATGCCGGTGATGAAGTCAACGTAGTATCCCCAAATGGTGACGTAGTTGCCTTAGGGGTCGCTAAAATTAATGCATCAGAATTCAGGAGGGGGTTCAGGGGTATTGTTGTTGAAACCACTGAGTCAGTTTATAGGTTACCTAAGTTAAGGGATCTTGATGAGTGGAGGTTCGGCTTATTCTATGAACAGTCCCTGCCGGCTCAATGGGTTGGTAGATTAATTGACCCAGGGCCTAATGAAACCATTATAGACCTATGCTCGGCACCAGGTGGTAAGGCAACCCACGTGGCTCAATTATCCGGTAATAAGGCAATCATCATTGCGGTTGATAGGAGTTGGAGTAAGGTTAGGCAAATTGAGGGTAATGCAGCTAGACTGGGGGTTAGGTTAATGACTTACATTGAGGATAGTAGGTTCCTTCACTTAAACCACCCTGAGTTTATTGGTAAGGCTGATAAAGTCCTCATTGACCCACCCTGCAGTGACGCTGGGGTTAGGCCTAAACTATACTATAGGTTAACCATGACTGACTTAATCAACCTAGTGGCCTACCAGAGGCAGTTCATTAAGGTTGCCTACAGTTTACTTAAGCCTAATGGATCATTAATATACTCCACATGTACGTTACCACCAATGGAGAATGAGGATAATGTTAAATGGGCCACTGAGTTAGGCTTCAGGCTAGAGTACGTTAACGTACCTGCCGGTCAGAGGGCGTTTGACGGAGTCTCAAGGAGGTTTCACCCACATATCCAAGATACACCAGGCTTCTTCATGGCTAAGTTAACTAAATTACCCTAGGCTTAATTGGGTAAGTTTAAAAGTTGAGTTGGGATTAATGAAGCGTGGAATCGATTTACTTGATTCAACATGGTAAGGCCTTCGACGAGAAGATCGACCCTGAGAGAAGCCTAACACCAGAGGGTATTAGTGAAACCACCGCCATAGCCTTGCACTTAGCTAAGATTAATGTTTCAGTGGATGTAATAGTGCATAGTGGTAAGAAGAGGGCCCTTCAAACAGCTGAGATACTGGCTAAGCACCTTGGTGTTAAATCAGTGAAGGCTATTGAGGGCTTGAACCCTAATGATGACCCAAGCCTAATCGCCGGTAGGTTAAGTGAATTAGGTGATAGGGTAATGATTGTTGGTCACCTGCCTCACTTATCTAAACTAGCCTCATTACTAATTACAGGTAACCCAAATACTCAACTAATTAAGTTTAGGTACTCCGGCGTGGTTAAGTTGAGTTTAACTAATGGTCAATGGGTTATTGAATGGTACATAACGCCTGAATTAATTAAGTATTAACCTTAATCAACGTGATTCATAAGCCCTCCTCAACACTGCCCCAGACTTAACCTCATAATCGGGGTATTGTCTATCCCACTCATTAATCACCTTAACAGCCTCATTGGCGACACGGCAAGCATCTGCAACTCCGGCTTCAGGGTTGAATTCATCAGTCTCCCTATTAGCCACCACAGCCATTACTGAACCAGCCCTTAAACCATAAACATTGGCGATTGTTAATACTGTAGCTGTCTCCATGTCAAAGTTCATTACCTTAACAGCCTTAAGATCATTAATAATACCCTTAAACCAACTGGGTAAGTAACCACCAAGCCCTGGCCTACCTTGACCAACATAGAAGCTGTCTGTTGATGCAGTTAACCCAACATGATACCTAACACCCAAGCCCTCAGCGGCTGTAATCAAGGCATTCAACACATCAGGGTGAGGAACCGCTGGGTAACCTGGGGGTGCGTAGTTACTGCTTGCCCCATCCAGCCTAACAGCACCTCTGGCTATTATTAAGTCACCAACCTTGACACTAGCCCACAGTGAACCAGTGGTGCCAACTCTAATTAATGTTCCAACACCTAATGATGCTAATTCCTCAATGGCTATTGAGGCCGATGGCCCACCTATCCCTGTTGAAGTAGCCATCACGGGTACACCCCTGTAGGTGCCTACGTAGGTCCTATACTCCCTATTCTCAACCTTAAGCCTAACTTCATCCCACATTGAGGCTATTAAATCAACCCTACCTGGGTCACCTGGGAGTAATGCGTATGGTGTGGTTTCACCGGGTTTAAGCACTAGGTGGTATACCCTACCGTTAACAATGGGCCTAGTGGCCATGCGTATTAATGCCCTTAGGCTAATTAAGGTTTATTAATAAGTTAAGCGTTATTATGAACTTGGTCACTATGAAGAGTAAGAAACCTTACCCTCATAATAAGGATATTGCACAGGCAATACTCAGGGTAATGTATGAGAAGCCTTACGTTAAACCCATTGACTTCATTAATGAGGTTAAGAGGGTACTTGAGGAGAGGGGTTACTACGCTGGGTTAGTGAGCGCTAAGAGGATTTGGAGGATTTACGAGGAGTACGCTAGGAAGGGGTGGGTTTACGATTACTTAGGTGTATTGGAGAATGATGGTGGGGAGTAGGGTTGATTCAAATTAATGAATTCATTCATCTAAGCGCAGGTGCTAATTCATTGTGATAAGCGTTAAGTGATTACTTTAAGTAGGTTTAAGTGAATTCACTTTAAGCATTAACTCGTTACTACCTTGAATACGGGCATTACCCGCCTCTGCACGTTACCCGGTATCTCAATTACTAATCCCCTCCCCTCTCTACTGAACTTTACTTTACCGTGACCCAGTAATTCAACGTCCTTAACATCCTCAATTAACCTTAGGTTTAAGCTTAATGACTGTACTACGGCTTCCTCACCCGGCCATTCCAGGGCTATGGCATATAATGAGTTACCCCTCTTAGTGAACCTGAAGTCACTGCCAGTGTACTTGACCTTAAGCCACTCAGACTCCTTAAACTCCCCAGCAGGCTCCCTAGTCGGCCCCTCACCGTACGTTAACCATGGTTCAGTACCGTAAATTGCCTCACCGTTAATGCTTAACCAATCCCCAACACTCCTAAGCATCTTAACCTGCTCCTCAGGTATTGTACCATCACTTCTGGGTGCGATGTTAAGTAGTAGGTTACCGTTCTTACTGACAATATCCACAAGATCCCTTATTACTGATTCAGTGGTCCTGTACTGGCAATCATTAGTGTAGCCCCATGTGTTTAAGCAAACTGATGTATCAGTCTGCCATGGGGTAGGCCTAATCCCAGCCAACTTACCCCTCTCAACATCAAGCACACCGGCCCAGGAGGGCATTGCATTATGCTTGTAATTAATAGCAACCTCAAGGCCCCATTGGTAAGCCCTATTATAGTAGTAGGCTGTGAAGAATCTTAAATATGGTTCGAAGGACGGGTACTCAATCCACCAATCGAAGTAAAATAACTGCGGCCTATACTTATCAACAAGCTCAATGGCCCTAAGCAACCAATCATTCAGAAAAGCCTCACCCGGTGGCTCAACAGGCTGTGGCCAAAGCTTACCTTGTTCATGAGGCTCCTTAATTGGTGCAGCAGGCCCGTATAAATCCTGATACTCTGGGTCATTCACATCAGACTTAATCCTCCTACCACCCTCAAAGAACCAGTAGTGCTCAGCCCTATGGTAAGATACACCGAATACTAGGCCCAGATCCCTACAGGCCTTAGCCAACTCACCCACCACATCCCTACGCGGCCCCATCCTCCTAGCGTTCCACCTGGTTAATGAACTATCCCACATGGCGAAGCCATCATGATGCTCAGCCACCGGTACAACGTAACTCACCCCAGCCCTCTTGAATAAGCTGCACCACTCATTGGGATCCCACTTATCAGCAGTGAACATTGGTATGAAGTCCTTGTAACCGAACCTATCCTGAGGCCCATAATGCTTAATGTGGTACTCATACTCAGGCCTACCTGGAATATACATGTGCCTAGGGTACCATTCATTACCAAAGGCCGGTACTGAGTAAACACCCCAATGTATGAAGACTCCAAACTTACCATGCTTAAACCAACCAGGGATTCTAAAACCCCTCAAGGACTCCCAATCAGCCTCAAAGGGACCAGAGGGTAGGCTAACGGGGAAACTAACCATAATGCTAAGGAATACATGAGTTTAAAAGCATTGATAAGTTCCTTAACCATCAACTTACATATAATGCTTCTTAATTCATGTAGTAATGCAACTTTACTAACACCTAGCTTCCCAGTAATTAACGTGCATTAACACTCCTAGGTTGATTAAAGTAACCCATAGGTGGTTCTTAGTACTTCATGTTTTTATCAACACTGTATAATGCATTGCCAGTACCTAGATTAAGAACCAGGTTAACATAATTAGTGGTTCGGCTTAATCCATTAATTCTATGTTACTTGGTTCATTTAACTTCTCTAAGCCTTGGCCATTTATACGGCCTATTATTAGGTAATAGCCAGATAACTGGATGGAACTGTTAACTTGTAATGATTACTACATCACCTATACCGAATGGTCCCATTGCTACATGCGTTAATTCAACATCCAGATGCATTAATCTAACTTTGAAGCAGCTCAATCAGAAGGCAGTGAAGTATACGGCATTATAACATAACTACATGTACAGTAAAACTTTTATACCTTGGGCGATCATGCATGAACTCAGATCAAATATGAATAGGAATGCAGTTAAGTACGTATTAATAATATCAATAGCAGTGATGGTAATATTCAATGTTGTAACTTATGCAGCATCAGCACCACAACTTATTAATGCAATCCCAAGTACGCTTATATATACCCCTGGAATACCTGTATACAATCCTTATGTACCCAGTAATCTACTGGGTTCTGTTAGTACGTGGCTTCCCTTGGCGTTCTATAATCCATTTACTGGTCAATTCTGGCCTATTCTTGCTGAGAATTGGACTATTCAAGTTCTCCCTAATGGATCAGGTATTTTGACTATTTATCTTAGGCCTGGCTTATACTGGTTTAATGGTTCAGCGGTAATGCCTTTCACGGCATGGGACGTGTACGCACAGTACTATATTGCTGTTAAGGCGTTTAGCTGGTATTGGCCATACATGCAGCCTCAGTACGCTGATGATGATGTTAGAGTAATCAATAATTACACTATTCAATTCCTATTCCAGAAATGGAGCCCAACAGAGTGGATATACTTGATCACAGGTATGATTGAAACACCATACCCTGTATGGAAACCAATAGTGGATGCATTAAAGGCAATGAACACCAGTGAGGCTTATACCTTTGGACAGAAGAATATAACGGAGTATGCACCACCTTATTGGGGCTTAAATCCATACTACTTAACGTACATAAGTCCAACATATATTGATGTTGCATTGGAGCCTGATTACTTTAATGGCGTTCCATTACTAGCTACTTGGAGTAAAGTATTCCCATTCCATGCTTGGCAATACTATAACCCAACATTAATAGCATTCTTCCTCGGCGGTAATACTCAGGCAATGAGTGCCTTCCTCGCCGGTAAGGTTACATGGGGTGGTGTAGCATTATCAGAGCAGCAGGTTGCTGTTCTTAATAAGAGCGGTGTAGGCGTATACCTATGGCCTGACTATACTGCCTTTGGAATAGCAGTAGAGCCTAATACTTACCCATGGAATATTCCTCAGGTTAGGGAGGCCTTATGTGATGTTATTAATAGGAGTACAGTTGTGGCTGCATGGGGATTAAACTACCCAGATTACTATCCAGAACCCATAGAACCATACATTGTTAATGAGTTTCCATCCAGCATTAGGCAGTTCCTAATACCATGCTCATATAATACAAGTGAGGCTGTTAAAATCCTTGAGTCATACGGCTTAACCTATAAGCATGGTCAATGGTATCTACCCAATGCAACACCACTAACACTAACAATAATCGGCCCCTCTGGTGAGACTGATTGGATGACCATGATTAGTGTGGCTGCTGAGCAATTATCAGAATTCGGCATTAAAACAAGCCTAATAGGGCAGGATACTGGTGTATTTTGGAGTTCTACCTTCTCCAGTGGTGAGTATGAGGCTGCTATTATGTGGGTGACATATCACCTTGAATCATACTACTCAGCTTGGTCATTCTTAAGTTGGCCATTCTGGGCCATCTCAACATTTAATACATCTAAAGCGTGGCTATTCCAGTGGCCTAATGGAACATGCACACCAGTGAATATGCCGTATATTCACAATCCATATGGTGATATACCAACGCTTAACGCGACCATTGTCTGGTGCATTAACTCAACATCCGGCTACATTAACTTAACTAATTGGGCCTGGGCATTCGATCAAGCCTACCCAGGTACATCAGACTACGATACATTAATAGAAGTTATCTTCGCATGGTATCACTACTGGGTACCAGTAATGCCAATTGGATACAAGATTCAATCACTTGAGTACGCTAAGAATGCCATGGATCCATTATGGTTGTATCAACCATACATACTCAATAACTACCCATGGTTAGTTGCATTATCAATACCATACTACACAGTATGGGGCTTTACCACCGGGTGGTCTCCAATGGGCTTTGCGCCAATGGTTATTCTAGGCCTTGTAACACCACCTGGTACTGTACCCCCCATTGCTCAAGCTATAGCTAATGGTAGTCTTTGGACTAATCCGTATCTGCATCAGTGGGCTGTCTTCATTGGTTTACCTACTCCTGATCCTACTCTGCAGGAGGTTGTGGCATCGTACTTCCATATACCGTATACTCCAGTATCAACCACTACTTCAACCACAACCACTACGACTACTACACCAGTGACTACTACTTCAACGACTACTTCAACAACAACTAGTACCGTTACCTCAACCACTACTGCCGTTAGCACTGTTACAAGCACAGTAACCAGTACAGCAGTATCAACAGTGACTAGCACAGCAACAACCACAGCCGTATCCACAGTAACAGTCACAAAACCAGTAATATCAACAGCACTAATAGCAGGAATAGTAATAATAGTAATAGTCATAGCAGTAGTGGCTGCTGTAATAGCATTAAGAAGAAGATGAGGATGAATTAATAATAATATTAATTAAAAACCCACCTCTCCTTCATCTTTAATCCCCAACCCATAACATTCATTAATGATTATTCAATACAACCCTTTAAGTGAAATACAAACCATGATAAACCCAATGAATAAACACAAACCATAAATAATGAGATCTTAAGTATATTATTGTGACTATGTTTCTAATGACTGAAATGGGTATCTTGTGGAGGAGTAGTTAGAACAGCTTTTTAGCTTCCTTGATTATTTCCTCTATTTTCATAATGCTTACCTTCACATGATTGATTGTGTATTTTCCTTCATGGAAACCCCATACGTGTAGGTCGTATGCGGTGTTCCAGCCATCAAGTACCCAATAGCCTAACTCCTTAGTTAAGGTCTTGCTAGCCATGCCAAGCATGTAGGTATACCATCTACCTTCCCTTAGAAACTCCTGGTACTCTGGGGTCCTATGCTTCTCGGCAAGGGCCTTAATAACCTCCTCAGCAGCCTTATAGGCTTTCTCACTGGCTTGAACAGCATCACCCTTATCAATGTATTGCTTCGCCTCACTTAGGTATTTCTCAGCCACGGCAATTCTCTCCCTCATGCTCTCCTCAGGATCCTGCATGCTGAGGGCATCAAGCAGTAACTCAGTGACATCAATCCCCCTGCTGGTTAACTTCTTAATCAGCTCCTCAATACTACTCATGATTAAATTACACTACACTTCATTATATAAACTCTCCACTAATCTCCTCCTTGCCTTAAACCTTTTAAGTGCGTTATAAGTCGCAGCGAGCATTATTTAGTATTTAGATAATAGAAGGGTTACAGTAAACCAGTTGGGATTTGAATTAAAATCCCTCATATGTGGAATAGAATTATTCAGGTTAAAAATGGTTAATGGCCTCTAGATCGTGAAAGTTTAAAAGCCCCAATAGTGCATTACCTAATGGCGGGGGTGCCCGAGCCTGGTCAAAGGGGGCGGACTCAAGATCCGTTGGCGTAGGCCTGCGTGGGTTCAAATCCCACCCCCCGCACCAGTGCCTTCATCTACTCATTACTCATCTTTCCATTTCCTGTAGTTAAGCATAAGCATGCATTTACCTTTCACGAAGTAGTGACGTGTATGCACCTATGAAGCTTAATGCAGCAGCTATGATGAACATTATCCTCAACCCCGCTGTGAATAAACCATACACTATAGTGCTCATTAATGGTACTCCAGTGAATAGGTATAATGCAGTGTACTTACCCAGGTACTTAGCCAGTATCGCGCTGGCTAGGGTTATGCTTAGTAATTGGCCGGTGAACCTCATGGTACCCAATACCCCCGATGCCACACCGTACTTATCCCGTGTTATTGAGCCCATTACTGAGTTAGTGTTGGGTGCTGAGAAGAAGCCGAAGCCTACGCCTAATACCGATAAAGCCAGTACCACGTTAACTACACTCCTTAGGTTAAGGATAAGTAGCATTATGAACGCTAAGCCTATGAGCCCCATTCCCAATGCAGCCACTTCCCTTGAACCATAGATATCGGAGAGTCTACCACTAATGGGTGAGAGTATTACCATGAATACTGGTTCAGGGATTAGTATTAGGCCTGCCTCAAAGGGTGTGTAGCCGAGTATTGACTGTAGGTAGAGTGAGAACAGGAATGGTACCGAGTACGTGCTTATGTAGTTTAGTAAAGCAGTCACGTTACCAGCCATGAATGATATGTTACGGGTGAATAAGCTTAAGTTAAGCATAGGATCCTTAACCCTCCCCTCGATCACTATGAATAAAGCAAATGAAGCCGCACTAATTACTGGTAGGTAAAGGTAATTTAACCAATCACCCGTGGCCGCCAGTATCATGAATATTACTATTGAGAGGAGGGCTATTGAGAATGAGGCTGCGCCAGCTGCATCAATGGGGATGCCGCGTCTAGGTAAGTCAATACCCCTCATGGATACGAATGATACCGCTAAGCCAATTACTGAGAGTAATGTGGTAACCAGTAATACGAATCTCCAGCCGAGGAATTGGGTAATTAACCCACCTAGGAATGGTGCTGAGGTTAAGCCCATGTAGACGGCCATTGCGTTAATACCTAAGGCAAACCCCCTCTCACCCTCTGGGAAGACTTGGCTAACTATGGCTGTGGAGCTTGGTGATAGTATTGATGACCCAAGCCCCATCACTAATGATGATGCTATTAAAACATAGATGCTTGGTGAAAAAGCACCCATAAGTGAACCCACTATGAATAATGCGAAACCAATCCTGAAGACTCTCTCTCTACCGTAAATATCAGCAATCCTACCCAGTAGCACCATTAATGTCGGTAATGGTATTAAGTAAACCACAGGCACGTAAACCAGCGTGTACAATGAGGCGTGGAAGTATTTACCAAGTACAGGAACTATGAAGGATAGGACTGTTGAATTGAAGGGGGTTTGAAACGCGGCTAATGAAGTGGTGAATAATATGAGCACCCTCATGACTCTTATAGACTCCATGTGAGCTACCTCACCCTAATGGGTGGGGTTTCCTGCTTCATTGCCCCGCCTTGCCCCAATAGGGGTAGGGGGTGGGGTTCAGCAGGCGCTTTGGGTGGCTCCCACCCCGCATTTCTCAAGAGGTTAAGGGAGGCGTTAAAGTCGTGGTCGGCTGTCCAACCGCATTTGGGGCAGATAAACACGCGGTCCTTTAAAGTTAAGTCCTTTTTAACGTAACTACACTTAGCACATGTTTTCGAAGTATACGCTGGGTTTGCTGTCCTAAATTCTTTACCATACTTCTCCACCTGGTAGCGTATTATTTCTCTTAGTTCGTGAAAACCAACGTCAAGTAGCCTCATCCTCAGTTTTCTGACTGATTCCCCCACTAATTTCTTCACGTTAATATTCTCCATCACAACAACGTCGTAGTGCCTAGCTAGGAAGGCACCTGATTTGAATGCAATATCTCTCCTCAGATTCCTCAAGTGTTCGTAAGCCTTCGCAAGCCTCACCTTGGTTTTCTGCCAATTATGAGAGAGGAACTTCTTTCTCGAGAGAGCTCTATGCAGTCTTCTGAGCCTGTTTAATGCCTTCTCGTAAGGTTTCAAGTTCTCAATAAACCACCCATCACTGGACGTTAACATCTTCTCAATACCTACATCTAATGCAACGTTCTCGACGATAAAAGTTATGAAAACTCTTTCTGATGGAGTCAGTTTAACAGCCACCCTCTTCACCTCATCTAATGGGAAGTCCCTATGCACAAGAACCTTAAACACGCCGAGATTACTGAGTCTTAGTGTGAGTAACCTCTCCCTATGTTTGCTCCTTGTCCTCACCTCCCTCTCTGAGATTATCCTCCAGCCATACTGAGAATACACTAGGGAATAGTACTTATGCGGCTTCTTCTCCCTGGGGAATCTCGCCAGGTCTTTGAAGAAACGGCTCCTTGCGTCATAGTAACGGTCAGCAATCTGTTGAACTACCTGAGAATATAGTTGCTTATATTCATCGTCCTGTTTCCTGAGATCTAACGCCAGTTGCCTTAACTCAGTTTGTGTTAAACCCTCCCCATCCCTATGGTAGAAGTAGATGTCTGCCCACCTTAGGGTATTATATATCTCACACGCTAACTTCAACTGGGCTTTTAACGCCCTCAACGTTAATTCACTAGTGTAAGCTCTAAAACGAAACCCCAAGGTGGGCATTAAGATTATTTTTGCACAGATTTTAAAAAACCTTACGCATTCACCCCCACCTCAGAAAGACAAGATTTCCTGCACAAAATCTATAAACCACGCTGAGGCTTATTTTTAAGTCAAATACCTTACGCCTAGTCTTCAGTGAGTTAAGTTTTTAAGACTTAATTCAAGTCGCATATTTAATGAGTAATAATGATGTACTTAAAGTTGAGAAGCTTGTGGTTAAGTATGGTGAAAAAACCGCCGTTAAGGGTATAAGCTTCACTGTGAATAATGGTGAAGTCTACTGTCTCCTAGGCCCTAATGGAGCCGGTAAGACATCAACGATAAAGGCTGTATTAGGTTTAGTTAAGTATGAGGGTTTAATAGATGTACTTGGCCTCGGCCCCCCTTCACCAGTGGTCATGAATCACGTGGGGGTTGTTATGGAGACTCCAGCTGTCTTAGAGGCATTAACTGTGAAGGAGTTCCTTGAGTTCCTTGGATCTGTTAGAGGTACATTCAATGCTAGGAGGGTTGAGGCGCTTCTGGAGGCCTTTGAATTGAAGGATTACATTAATACTCCAATAGCCGCGTTATCAGCTGGTAATAAGCAGAAGGTGGCTATAGTGGCTGCGTTAATGCATGAGCCAAGGCTCCTGCTTCTTGATGAACCATTCAACTTCCTTGACGTAAAGTCAGTTAGGATACTTAAGGAGATAATGCAGAGGCATATTGAGTCAGGGGGCTCAATATTATTTTCAACCCACATAATGGAGGTTGCGGAGAGGGTGTGTAGTAGGATAGGTATAATTAATGATGGTGTACTGGTTACTGAGGGTACTCCAGGTAGGATTAAGGAGGAGGCTAATGCAGGCACATTGGAGGATGCGTTCCTGAAGGCTATACATGCTGAGGAGGAGATTAGAAGTATACTGGAGGGTCTTTAATGGTAAGTGTACGTAGGCTGGCCTCGGTTTTATCCAAGGAGTTAATGTACCAGGGTTACACTGCATCTAGGGTAAGTGGCTTAAGGCCGATGAACATTGAGAGGGCTGTTAGGGCTGCTAGGATTAATAAGATAATACTAAGCGCATTAATGGGCTTCTACGTGGGTCTAATGGGTATTATACCCTACGCCCTTAAAAGACCCAGTGTAAGTCTAATAGAGACTTTAACTGGTTCATTCTTCATAATCTTCTCATCCCTATTAAACGTCGCCTTCTCACTTCAGCAAATTGATAATGTTAGAAGCCTACTGGCTACACTACCCCTTGAACCAAGGATTGTTAAGTCGGCCTCAACGTTATCACTCTTCATGATTATGGATATTCCGACCTACGTCTCAATAGCAGTATCAACGCTAATATCAGTAATAATGGGTGGTATACCTTATCCACTCCTAGGTACTCTCCAGGGAATTTCCTTAGGCGTAATAGTGGCTTCAGGCTTCATAATAATTACTGAGAGGGCAAGTAGCACAATAAGTAGGAGTGTCTCCAGGATTATTGGAATGATTCCAATAATGCTCGCGGTATTAATTCTCGGTTACGCAGTTAACATTAATCCAAGTCAACTTAACCCAGCCTTATCCCTAATACCAGTAACCAGTGGCCTATTCATTAATGGCCTTAACGCATCCTTCTACTTAACCATAGTTTACACTGTTGCCTTCACCCTAGCCGCATACCTAATGCTGCGGAGGGTTAGTGACAGGATTCTTGAATCCAATGTGCAGGTTCAAGTCATTAAGGCTAGTGAATTCAAGGGATTTAGGATTAGGAACCCACTCATGGCGCTTGTTAGGGTTGATTTAACCCAATCCTTTAGATCAAGAATGGCTGGAATATGGGCAATCCCAGTAAGTTACTGGGTTATAATAGTGTTCACGGTGATTGCAGGGGGTGTTAGGTTGAACCCAATGTTACTGTTAACCTACGTTATTGAACTTAGTGCCATTATAGCGTTTATACCATACGCCCTTTACTTAAGCGAATTAAGGGGTGCTGTTGTCTTTAGGCTCTTACCCATAACCCCATTAAGGAACTTAGCCAGTAAGCTCCTGGTAACATTAATAGCCTACTACGTAGCCATGGTACCCATATCCGTGTTAATGATAATATATGGATTACCGATTAGCCTCCAGGCAGTAGTGATATTAGCCTTCGGTTTACCCATGGCTGCCACAGGAGTCATGGCTATTCTCTTCGAGTTAAATATTAGGGAGGGTTCCGTATCATCAGTCTCATTGATGATTATCTACGCCCTAGTGATGATCATTATTGAAGGCTTACCTGCAGCAGCCTTAATAATAGCCCACATAATGATTGGTGGATACGCATTACCATCACTCATAATGTTCCTGGTTTCCGCTGTGGAATTCCTAATGGCACTAATGGTGCTTGCTAGGTTAAGTAGGAGGCGTTGATTACCCATACTAGGGGATGAGGGTATTAGTGGTTAACCATGGTTCAATAATAAGTGTAGGTTAATGAATGATGCTTAGGTATAGTAATAAACCCACTGCTTCACCTTAAACCTATGAGTAATGGATACGTGATACACAACCCTCTCCAATGTGTTCAATACATTGCACCCCACACCTGGGTCTACATGAGTGTTAGGAGGATTTTTGTTAATGAGAGGACTAAGTACCAGCATGTTCTCATAGTTGAGCTTGAGGACTTCGGTAAGGCACTCTTCCTTGACGGTATCCTGCAGTCGGCTCAGGTTGATGAATACATTTACCATGAGTCACTGGTTCACCCAGCCATGGTGACTGTTGGTAATCCTGAGAGGGTTCTGATACTGGGTACTGGTGAGGGTGCTGCCTTAAGGGAGGTTGTGAAGTATAGTAGTGTTAAGGAGGTTGTTACAGTGGATATAGACTACGAGTTGATTAATTACGTTAAGGAGTACCTTAAGGAGTTCCACAATGACTCATTCAAGGACCCGAGGGTTAAGGAGATTTACCAGGATGCCGTTGACTACGTTAGGAATACCGTAACCACTGGGGAGAAGTTTGATGTGGTTATAATGGATTTAACGGACCCATACGGCTCGGAGATTGGTGCTAAGGTTTACTCAGTTGATGTGATTAGGGGTATTTACAGTATGCTTAATGATAATGGGGCCTTGATCGTACAGGCTGGCTCAAGCTTCCTATTCCCTAGGGAATATGGGCTTGTTTACGACACTGTTAAGTTAATATTCCCTCTAGTCACTGAGTACCAGGTTTGGGTACCATCATTCATGTACTCTGAAAGCTTCATACTGGCGACCAAGGGGGTTAACCCAATTAAGTTAAGTAGCGATATTGTTGATGCAACCTTGAGGATTAATGGGGTTAAGACGAGGTTCTATAACGGTAAAGTGCACTCGGCGTTAATGGCCCTTGGTTCCTATAACCGTACTTAACCTGCCTCCTAGGTAATTTTAAAAGAGGCCCTTAGCCTAATTTAACAGTGATGAGAGCCCTCGTGGCGGAGGAGTGAAGTATTCACGTACCGGCTGATTGATTAAACGGTTCTCTTAATGTAACCCTGCTTAGGTGTATATATTTCCCCATTACTCTTAAGTATACTCAGTATCTTATCCACTGTAGCCCTATCAAGCCCCTCGTTCTCAGCCTCCCTGTAAAGTTCCTCAACCTTGATTGGCTTATTATTATTAATCTCCTCAAGCTTAGCTATTAGACTCATTAATAGTGCAATCTTCTCCTGCTGACTCCTGGGTTTACCAGTCATGATTACGTCAATATCAATGTTACCTGTCTCCATATCAATGCCAACACTCTGCAGGAACCTCATGAATAACCTAATAGCCCTCTCAGCGTCCTCAGCGGTGGCTATGCTGCTTAGCCTCATCTTAGCCTCAGCCTCAGTTAACCTAATCAATGCCTCAAGTTGCCTAGCTGTAATGGCCACTGGTGAACCAGCCTCTTGGGTTGACTTAGCCCTCATTTGGGTGTAGAAGCCCACTATCCTATCCTTAGCCTCAGGGGTTAGGACTGGTTTAATGTACTTCCTGGCGTAGGCAATGTACTTCCTAAGTAAGTCAACCCTAATCATGTTCCTGAAGCCTTGAGTCAACTCACCTGAGTGTAGCTTAGCCACATGCTCAGCCACAGTCCTATCCCTATCAATATTGGGTTCATCCCTAATTATGAATATTAAATCAAACCTAGACAATAGGGTTACGGGTAAGTCAACGTTCTCAGCCACAGTCCTATTGGGTAGGTATCTACCGAAGGCTGGGTTTGAGGCGGCTAGGACGCTTGCCCTAGCGTTAAGTGTGGCTAATATGCCGGCTTTAGCTATTGAGACGGTCTGCTGCTCCATGGCCTCATGCATAGCAACCCTATCCTTAGCATCCATCTTATCAATCTCATCAACCACAGCAACCCCCATATCAGCCAAGACTAATGCACCAGCCTCTAGGTAAAATTCACCGGTTAACCCATCCCTAACCACAGCCGCTGTTAAACCAGCCGCAGTGGATCCCTTACCAGTGGTGTAGACTGCTCTTGGCGCTATCCTGGCCACGTACTTAAGCAGCTGCGACTTAGCCGTACCTGGGTCACCAACCAGTAGAACATGGACATCACCCCTTATCCTAGTCCCATCAGGTAGTTCCTTAGGCACACCACCGAAGAGTAGACAGGCTATAGCCTCCTTAACGTCATCAAGACCATAAATTGAGGGTGCTATTGATGCAATAATCCTCTCCTTAACGTCTGGAAGCATGGCTAGCTTCCTTATCTCCTGCTCATCCTGGGGGGTTATCTCTATTTCAGCGAACTCCTTCTGTAGGCTCTCAATGTAATTAACGTTAATTAACCTTGAGAACACAGGTAACTTACCCCTCCTTGGTTCAAACAGATTTATCTCAAGTACCCCACTCAACATAACCCTATCACCAGGCTTAACTGTGTCAACTAAGTCATCGGTTAAGACAGCCTCAATACTCCTCGGTAATTGACCTGAGGGGGTTTCCTCAGGCTTCTCTTGAACAAGTATCTTCTGCCAATCAGTTATCACTGATTCCTCAGTTACGAATACCATTGAGTTCACTGCACCGCATTGGGGGCATTTCTTAGGTGGTTGAAGTGAATTATAGGTGTCCGTGGTTACCGTTACCTCGTATCCGCATTGATTACACCTGAACTTAGCCATCTTAACGTAGTGCATTGGCGGTGTCTGCCTAAGCACAATACCCTCAATTGAGACGAATCTACCCAAGTGTTCGCTCCTAAGCCTCCTAATGCTCATCCTCTCCATTGGGCTTAACCTAAACCTGGCGTGGAATCTTTGAACAAGCCTAGCGTACTCAGGGTCCTTTTCCTCTATTAATCTACCAACGGCCTCTGAGGCGCTTTCAATCACTAAATCAGGCTTCTCAATTAGGTAGTCGGCTAACTGCTTATCGTAGAGTAGGAGATCATTGAAATCCACTACAAGTGACCTCCTCCTATTCACTATTACTAGGCTTAACTCCTCATCATACTTCTCAACCTGTCTCAGAAACTTCTCAACCCTATTAATCAACTCATCCCTACTCAGTTGAAGTAATTCCTCATTACTCATTATTAATCACCATGTTGAACCATGGATTAATAACCCTAGTCAACTCCTTAACGAGTAGCTCCTCCTCAATGGTTAACTTATCCATGATTTCCTGAGGTAGACCTGATGGTGATACACTAATCATGTTTAGTATCTTCTTAAGCCTAATGGAGACTAGGTCCCTTAGGGCAATCATTAATTCCCTTGAATTCCCTTGACCGCTACCTAATGCGCTTAACCTAGCCTTAACGTAGAATAACTTATCAAGCTTAGTTAACTCAGCCTCCTTACCCTCAGTCCAGTGAATCCTCTTAACATCATCCACTGTAACCAGGTCCTGTTGAGTTAGTGAAACGTACCTACGCCTAAGAAGTCTCTCAACCAGTGGTACTGGTAATGTGACTAAGTCACCTGTTGAGTAACCTCCGAAGGTTATTTCATTAACCTCAACCTTAGGTATATCCCTATTGACGATTACCTTAATCCCCTGCCCCGATACGGCTGTTGAAATGACCGATAACAGTGATGGCATGCCTAATACTGTTTAAGCTGGGAGCCTTATAAGGGAATTAGGTAAAATACTTCCCTATAGTTAACTTAAAGTATTAAGTTATGGTTACCTCAACCTCACCCTGAAGCCCACACCTCTGAAGGTCCTTTAACTCGGCGACGCATATTACTTGCCTCATTGATAGGTTACTTGCTTTAATTAATTCAAGTAATTCACCGTTCAGATCATATGCATCAGCTACCTCCATTAAATCCTCCTCAGTTACGTAGTCAGGCATATTGACTACACCCATGTTTAGTATCTCGAAGAGTGGTGGGTCGTTTTTAGCAATGTAATCAACCACATCGGGGAGCATGGTTAAAATAACCCTTAATCCACTTAACCTAGGCATAGTGTTCCTCAAGGTATGCACCGCGGTTATGAATCCTCCTATTGATTGGTCATCCTGGCTTAACGCACCTTCATCAATAACCAGCACCAGGCCCTTTAAACCAACGGCTAGGGTTAGGTCATGTAGCATTGTTAGGAAGTCCACCGGGTAGTTTAGGGATGCTGATATGAGGTCATTGATGCTTAGCTTAATGAACCTGGACAAAGTGCCATTAAGCCTCTTTGACTTAGCCAGCCTCATAACTCCCTTAATGAAGTCCTCATTATTCTTAACCGCCACACCCAGTAACTGACCAAGTCTCTTATCGGTTAACTGGGCGGCATCAAGGTACATGCATAACCACTCCCTCCTAAGTTCACTGCATATGTTCAAGGCCATGTGAGTCTTACCCGACCCAGCCCTACCCACTAGGGCCATTAACTGGTAATCATTAATCATGCCCATTACTTTCTCCTTCACAGTCCTCCAGGAGGGCCCAAGTAGTATATTAGCCCTCTCCGGTGTGGCCAGTAGCCTACTCTGCATTATGGAATCACCTTAATTAACCCATAGTAACCTGAACCAACCTTAACCCTATGTGATCCACCGTAACTCAACACATACTTCCTCCCATTAATCCTAATGGCCTTAAGGAATAATTGATCGAAATCCAAATCCCCTATACCCAGTCTACTGCATACGTGCTTCATAACGACACCGAGGTCTGCATAACCTGTTGCTGGGTTGGCGTATTTCATTATTGCGTTATTTAACTCCTTAATGAAGTCATCGAAGGTTATTACGGATTCAATCACATAACCATATATGCCCCTTACCTCGGGTGTGTATTGAATAATGACCCTGAAGCCACCCCCAATCCTCTCTATTTTAAACACACCCTCCTCTGCGAGTTTCCCTATTACCGCATCAGGATTACTAATCCTCTTAGATAAGACCTGCCTCAATTCACTCAACCTAACGCTAACACCGGTCTCAGAATCCTCCCCAAGCACTATGCCTGAAACTATGGCTAGCTTCCTCTCATTAATCGGCACGTTAAATCAAGCTTACTGGCGTTTTATTAGTGTATCATTTAATACCCTCATTATTAAGGCTGAGGTGGGTTTAGGCTACTTTGCCTATTCTTAATCAGTAAGTCAACTATGAATGCTGCAGCCTCCTCAGCATGCTGAAACGGCTTCTCCTGAACCTTATTATGGAAGTCAAGTATGTAAACTGGGCACTCAGCTTCATTAGCCGCAGCGAAGGCGTAATGCCTATTAGCTAATTGATGCATCTCAATCTCCTGGGGGGTCTCCTTCTCCCTAATCCTAAGGGCCTCATCCTTCATCCTCCTTTGAATAATATCCATTGGGTTAAACTCAAGTACAATTATTGCATCAGGCATTAGTCTCTCCACAATCCTACTGGGTAAGCCAGGGTAAAAGCCACCGCTCATCCTTATTGCGGCATGGGTATCTATTAGGACGTCACCGGGTAGTTTAGCAATCTCCTCAGCGGCTATTTCCTGAACCCTCCTATACTCACTAAGGGGTAGTTTCCTCCTCATCTCATCCCTATGAGTAATCCCATACCGCCTCTTGGCGACATCAAACATGTAGTCACCGTAATTAACAACGGTCACGTCAGGTAATTTACTCTTAACAATCCCAAGTATAGTGGACTTACCAGCACCAGGAACGGCAACAACAATTAGCTTCACAGAAAGGTAATCTTAAGTTGGGTTTTTAATCTTTAAGTTTATTAGACTTAAGGTAAAACCTTATAAACCCACCGCTAATAGCAGATGAAAGGGGCCCGTAGCTCAGCCTGGCCAGAGCGGCGGGCTCTTAACCCGTAGGGCGTGGGTTCAAATCCCACCGGGCCCGCCAAGTCTCATCAAGTGCCTTGGCTACTTTACTCCCTCATATTTCACTGGATTTCATTCAACATGATGTAATTACTCCATGATAATTAACGTAACACCACCGTCTCTACGCCTTTTAATCCAGGTTCAATACTATTAACGCTAAGCACATGGATACTACGGTTAAGATCTTTAACATTCACCTAAGAGACTCCTAATGCTTTGCCTCCTGTGGTTAAGCGTAATGATGAGGAAAAACTTAATCATGAATAACTAAGTTGCTTTATAAATTTTTAAGCAGTATTACTTTATCAGTCTCCATAAAGGTAAGTAACCCCAAGGCTCAGGGAACGTTCACCCTCAGGGTGGGAAGAGTTAATACGCGATAAGTTTAAAATAATTAACAAGGCTTATAAAGTATGTCACTATTCGGTGGTAGAAAGGATCAGGTGAGTGGTGTTGTGCAGAGGATTGAGCAGATTGCCTTAACTGTTGATAACCTTAATAAGCAGCAGCAGGCGTTGATGAATGAGGTTAGTAACGTTAGAGGTATGCTTCAGGGTATTGGGGGTGAGGTGAGTAGGCTTAGTAAGATTGTTCAGGATTTAAGCGGTATTATTAGGGATATTGTCTCGGTTCAGGATAAGAGGATAAATGACATAAGTGAATTATACCAGAGGTTCTCACAGGCCACGGACAGTTACCTAAACGCCCTCTCAGCGCTACTCGGTAGAGTTGAGCAGTTGAGTAAGGTGATGGAGGATGCTGCCAATGGGTTAACAGCTAGGATTAATGAATTGAGTAAGGGTCTTGAAGGTGGCTTAAACATGATGAGTGTAATAGATGGTAAGTTGAGTGACGTCTCCCAGAGGTCAAGTCAACTCCTTGATCAATTCTCTAAAATAGAGCAGGTTGCCACTAGGCTTCAGGCAGCCAGTGATGAGGCCATTAGTAGGCAGAGGGAGCTTGAAAGTAGGATAATTGAGTTAGCTAATAAGGAGAGTGAGCTTAAGGTTAGGGAGGAGAGTCTTAAGAGGAGGGAGGAGGAGTTAAGTAGGATTGAGGCTACCCTGGAGGAGGAGAAGCGTAGAGTTGATGCTGCTTCAAAACTCATGAATGACTTATCCAGTTTATCCAACAACATGGGAAGCGTCATAAGTGAGTTGGTTAATAGGTTGAGTAACTACGAGAAGACCCTTAAGGACCTTCAGGAGAGGGAGGCTAGGCTCAGGGAGCAGGAAATTAACCTAAAGAACCTTGAGGCTAGGCTACAACTTGAGGCAGCGAGGATTGAGGCTAATTCAGAGAGGCTTAAGGAGCTTGAGAAGAAGGAGGAGGAGATTAAGGCTAGGCTCCAGGAATTAGCCAATAGGGAGAGCCAGATTAAGGCTAGGGAGGAGCAGGTTAATAAGTTGGCTGCTGAGTGGGAGAGGAAGGCTAAGGAACTCAGTGAGCTTGAGGCTAAGTTGAATAATTATAGGGATGAGTTAAATAAGAGGGAGAAGGAACTTGAGTCCATTAAGAATGAACTCGACGCCAGGAGAAGGGAGCTTGAGGGTAAGTTGGAGCCTCTAGTAACTAGGTTAACTGAGGAGGAGAGGAGGTTGGCTGAATGGGAGAGGAAGCTACTGGAGAGGGAGAGGGAGTTGATTAATTACCAGAGGACCCTTGTGGTTAGGGAGAGTATGCTCGTGGAGCTTAAGGAGAAGCTTGATGAGGAAGCTGAGCACTTAAAGAGGCAGCAGGCCGAGTTCGAGGAGATTAAAAGGAAGTACGAGGAATTGGTTAAACAGTGTCAGAGCCAGCAGAGGCAGTGAAGCTTGGTGGTGTTGACTTATCAGTGAAGAGGGTGAGTGGGGTAGCTGAGGTTAATGATGGGGTACTGGTTAGTAGGCTTGTTGAGAGTGATGATGAGGTAATTAATGAGTTGAATGATGCATCAGTGGTGGCTATTGATGCACCACTTAGTGGGGTAGGTAAGTATAGGGATGTTGATAGACTCATGCTTAAGATGGGGCTTAAGGTTATGCCAGCTAACTGGAGGTGGATGATTAAGTTAAGTGAGAGGGCTATTCGAATTAAGGGTAGGCTTGAGGAATTGGGTATTAGGGTCATTGAAACTCACCCATGGAGTGTACTTCACTGGCTTAACATGGATTTAACTCAATTATCCAGTAAATTAGGGGTGAGGAAGCTGGTTATTAATGGAGGTAAGGATGCCTATGATGCTGCCGTATGCGCCTTAGTTGCATTGGCGTATGTAATGGGTAAGGTTAGGAGGGTTACCGCTAATGATGGTGAATTATACTTAATAAGTGTTGAGGATTAGGGGCATTCATTACCTTTAATGGTTACTTTACTAGTAATAATTATAAATGGGTTGATGAGTAGTTAATCATGAAGGAGTGTCAACTAGATAGGTGCATTAGTCAAGTATCCACACCTACTCAAGCCAGCTTTCGAAGCACCCTTGAGTGCCTACTTAAGAATACTGCTGAGAGGGTTATTATAATTGATAATGGGCAGCAGTTCACGTGGGTAGCCTACGTTGAGGTTAATGAACCCGGTAAGCTGAAGGAGTTATCATCATACCTACAGGACTGCTTAAGCAGGATAAAAGATACACCCCTAAGCTCATTCACCAGTGGTTTAAGGGTTTTAAGCATGGAGAACCAGGACTTATTCATTTTTAATAAGGAATTAGTGGCTATTAAGGTTTTCCTAGCCTCCTAAGTCTCCTTAACGTAAACATTCGTCATTGGCCTGAAGCCGTACTTCCTATAGAAGGCTACTGATATTTGGTTCTGGGCTGGGAATTCCGCTGATATTACATGCGCCCCCATTTCCCTGAGCATCCTAATGGCTTCATCCATCATCATTTTACCAATACCCCTCCTCCTGAATTCAGGCATAATGTAGAAGTCCATTATGACGCCCTCCATGCGTGGTTCATAGAATAATCTCTCCCTAACCTCAGACACTAAGGCTCCAATTACCCTACCATCATCAGACTCAGCCACCAGCAGTAGCTTACCCTTATTATTCAAGTACCCGCTTATCCAGTTCTTAACCTGAACGTAAACATCATCCCTAACCTTAAGTAATGGGTCGAATTCACTGTTCAGTCTCTTTAACCTAACCACTAATTCAACCACGTTTTCTAAGTCCTTCTCCTCCGCCTTCCTGACCTTAACCATCACCTTCACCTCATTAACTCAGCTGGAAGCTCCTTTATAAGTCCCTCCCTCATAAGCTTCTCCATTGATGCCCTGGACTTAGCTATTATGCTTCTAGCCCTCTCAAGCTCCTCATTATAAGTCGTGGTGACTCTGGCTAAACCCTCCTTAACAATCTCCACGGCTGCCGCAGCCGCTGCCCTTGGGTAAACCTCCCACTCCTCCATTGTTGGTATAATGTAATCCTCAGTTATCCCCTTCTCCTCAGCATACTTAGCAATCTCCCTAGCCACAGCCACAATAACCTCATCTGAAATCCCCCTAGCCCTAACATCTAGGGCACCTCTGAAGACTGATGGGAAGATTAAACTATTGTTTATTTGGTTAGGGAAATCGCTCCTACCAGTGGCCACAATCCTGGCTCCAGCCTCCTTAGCCTCCCATGGCCATATTTCAGGAACTGGGTTGGCTAAGGCGAAGACTACGGCATCCTTATTCATTGCCTTAATCCAATCCTTCTTAATTACATTAGGCCCTGGTGTTGATGCTGAGATTAATACGTCAGCACCCTTCATGGCATCCTCAATTGTCTTACTCCTCTCCTTGTTTGTCTTAAGGGCTAGGTCGTACTTCCATGGGTTATTAAGCATCAGCTTATCCATATCCTCCCTCTCGGCGTGTAATGGACCCTTACTATCTATGAGGATCATGTTCCCGTAATTAACGCCTGCTGCATGGAGTATTCTCGCTGCAGCTATGTTTGATGCACCTGCGCCGAAGAGCACCACCTTAACATCGTTAATGTTCTTATCAACAATCTTAAGGGCATTAAACAAGCCTGCCAGGATTGCGCCAGCAGTCCCCTGTTGATCATCATGCCACACAGGTATATTAAGCTCCTTCCTTAAGGTTTCCAACAGGTAGAAGCACTTGGGTGACTCAATATCCTCTAGGTTTATTCCACCGAAGGATGGTTCAATGGCTTTGGCTACGGCTACGAACTCCTCCCTTGACTTAACCCTAATTGGAAGTGGAACAGCATCCACGCCGCCTAAGTACTTGAATATAAGCGCCTTACCCTCCATTACTGGCAACGCTGCTTCAGGTCCAACATTACCTAAGCCCAGTACCCTGGTTCCATCAGTTAATACTGCTATTGCGTTCCAGCGCCAGGTTAATTCAAAGGATAGGTCAGAGTTCTTGGCTATTTCAAGCGATACACCAGCGACTCCAGGAGTGTAGTATATTGAGAAGTCCCTTAGGCCTGTAACGGGAACCTTAGGCATTACTGAGATTTTACCACCGTATTCCTTCGCAACCTTAATTGACGTATCATACCACTTCCTTGTTCGATCCTCACCGGAGTTGCTCATAGAATATTTGACAAGTTAGGGTATTTATTTATTTCGCCTATTAACGTATTAAAAATAGTCGATATAAAGTATTTATCATTAATAGGCTTTTTAGCTAAGGGGTAGCACTTATCATTTAATAGTTAATTAGTTTCACTACTATTATATATTTATATATGTAAAATCACGGGCATTAACCCCCTACCTCTCCCCCTGCATGTTAAGTGTGGTGCTTAGGGCTTTCTTAATATCGTCTATGTTAATCGGCATCATATTGCCCTTAGATATTGTGAAGTAGAACCAGTCTATTGAGTGGGCTGTACCCTTAAGTCTCTTAATCCTGAGTCTCCTAACGGGAACACCCAATTGAGCTAGGTTTGGATCAAGTTCAATCTCAATTATTCCATCGAACACGTACTCCATATTATCAATCATCCCACTCAAGTCCTCAGTGGTCGTGTGGGCAACTATGACGCCTACGGCATTATAACGCCTGGTAATCATCTTAATCTCCTTTAGGAGGAATAGGAGGCTCCTTGGGTCAACATTCATAAGCATGTCATTAACCGAATCTATTATTACTCCCCTAGCCTTAGTCTGAGGTAAAGTGCTCATCATTACGTTAATTAACTGCCTTGGGTCTAATTCAGTTATATTACCCACAACATTAGGCATTACCCTACCAGTGGTTTCACCTAGGTTGAATCCATCCACTATGAATAATCTAGACGCGTATTCGCTAAGCTCGTCTTTAATTGAATTAGGATCATCATCGAATGTAATGTATAGTACAGGGTATTTTGAAAGTATTTCCCTTGCAATGCGCTTAACCATAAGTGTCTTACCCATACCTAAGTCACCTCTAATCAGTATAAGGTAACCATACGGTATCCCCGTTTGCACAAGTTCACTTAATGGGCTTAACTGAAGGGTCTCCATTATTAGGAACTGGCTTAACTTTTTAATAAAACATTGTGTTTAAAATATTGGTGAGTTCGCTATTGCGTCACTGTTATCTTCTTAACGAACCTCATCTTCTCAACAGCCTTAAGCTTAGGTATGGTTTTAGGTAAAACCACTTCATCACACATTACTATTGAGCTAACCTTACTATCAAATAACTCCCAGGTAACATCATTACTGAAGACTAGGCGTTTAATTCCCCTGAAGGTAACTTGCGAATCAAGGTTCTCAAGATCCTCCCTAGTGACTATTAATTCATCAATATTAGATATTATTCTAGCACCCTTGGCGCCCTCCACGAACGCCTTACTTGACTCAGATATTGCTTGCGCCATTGATGTAACAGCCTTATTAGTGACATCCGCCAGCGATATGAATGCCTTCAATGACTTATTAATCAACTCACCAACCGTTATACCCATTTCCCTTGACATTTGAAGCGCCTTATCGTAAAGCTCCTTATCAACACCCTTAATGGTAACTTGCTTCTTCTCCTCCTCACTACCAGAACTACCAGTTTCACTACTACTCATAATACTTACATGAAGTACTAGTTTATAAAGATTGCTAAGTATTCACCGGTGGTTAAGAAATTAATTAACCTCCTCAGGCTCCTCGTACCACTTAACCCTTTCACCAATGATGGATCTAAGCCTCCACCTCATTGATTTAGGCGCCTTCTCAATTTTGAGGGAAATATCATTAATTTTACTAATTACGTCACCACTAATGTTACTTAACTCCCCCTTACTCCTAATGTACTCAGTTACCCTGCTTAAATTAACCATAATGGTCTTGTATAATCCCCAGTCATTTGAGGTTAATTCAATTAACCTATTAATGTTTAGTTCATTCATTGAGTCATTATTACTGATCCTGAATTTAAACAGGAGGGCTACTATATCCTTAATGTCCCTTTCACTAATACTCCATATTTGAAGCTTCGTTAGAAGTAAATCACTTGGCGGTATCGTGGGCTTAAAAACCTCCAACCGATCCTTAAGGTTTATGACATGGCTCTCTCTAAACACATCCAGGAATACATCAATCCTAGTACCATCCCTAGGATTCCTAAACATTAATCTCTCGTAGCCGTGAAGGGCGTTGAAGCGTTTATCAGCCTCAATACCCATATCCTCCATTAATGAGGTTAACTTACTTGAATCCTTAACATGAGCCACTAGGTCTATGTCCTTAGGGACCCTTGATAATGAAGGCACCTTAGGGTATACGTCTGAGGCAAGTATGTAGACTGCCACACCACCAAGTAGCCTCACGGTTAATCCCCTCTCCTCACTTGAATTAATGATCCTCAACCCCAACTCAACTGTTTGCGGAACACTGAGCATGGCTTCTTAACTGAGGACGCTTTTTAAACTCATCACTAACTTAAGGTGATTAAGTGAGGGGAGGCGTAAATATGGGTTAAAGTTAAGGGGTTGCTTCACCTTAATTCCACATCACTTAACCCATAGTTACGTAGGAAGACCTCCAAGTCCTGTTCCCTCGGTAGGTTTTCCTCATCGCCCCTAACCATTACTACCATTGCCGCTGCGGCTGATGCCCTAACTATAGCCCTAGATGGTGGAAGCCCCTTAAGTACCGATGCTAGAAAGACACCTGCGTAGGCATCCCCTGCACCTATTGGATCCTTGACTGGTACTTGGAATGCCTTTGAGTTAACGGTCTCCCCATCCCACCTAGCCACTGAGCCCTTAATCCCCATCTTCAAGATAACCCTACTAATCCCAAACCTAGCCTCCACCTCTCTGAAAACAACCTGTGGGTCCTTAGTTCCGAGTAGTAGCTCAGCCTCATTCTCATCAAGGAAAAGTACATTAACATTCCTCAACACCCCCTCAACAGCCTTAACCGCATCCTCAATGCTTGGCCAGAGAAGTCTCCTAATGTTTACATCAAAGGACACCATTACGTTACGCCTATGGGCAATCTCAATCCCCTTAACAACCGCTTCCCTAGCTGAGTCGCTTATAGCCATTGTTATGCTGGTTGTGTGGAAGACCCTTGAATCAGCAATATACCCCTCATCCAGGTCACTGGGGCTTAAAGCCGAGGCAGCGGAACCCTTCCTATAGTATAGTACAGTACTAACCCCTGGTACCGGGTAGCTTCTCTGAACAAAGTATATTCCAGTGGGCCTCTCAGGGTCGAACCTAATCCTAGACACATCAACGCCCTGCCCCCTTAGCCACTCATATATGAAGAACCCGAACTCATCATTACCAAGCCTAGTTATTAACCCGCTCCTAAGCCCGAGCTTAGAGACTGCTACGCATACGTTGGCTTCAGAACCCGCTGAATGCTTCTCGAAGTACGTCACGTACCTTAATGGACCTTCCGTTACTGCATTAAACTGAACCAGTGGTTCACCCAGTGCCACTAAGTCAAGCATAGGGGTTCATTTAACCCAGGTATTAAGCTATGCAGTCATACTGCATGTTCACTCAGAATTACTCCAGTAGCCTGGTGTAATCCTACGAGGGCTTATCGCCACCGGTCAGTACCTGCTCCATTATGGCGTGAAGCCTATCTAATCCCTGCCCATTAACTGAACTCACGGGTATTGGCTCAGGCAGAATGTTGACGCTTCTAATCACCCCACCTATCCTTGACACTAACTCTGACCCACCTTTAACCTCCAGGTAATCTGGGTCCTCAATCATGTTCTCAATATCCTCAATCTCCTCCTCAGTAAGTAAATCAGCCTTATTAAGCACGTTAATCTGGGTCTTCTGTATCCTTAACTGCACTGATAGTGATAGGAGTAGGCTTGAGGCAAGGCCAAGTGGGGTTCTTGCATGCACTGAGTCTATTACGAAGAGGACCATGGACTTATCCATGGATAACCTATCCACAATTAAGGGCCCCGTATCCCTGAAGGCGAACATTTCAAGCTGACCAGGTGTATCCACTATTAGGTAGGTTGGGTCCAGGTCACTTATCTGCTGTTTAATGTCATCAATCCTAGTCACCATTAGGTCAACGGCCGCTATTAATGATGCGTTTGGGCCAAGTTTATACTTCCTCATTATGCTCCTAGCCGATACGTAATCCCTAATATCAATGTCAGGAGTGTAGGGTAAGTACTCGGCTGCTGGATCTAGGTTAAGTATACTGACGTAATTATCCTGATTCTCCAGGTAGTCGGCTAGGGCTGAGGTTAAGGTTGACTTCCCTGAGCCCGCTGTGCCGGTAATGAATACTGCAAGAATGTTAACCACCCCTCCTACTACTCTTCACTATTTGGGCTAGTTTCTTAATAAGGCTTCTCCTACTATAGTCATCAACCTTGTAAACGTATATGCAGCCTACGTAATCCTCCTCAAACCAATGCCTAGGATGCTTCTTCTCAGGGTGGGCTTCATACTTAAGCCCAAGCATTGAGGCTGCCTTAGCTATTTCCTCTAATGTAGGCTTATCAACAGCCAACTGCCTGGGCACCACCCTACCATTACTCCTACTTACTGTTGAATCAATGTTAATCCTCCACACCACCCAGTAATCCTTCTTACCCATTTCAGTAACTTGCTGAGTAACATAGTATTTAAACTTACTTAAGTGCTTAACCCTTAGCCACCGTACCTATGGTTATTGAGTATGTTACGGTAACCCTGATGTAGACTTATAATTCTGTATTATTGCCTTAACCTTATCCATTAATCCACTTTGATGACTCTCCTTCTCAATGAATTTAATAGTCTGTGATACGAATAATTCATCACGTTTATTCCTACACCTAACCCATATCCTACCATTCTGGCCCACCGTTACGTCGCAGTTAAGTTCATCCTTAAACATATTCACCATAGATCCCCTCTTCCCTATAACCCTGGGTACTTTAACTGGGTCTATTTCAATAACAGTCCCATCCTCAATCCTACCTAGCCTAGATTCCTTTATGGTTAATGTCACTGGGTAATCCTTAGCTAGATTGAAGTCGCTTATTTTAGCGAGAACAATATCACCTATGTTAAGTATGTTTCTTAAATCTGCGGTGACGACATCAACAGGCTTCAATGTGGCTTCATTAATGGGTAAGTAGGCCGAGTACGGGGACTTAATGTCAATCTCCCACCCGTTAACCAGTATATCTATTACGTAGCCTATCACTATATCCCCCTGCCTCGGCTTATAGGCTCCATTCAGTGGTATTACTTGAACCTCCATTGGCTTCACGTCACCCTTAATATTAATCATAGCTACTGTTGAGGCGTACGCCTTATCACCCTCCCAGTACACTGACCCAACTATGACGTAATCATTACTCCTCCCACCAATTAAATCCCCAGGCAGCACTATCATCCTATCAGTAACGTTAAGCATAAGTGGGGGTACTTGACTGGGAATAATAAGCGTTGCTTATGATCACTAATCTTGCAATGTTAATTACTGGTTTAATACTTTTAGTCAACTCTATAAACCCAGTAATCCCTAGATTAATTACGCTTAAATGCAGCCGTAGTTAAGGTTAAGTCATGGGTAGAGGCACCCACGTCTTCACGGTTAATGAGGCTAATGCAATAGTCATGGAAATTAAACCAGTATTAGGGGGTTTAATGGAGGCGTATAAGGAGGGTGAACTAGGCATCATACGTGAACAGTCAAGATGGTTGATTAAATTATCACACAGGCTTGGCTTCAGCATAAACCCTAGGCTCGGTATCATTCACTTCCCAACACTATATAGGGGTAGTTATGATGCTTTACTATGCTATAGATTCAATGAGCCTAAGGTAATGTATTGGCATTGGGTTGATAGTGCTGTTAGGATGAGGATAAGGAATATTAACCTATTCGGCTCAAGGGGGATTGAGAATAAGGAGGCTGGTTAACTGCCATGCATTAATTGAGTAGAAACGTTTATAAGCTGAGTTGCAGCACCGATATCGAGTAGCTATGTCATCAGATTCAGCCATAAAGGCTATAAACCTGACTAAGCGTTATGGCCCAATATTAGCCGTGGATCACATTAACTTCGATGTAAAGTACGGTGAGGTTTTCGGTTTCCTAGGCCCCAATGGTGCTGGTAAGACAACCACCATAAAGATGCTGACCACCGTGACTAGGCCCACTGAAGGTACTGCATTAGTGAATGGTTACGATATTGTTAAGCAACCTGCCAAGGTAAGGGAATCAATTGGTGTTGTTCCCCAGGAGTACACTAGTGATGAGGATTTAACAGGTTGGGAGAACCTAATGCTAATAGCTAGTCTCTACGGGATACCTAAGAAGGAGGCTAAGGAGAGGGCTACTGAGTTACTTAACCTAGTTGAATTATCCCACGCAGCGGATAGGAAGGTTGAAACATACTCCGGTGGTATGAGGAGAAGGCTTGAGATAGCCATGGGTCTAATTAATACACCTAAAATACTGTTCCTCGATGAACCAACACTAGGTCTTGATGCACAGACTAGGGCAGCAATATGGTCATATGTCTATAAGCTTAAGGAGCAATTGGGTACGACAATATTCGTCACCACCCACTACCTTGAGGAGGCTGACCAGTACTGTGATAGGATAGCCATAATTGATCACGGTAAGATACTTGCCATGGGGACGCCTAGGGACTTAAAGGAGAGTATTGGTGGTGATGTTGTTTCGATACAGGTCGCTGGTAATCCTGAACTTGCGGTTAAGGTGCTTCAAGGTGTTGATGGTTTAAGTGATGTTAGGGTTGTTGAGGGTTACGTTAGGTTTAAGGTTAAGGATGGGAGCAGAGCTGTGCCTGTAATCTTCGATATATTGAGTAAGGCTGGGATTAGGGTAATGAGTATATCTATTAAGGAGCCGTCAATGGATGAGGTCTTCATGGAGTACACGGGCCATAGTCTAAGGGATGAGTGGGGTAGTAGGGAGGAGGCTATGGCCATGAGGAGGATTATAAGTACTGCCAGGAGGTGATGGGGAATGGGTAATCCACTCCATGGTCTATGGGCTTTAACTGATAGGGAACTTAAGAAGTGGTATAAGGCGCCAGTGGTCCTAATAGTAACGTTAATTCAGCCAATAGTTTGGTTAGCATTCTTCGGTAAGTCAATGAACATGACCTCAATATTCACTAACGGTAGCGTTAACATACCTGGATTAAACATACCTAAGCAGATTATTGATCAAATAGCCCAAGCCTACTTAAAGTCAACCTTCGGGACAACGGACTACTTCTCCTTCCTAGCTGCATCAATGGTTGCTCAAATAACCTTCTTCACAGCAATGAATAGTGGAATGAGTATAGTGTGGGATAGGAGACTGGGTGTATTGGGTAAGTTACTTACAACACCAGTGCCTAGGGGTAGTATAATAATGGGTAAGGTACTTAACTCAGTGATAAGGTCACTTGCCCAAGCCACCATAGTGCTGCTAATAGCCGTGCTCCTAGGCATGAAGTTCAACACCAAGTTAACCCCCCTTGAATTCGCCTTAAGCGTAGTCGGCGTCTACGCTGCATTAACGCTGCTTTCCCTAGGATTCTCATCACTGTACCTAACCCTAGCACTTCGTTCAACTAATTGGCAGTCCCAAATGGCTATAATAAATCTACTTAACATGCCCTTAATGTTCGCAAGCAACTCCTTCTACCCAATAAAGATGATGCCCTGGTGGCTTAGACCAATAGCCTACATAAACCCATTAACGTACGTTAATGATGTAACCAGGGGATTACTACTGGGTGCATCATCATTCAGTGTACCCATGGACTTCCTATACTTAACAATATTCGCAGTCGTGTTCTCGGCTATAGGGATAGTACTGTCTTGGCGCTTCCTAAGTGAAGCCTAATTAAAATCACCATTAATCCTTAGTATTGAATCAATGTTATTAAAGTTAACTTGAATTAAACCAGGATGCATGCGTAAATTCATTGCGCTTAAAGTCTCATGGGTATTCAATATTAATAAGCGTAATGTAATGTAGGGTTATGGTGTTTTAAACATTAACCTACATGCCTGCATGTGGATTTAAGATACTCAGTAATTAGGGTGTGAGAATTAGGGAATTAGTCAACTTAACTCTACTGGTTTTAATGTCACCCTTGGTTGGTTATGAGGAGGCTATTAGGTTGATTGGTGATAATGTTGAGTTAACTAAGGGTGGTAAGGCATTGTTAACAATGGCTAGGCATTATGAGCAAAGCGGTATAAGCTACGACGCCTACTTTGAATTCCTTAATCAGAGGTTCAGTAATATGGTTGAGGATTGGAGGAGGATGAGTAGTGAGGTTAATTTAAGCGTACTGATGCTGACAACGGCATTAATTATGCTTGAGGCCTTAATGATAATGCTAATAGGTGCTGGGTTAGCTGATTCAATACTTGTCATAGCTCCATTAATGCTAATACCCCTTATTCATGTTAATCAATTGAAGCTATATGATTATGACTACGTTAAGCCCACTGTAATTGGCTTTGCATCAGCATTAATATTGTACTTAAGTACGCGTTCCCTAGGTTACACAATATTAGCCTTCTCCCTAGGTTTCTCAATACTATACATGCCTCAATTCCTCAACTTCATAAGACTCATCACTAACCTGGAGAGGAAGATCATGGAGCCTATACTTGAGTTAACGTGGAATCCTAATCCAAGGGAGATTACGGGTTCATCAATTATTGAACGCGAGTTCTCGAGGATAAGGGATATAGCCTACAGTATTGGTGCACCATACTTCGTAACCAGGGCGGCTAGGGTGGTTGATTCACTGGTTTTTCAAATTAGAGTAATGTTTAGGGATAACGTGGTTTACGGGTTATTAATCCCCATTAACTACATTGCGTTAATTGAGTTCCTTAAATTCATAAATAGCACAATCTCAGCAACAGCAGTTAACGCCTCCTTGGCTTCACCCTTCAATTACCATGTACCATCAATAATACTACTGGCTTCAGCGTTAACTACATCAATGTTAACCGGTAAGGTTATTCATAGTATTGGCCTAGGCCTATCAATCATGTGCCTATTCCTCATACCCCTCCTAACCATTACCCCCATTAGGATGTAGGGCAATATTTTTATATTTAATACAGTGAACTAACACACAATGAGCATAATAAACATAGTACTGATAGCTGCTGTAGTAATAGTGGCCTTAGTAGTCATCCTACTGGCTGTTAGAAGGGGTAGGAGGGGCGGGGTTAAGGATTCATCATCCTCAACCGGTAATTTAAGCAACATAAATATACGGCAAAACCCAGGGGGTCAGGGCATGGGTACCCAACAGGTTGATGAACAAACCAGTCAATCCTCAGTGGATTCGCTTAGGAATGAGTTAATCAGTAGGATAGAGGGCTTAACGTTAATGATCAGTGAGATTAATAAGAGGGTGAGTGAATTAGCAACACGTCAATTCACTCAGCAGGAATCCCCAGTGATGATGATTAGTTATGCTCCCTCAAGCTTAAGTGAGGTTAGGGATATGGTTAATGTGGATGCCTTAGCCCTAGTTGATGCAGTTAGCCACAAGGTGATTGAGAGGGATGGCGACTACCCCTTTGAATCATTGAATGATTACGTAACCATGGTGAGTAGGGATAAGTTAAGCTACATGAGCATAGTTAAGGATGGGGTCAGTATTTACGTAGTCCCCATTGTTGAGGACACCCTGTACTCCATAATAGTGTCCAGTAAACCATTATCTAATGTTGACGTTAATGTAATTAAAAGACTAGTGGGTAATTATGCCTCATCAAGGTGACACTTCTTTAATTCCTCAATAAGATCCCTTTCATAAACATCCCCCCTAGGCCCCTTTTCCCTAAATATTTGAGCCTCATAGGTGTAAACCCTAGTACCCTTCTCAGCCCAGCACTCAGGCCTTAGGTAAGCCTTCTCACAAGCCTCATCAAGGAACATTACTGTATCCCAACAGTACTCAACGGGTACTTGAGGAAGAAGCAACCCACTATACATCCCCCTCTCTATTACTAAGCCGTGGACACCAACCTTAACTAAGTTAACTAATTCCTTAGGGGAATTAAACTTAGCCTCCTCAAGGGGACTTAATACACTTACTTCAAATATCACGGACTCAAGTTCATTAACATCAAGTGGCGCAAACCTTGGGTCATCAAAGGCAGCGGCTAGGGCACTGTTTATAGTAGCCTTAACCGTATTAACATTACCCCTTGGGAAACCTATGCATCCCCTTAATTCAGTTGATCCATCCTCCCTAATGGTTTCTATAGTTGTGAAGACCCCGTAATTATCCTCAAGCAGCCTACTGGGCGTATCCTCAGGTGGCTTTATAATACGCTTACTTCTTATGAACTCCTCCACCGCCCTTCTAGCTAACCTAACTAGGAATTTTCCCTGTTCAAGGTTATACGGCTTAAACACACTTATAACAAGTCTTATGCTTTAATATCTCTTACGCTATGAACCATAATGAGCACTGTAATTAACCCTAAGTCCTCATGCTGCTGTAAAACCTCATTGATTCACACTAATACTGCATCAACACCTATACCCCTAATTGCCCTCACCGTGTCCGGGTTATCGTCGAAATGCACCACCACAGGGTACTTACTCAGTACTTTAGCTAAGGCCTGAGCCTTATAGACTGGGTCTGGGTCATGATTATCGTTAGGCCTCATGATTAAGTCAACGAAACCCAGTAACCCGTAGCCGGTGAGCTGCTTAACGGTGCATTGTCTCATTCTCTCAGGTCTCCCAGTCAACAGTAGTATACCCAGTTTCCTCCTAGCCAGTGAATTAGCGTACTCAATGGCGTTAACCAGTGGTGAGTCAAGGTGAAGCTTACTGCAGTCTAGGAAGCAATCCCAGTCAATGAAGCCGTTAACGTAACATAACTTAAGCCTACTGGTTGAATCCACTAACGTACCATCAATATCGAAGGATACGTAAGCCACAGCCACCCCTCATGCTACCCCATTATATAATTAATCCATAAGTGTTGATGATTACGACGCAATACTAATATAACTAAATTCAATACAGTAACCGCGTGGAGTTTACATGCATACTATGCGGCTACAGGAGTAGTGAACCCGGGGTATGCCCAAGGTGTGGATTACCACTACTTTATAGGGTTGATTTCAGTAAGTTTCATAGGAGTAACCTACCTGGGGTGTGGAGGTACATTAATGAGTTACCGAAGCCCAGTAGGCTTATTAGCCTTGGTGAAGGCTTCACTAGGATTAGGAGGATTAATGGTGTAGTAATTAAGTACGAGGGTAATAACCCCACCGGTACGTATTATGATAGGGGTTCAGCGGTCTTAGCCAGTGTCAGTAATAATGGTGATGTTGAGTTAACCTTCGAGGAGGATTTAACCAGGTCACTGGCATTATACTTATCCATGGTTGGTGCTAAGGTTACTGTTAGCGTTGACTCCAATGTTGATCCAAGGGACTTACTCATACTGGCTAAGTTAAGCACTAGGGTGTGCGTTAATTGCGTTAAGAACCCTTCAGTGGATTACTTTGACCCGCTCCTAATTGAGGGTTTTAAGACAATATCCTATGAATTAATTGAGCAGCTTAATGACTTAAGGGCAGTCACAGTACCCGTGGAGAGGGGTGCATTAGCCCTTGCTTTAGTTAAGGGCTTCATGGAGCTTGAGGATAAAGGCATTATCAGCAATATGCCTAAAATAATAGGCGTCCACGTGGGTCCACTTAAAAGCCCAATAGGTGATCAATTAAGGGAATTGGGTATTAAATTCATGGGTGTTAAACCTGAGGACACTATTAACGCAGTGGTTGAATTAGCCAAGCACTCAGTTTTCGCCAGACCGATTTCAGCCTCAGCCTACGTGGCAGCCAAGGAAATTCATGAATCAGTGGCAGTAGTATCTGGTTCACCTAAGGTTAAGGCTGGCCTCAGTACTAAGGTGGGGAGAATTAGTAGAAACCAGGGTCTCCAGGATGTAATATTAACAAGGGTACCTAAGGGTGTTCCATTAACAGCCTATGGGGTGTGGAAGACCATTGGTGAGGGATCACTACTTGGAGTATATAAGGCACTGGACTCATTAACCAGCAGGGGTTTAGCCACTGTTATGGTTAAGGTTGTTGGAAAAAAGAAGGTGAAGTACTACGTGTTGAGTTACGGGAATCATAATTCAACATAATGCGGGCCCTACCCTTAGTTAACTTATATTGAATCTAATTATTATTAAGTTAAAGGTAAATCCACTAAGTTAACTCTAAGCAATTATAACGCAATACATTAAAGTAGTGTAGTATAGGTGAAATACCAAAATGTATTAACGATGCATTAAGATGCATTTATAAACCTATACAATGTTGTAGTTCGATATAAATTACACATTAGTAAATTTTATTTGTGAAGTGAAATACATTAGTGTTGAGGAGGTATGGCTCTCTTCATGGATCCCCTGGATATATTCCTAATGATACTGGGGGCAACACTACTTAGTACAGCTTACACTGTTTGGTTAACCACAAGGCCGATTAAGGAAGAGGATCCACCTAGTGAGCAGGCTATAGCTAGGAGTGAGGTTACTACAAGAAGAAGCGCCACTGAGTGCCCTGCTACCATTAAGGCATTATCCTTCTACTACATGGGTGTGGGTGCCTTTGCATTAGCCACCGGTATTTGGGGTTTAGCTACATGGCCATTACCTAGTTCATATAATATAGTTTTAATGGATCCATGGGCTCTATTCGGTGTCGCAGCATTAATAGTTGGACTAGCATTATACTTCGCTGGTTCATTAAACGCAGCCTCAATACCATTAGCGTTCCTAGGCATCATACCTATAGTATATGGTGTTGATATAATTAAGTATCATTTAACCACTGAACCATCGTTAGCGGCTGCATTATACATTTTAACTGGATTAGCACCATTACTGTCACCGCTAGTGTACATGACTAATGGTAGGAGCATGGGTAGGTACATGGGTTACGTAGTGATGGTAATATTGATACTAGCTGGGCTTATCGCCTACATTATAGGTGTGGGAGCTACCTTTGAGCATACGGCCGGTTGGGTTAAGTGGACGCCCTGGTATGGTTAAGACTACTGGGTATTAGGTTAATGTTGATTCAAATTCTTATTGTTTTTAACTTTCCTTAAACCTATTTCATATTAATTCAGGGGGTGTTCACTCATGGTTATATTAATGCATTAATATACGATACAGCGTTAGCGTAATTAGTTTTAAACACTTGGCCCTTATCTTAATCAATGTGTAGCTCAGTTAGGAGAATTAGGGTTGCTATTGTTGGACTTGGTGAAGTCTCTCTAAACCACTATAATGCTCTCAGGAGCACTAGGTATGGTGAATTAGCCGGTGTGTTTAGTCATAGTAGGAATAGGGTTGAGGAGGTGGCTAAGGCTTGGGGAACTAGGCCATACTACTCCTTCAAGGAGTTGATTAATGATCCTGGTATTGATGCTTTAATAATATGTAGTGCCGATGAGCATCATCATGATCAGGCAGTGGAGGCTATGAGGGCTGGTAAGCATGTGCTTGTTGAGAAGCCCCTAGCCTTAAGTGCCAGGGAGGTTGCGGACATGGCTAAGGTAAGCCTTGAGACTAATAAAGTATTAATGCCTGTGCATAATTACGTCTTTAGGCCTAAGGTTAGGAGGGCTAAGGAACTCATTGAGAGTGGGGCTATTGGTGAACCAACCTACGCATTATTCATTGTTACCCAAAGGTTAAGTGAGGAAGTGGCTAGGAGACATCATGGCGCATTATTCACTCAATCATACCACTCAATATACACCTCAAACTACCTCCTTGGACCACCCATTGAGTTCCAGGCAATGTGGGGTACGTTAACTTATAGGGAGGTTAAGAGTGATGAGGTCTTTGTGGCAACCTTCAGGTATAGGAATGGGGCTTTAGGCAATATTGTGGCTAATTGGGCTGCGGATGATTTATCATCATACCCATTCATGTGGCTTGACAAGGTTATTGGGACTAAGGGTACTGTGACTATTAACTCCTTTGATGATGTGGTTGCATCACTTCAAGCAGGCTCATTCATGATGGGTAAGACAGTGGATTACGTGGAGTCCTTTAAGGGTATTGTAAGGCATTTTATAGATGATGTTTTAGCCGAAGGCCGTAAACCTGAGCAGTCAATCTACGATGCATTACTAGTCCATGACATTATTGAGGGTCTTAGGGAGAGCGCTGGGTCAGGTAGGAGGATTAGGTATGAGGTATTGAGCCTTGAGCAATTAATTGAGAAGTATAGTTAAGCATGATTCAGGAATACTTGATTAAGGCTTAAGTGTGAAAAGCTTAAAAATAAACAGGCAGAAACTTAATGATCCTGAGGGCTAGGCTCCGCATAAGCCTTGCACGCGGGAGATCCCGGGTTCAAGTCCCGGCCGGTCCACCATTCTTCACTAATTCCTCAATATACTGTTTAAAGGATTGTGGAACATCATGCACTATTAATCAATCCACAGCATGTTCACGAATATTTAATGCCCATGTGAGAATAATTCATGAAGTGTGTTAGATTTAAATTCACTGAATCAGTGGCGCCGTGTAATGATTATTAGGAGAGCTGTCTCAAGTGATGTTGATCAAATAATCAGCTTCACTAAGAATACTTACCAATGGGGTGATTACATACCTAGTGTTATTCACGAGTGGATTAAGGATGGTTCAGTTTACGTGGCTGTTACTGATGATAAGGTTGTGGGTATGGTTAATATGGTGCCCCTACAAACGGGCATTGCTTGGCTTGAGGGCATTAGAGTTCACCCAGATTACAGAAGGAGGGGAATTGGTAGGGCATTGACGGAACACGTAATTAATGAGGCTATTAGGCTAGGTGCAGGATACGTCATGTTAATGATTGCTGAGTGGAATGAGGCAAGCCGTAGATTAGCTAAGTCCCTGGGATTCCAGGAAGTACTCACACTGCACACTGGTGTTGCTAACCCTAGTAAGGTTAATGTGTTACGTGGGGAGGAGGCAAGGGGGTTAATTAGGGAGGCGTTGAAAAGGAGTAATGGGTATTACTGCACCACTAGGGGGCATTGGTTATGCACCAGGGCCAATGAGGATTACGTAATGTCAATTATCAGTGAAGTGTATCTTGGTGAGGGTATTGGACTTGGTGAGTTCTCAGTGGGTCCACCCACGGTACCTAATAGGCTTGAGACCATGTCTACCGAGGATGGCAGCTTCCATGAGTACTATGGTAGGTATATGGTATATGAGAAAGCGTTAAGGCAGTAAGCCTAGTACTAGGCTTAAATGCATTAATACTAGTGTGATACATTTACCGAGACCATAAGTTAATTTAGAATTAAATGCGATGAAACTAATAAATGGGTAGTGAAAATGAGTAGAATGCTTATACAATTAGTGGTATTAGTAATGAATATTTCCCCAAGTCCCAGCAACTACATATGTTTATCATTACTTGTAAGCCACCTTTCTCGCTAGGTTTGCTTGTTTCTAGGCTAGTTTACAACAGCTCCATTCCACTCCTCTCATTAAGGAATAGGCTAAATTTCTCACAGGGTATACATCTCCTCAAAAACTCATCACTCACCTTAAAAAGCAGGAATCTATAACCCAATGGAGGATACTATAATTGCGTATGCTGTTAATTTAAATGTTGGCGAGTCAGTGTCATTAACATAATAGCTTGGCAAGTATCCTTGCGGTATCATATTAAGAATATTATCTTAAACACTTAACTTCAAGAATTGATTAAAAGTTATGAGTTGCCATCATCTGATCAGGCTTTTCCTGAGGGCTAGGCTCCTGGGCATCCTTCCAGGCTAGACTACCGGCCCTAGACTAGGAATCAAAGTGAATGGGTTATAAGCTTTTCTTTTATGAAGAATGCCTAATCATTGGTTTTAGGGCTCACACTAATAAGTCCGAATTAATGTAACCCTGTGGTTGCTGAGGAGTTGATTAGGAGGATTAAGGAGGGGCCATGTTCATCACTGAACTGTAAGATAATTAATATTAAAGTATCTATGAGTGGGGAAAGTAATGAGAAGGCTTCGTCCTCAGTAATTGAAGTGGATTTAGTTAGGGATAAGGTTTACTTAACCCTTGAACTTAAGGCTAATGGGTTAACTTACTTAATTAAACTTGAAGTAACTGGTAGTGTAAGTGTGGGTGAACTTAGGAGGCTTTCAGGCGATATTACTGAGTTGCTGAATTCCCTCAAGCCTTAGGTTTACTGAATCGAAAACAACCTTATATGAGTCACCATTGAATAAGACTTTACCACCATAGTACTTGGATATCCTAACCATCTTAATGTTATCAAGACTCATGTATGCGTAAACCCTCACTGCACCCCTATTGAATAAGTCTTTTAGCATTAAACCCACAAGCCACTTACCAATACCCCTACCCTGGTACTCATCCTTAACAGCTAGGGCTATCTCGTAGGCGTTATTAACCCTATAGGCCTCGCCAACGGCTATTAATTCATCATTACTGTAAACACCATATATTATTGGTTTCGATGATAATAGTGACTTAACGCACTCCTCAACATCATTCATCATGCATAGGAATCTTGACCTAATGGACTGCCTACTTAATGACTTATAGAAGGAAATAACCAATTCACCATCCCTTAGGGGATCCAGGTACCTCACGTTAAACATTATGCCAATATGATTCATTAGCACTTAGTAATATGTAATACCAGTATTTAAGTTTACCTAAAGTGACCTTAACCATGAGTTAGCTCATTAATAGGCCTTTAAAACAAGCGTGAGTAACCTTTATATTCTTGGGATAGGAAGCATCATGATGCCTATTAATGTTAATGAAATTATTGGTAAATTAATTAATGAGATTAGGAATTACGGGCAGGTTACCGTTGAGGATTATGGATCAGAGAAGCTTATTATGGTTAAGTTAACCGAGGATTTTTCAGTATTCATATCAATACTATGTGAAGACACTGAATGCAATGTGGAGTACGCTGTTGGTGACGAGAACTTCACCATAATGCCCAAGGACCTGGACTTAATTGATAAGGCAGTGGAGGTTATGAGGATTATTAATAGCGCCTTAATTAAAATGGGGGTGGTTAAGTGAGGCGTGGTTTAAGGCTTGACTCAATTAACGCCCGTAAGATACGTGGACCAGACGGTTTCTTCACAGTGGCTATGGGTATTGAGGTATTTAGGCTCATTGAAGATAAGGTGAGGGAACTTGGGCTCATCAGTGAGGTTCTTGGTGACGTGGTTCTGGTTAAGGCTAAGTCATGGAGTAGTATTAGTAGGCTACTGCAGTATGCTCGCTCAAGGGGTATTAACGTTATTGAGGATTAGGCTACTGAGCACCACTTAGTACCTCAGCTAAGTCAAGTATCTTAACCCTACCGTTACTGTTCCTGGATAGGTTAGCGTAGCATATTGGGCAAGCCACAACTACATTATTTGACAACCTGGATAATGATTCAACCCTGTTTCTAGCAACCTTATTTGATAATGATGGTTTAATGGATTCCACCGGACCACCGCAGCACATTGATGTTGAAATCCCTGTTACGTAGGGATCCTCAACATGCTCAACCCCAGCCTGCTCCAGTAATCTCCTGTAGGTTTCCCTCATACCGAGGTACCTTGAGTATAGGCATGAATCATGAATAACCACTCTACTCAACTTAGCCTTATCAACACCCTTAATTAACTCCATGTAATTCACAACCCTAATACCCAGATCCCCGAAGAATCTAGGGGCCACTACCGTTAATATATGGTGAGTGTGCGGATCAATGGTTATAACTGTCTTAATTCCCTTACTCTTAAAGTAATTAAGTACAATTGATGAGAAGTAGTCCTTGAAGTCATCCTCAAACCCCAACTCATATAGTAACGCCCCTGAGTAGGGTTCATCAGGCATGAAGGTGAATTCAACACCATTCTTAATGAGTAGGTTAGCGATGGATTTAACAATCCCATTAACCCTATCAATCTCACTTCTAGGTGGCTTTAAAATAACCCTAGCCATAGTGATAACCGCGCCACTAAACCTACTGACTAGGGGGCCTAATGATTCAGGCGACGCCTTCTCCATTAGGCCCGTGAATGCGTTTATGTATGGTACGAGTTGGTAGAGGCATGAGGTGTAGAGTAATGTGTCTCCTGATTCAGGAATATTCACTCCATTAACCCATTCACTGCATACGCTTCTCTCAACGGGTATGGGTAACTTATTGTAGTTTAGGCTCCTAACCATAATTGCCCTAAGTCCCCTTAACCAATCCTCCATAGTAGAGGCGTTACTTAAGCTAATTAAGTATTGTGCCTTAAATTAGTATTACTTCACCTGGTGTGGATGTAGGGTTATGGGGATTGAATAGTGTAGTAATTCCTATTCAAGTATATTAACGGTGGCTTAGCGTTAAGTACCCTGCCGTCCTCAACCTGCCCTATGAATAAAGTGTGGTCACCGGCATCATACTTAGCCACAACCCTGCAGTCTAGGTAGGCTATTGAACCATTAATAATTGGTGAACCAGTCTTAGCGGTAATGATCCTTAACCCCTTAAACCTCTCCTCCCTTGGGGCTGTGGCGAACTTAATGGCTAAATCCCTCATATCGTAAGGCAGTATATTAACTGCGTAAACCCCAGACTCATTAATGGCTTTATGCGACGCCACACTCTTATCCAACGCCACTAGAACCAGTGGTGGGTTAAGGGAAATTGAGGTAAATGAGTTAACGGTTAATCCATAGTATTCCCCATTATTAACAGTGGTTACAATAGTGACCCCTGTTGGATAATTCCTAAGTATTGCCTTAAGCTCCTCCCCTGTAATAACCATGCTTCCTACATTACTGATGCCTTTTAATAAATTAACCGATAAAGTCCCTAGCCAGTATTTGCCATTCAACTCCAAATTAAGGCTGCTGATTAAGTATAGGTTTATAAAATGTTATAGTGGTAGTTGAATTATATGGCTCAGGGTGCTAGAGGGAGGACTATTGCTAAGTATAGGGGGGTACTTAAGGGTGATAAGGTTATTATACCTAGTATTGATGAATCCAGGGCACTCTATAAGCTTGGCTTCTTCGGTAAATTCCTAGGTAAGGATAAGATTAAGATTGAGGAAGTTGATTCAGTGGATTCCCCACTACACCTGTCGCCGCTTGAGGCGCTTTACCTAGTTGAATTAGGTCTACTGGAGGTTGTTGATAATGGTTCAGTGGTGGGTAGGGGTACCCTTAAGGAGTTTGTGGAGGGGAGGTATGAGCATGGGGAATTGGTTTACGAATTATACAAGTACTTTAGGGATAGGGGTTACGTGGTTAGGAGTGGTTTAAAATTCGGTTCACTATACGCAGTTTATGAGAAGGGGCCTGGTATTGATCATGCACCAATGCTGGTTCACTTAATTGACCCTGGACGCAACATAACTGCACTGGATGTTACCAGGGCGGCTAGGTTGAGTCATACGGTTAGGAAAACCTTCGTATTGGCTGTTAAGCATATGAATAGTCTTAAGTTAATAGGGTTCGAGTGGTGGACCCCGTAGTTTATTCATTAATCAAGGTTAATGGTGAATGATGTGAATTTGAAGCAGTACCCATCTATTGGGCAATCAGTACATTGGTTATTTGAGCAGTTGAACCCGATGTCATAGGCCCCCTTCTCAGCAGCTATTGGGTCACTGCTCCTCCTAATGGTTTTAACTGCAATAACCCTAGCCACCTTATAAGGTATCTTAACCTCACCCTTACTTAAATTAACGTACAGTGTCTTAACCCTATTATCATCTATAAGCACAAGGTAAGCCCCACTCCTTATCACCGCTGAGGCAGTATACATGTCACCAATGGGTATGTATAATTTATTCTGACCCCTCAACATTACCTTAAGTGCCAACGGCGCCCCGGATTCATGGGCAATCCACCTTATCATTATCCTAACACTCTTATTCCTATGAGCCGTGGAGTAGGGGGTCATGAAGTTCCTTATGAAGTTCTCCAGGTTAATGTAACTTCTAATGACTGCGAACTCCTTAGCTAAACCACCCCTCCTTGCAACTGCCCTTAGGCTTAGGGCATAGTTCTTAACGGCATCATTAACCTGCCGGAATTCAGCCTCCCCATAATTCTTAACGAACTCCTCAGCTAACTTAACCCCATTATCCTTAACAGGATTATTAATGAACTTAACCATGTAATCAGCAACACCACTTATTGAATCATAGAACTTAGTAACCCTAACAACCCTAATTGATGAAAGTATTGATGCGGTTAACGTAAGATACCTAGCCAAGTTCTCCACGCCATCAATGGATAAGTAATTCCTCAAACCCTCCCCGAAGGTTATCTTACCCCTTCTATACTTATCAATGAAGTTCATGTAGAAGACCTTAACCCTATCAGCCGTGTTAGCTAAGTCCTTGTTAAGTGTCTTGAAGACTGGTTCAACCACTAATTGACCATGCCTAGTAATCTCGCTAAGAGCCTCCTCGCCCAGTCTCCTTAATTCACTAACGCTTAATGTTGAAGACACCTTAACCATATGGTGAGTAGGCTTAATAAACCATTTCTTAACTTAAAAGCAACTAGTAATTAAGTGGTAGGCAATCACATTTAATGCCTACGTCACTCAGTTTGAAGCCGTACTTAACCTCAGTGTAATGGGCCTTAAACTCCTTAACCTCACCCTTAACTGAGCTTGGTTCCTTACCATCAATCAGTATCGCTTTCATGAATGCAGCAATCTCAGCCATTTCCTGAGTACCCATACCCACCCTGGTCATTTCCTGAACACCCATCCTAATGCCACTAGGCCTCACTGCGCTCCTATCCCAGGGTAGCATATTCTTGTTAACGATTATTCCACCATCCTCAAGCAGTTGAGCAACCTTAGCTCCACCACCGAATTTAGAGGCATCGAAGACAACTTGATGAGTCTCAGTGAAGCCCCTAGCCTCAGCCACCACTGGTATACCGTACTTGCTTAACTCCTCAGCCAGTTTCTTCGCATTTAACCTTACTTGGTAGGCGTAGGATTCACCGAATGTCATCATTTCAATAGCCGTTATCGCGGTGGAGGCGTACCTATGCAGGTGGTAGTTTGATGTTAACTGTGGGAAGACTGCTCTCTGAATGTTCTTGAAGATAGACTCATTATTAGTGAATATTACACCACCTTGAGGCCCTGGGAAGGTCTTATGTGTTGAGGATGTCATTAAGTCTGCACCCTCATTAAGTGAATTGGGGAATTGACCACCAGCTATCAACCCGAGTACGTGAGCTGAATCATGCATTAAGTAGGCCCCATTCTCATGAGCCACCTGGGCAAGCTCCTTAACTGGGTGCGGGAATAGGTAAAGTGACGCACCCAGTATGACTAATTGAGGCTTCTCCTCCCTAATGACCTTTACCGCTGAGTCAACGTTAATGCTGAAGTTCTCCTCATCACAAGGTAGGTGAATTACCTTAATCCCAAATGCCCCTGGGGCACCAACTTCATCATGACTAATATGCCCACCACACTGCCTTGGCACTGCAGCAATCTTACCACCCTTAGCTAACGTTAAGTAAACAGCCATGTTAGCCACCGTGCCTGAAATAGGCCTTACATCAACATAGCTTGCGTGGAATAGTTTAGACATGAGATCAACTAAATACGCCTCAATTTCATCAACATACTTAACACCTTGATAATACCTATTACCTATAGTGCCCTCTGCGTACCTACCCATCATGTCGTTTATGTAGAAGTACTCAGCCAGGGGTGACATAACGTTTTCACTTGGTATAAGGTTTATGGTCTCCTTCCTCCTCCACGTATTATGACTATTTATTATATCCTTTACCCTATTTACCGCATTAATGGCGTCACTTAGATTCATTAGCTTAACCTAATAACCCAGAATTATAAATTTATCCGCCAACTACATTTAGCATAATGCTTATATTACGAAGAATCAAGGCTTCTCAACCACTGTACATGAGTAAAGCATTAATAGTATATTCACCATGAGGTAATTACAGTTTAATTAGCGGCATATTAAAGTCTTCCGTGGACATGAGGATACTCTTATATATTGCAGCATAGTTCATTAACCATGGTTAAGACCGCCTTAGTGATTGGTGGTGGCCATAATGGGTTAATGGCTGCTGTAACGCTTAGGGAGAGTGGATTCAATGTTACATTAATTGAGGCTAGGGGTAAGGTTGGTGGTATGGCTGATACTGAAACCATTATGGGTGTGAAGGTTAGTAGGGCTTCATACGTACTAGGTCTAATGCCTAAGCGATTCGTGGATAAATTCAACATACCCGTGATTAGGCAGGATCCATTTCAAGTAGTTTACATTGACGGTAGGCTAATACCCTTCTGGAGGGATAGGGATAAGAGGGTTGAGGCGTTGGTTAAGGCTGGTGAAGTTAAGTTCCCTGAATTCGAGGATAAGTTGCTTAAATTCAAGGAGTTAATGGAGAGTAAGTTCACGTTCGTTAATGAACCACCCTCAGTGAGTGAGATTAGGGATGAGGCTGTTAAGCTTGGTGTTGAGGAGTTTATTGAGGAATCATGCAGTAGAGTACTGAGTGAATACTTATCCCCAGACCTCCACTACACCTTCATGTACCCGGGTATGGAGAATTCCCCAGCATACCTAATAGCCTACTTCTACTCACCTGACTGGTCCTTTGTGAAAGGAGGTATGGGTACTGTGGGTGATGTAATGTTGAAGTATGCCTTAAGCATCGGCGTTAATATACGCCTAGGGGTTAGGGTTAATGGATTAGAGTTTAAGGGAGACATAGTGACTGGCGTTGCCACGAATGTAGGTGTCTTAAAGGGTGATGTAATTGTCTCCTCAGTTAGCCCAATACTGCTTGATCAATGGATTAAGGGTAGGGGGAGTGGTTGGCGTATACCTAGGCCTGGTTGGAGGAAGTATAATATCGTGCTTAAGGATTACCCAAGAATCCCCCCTGAATTAAGGCCCTACGCTCACTCAATAATAGATACTGATGCTGGGGAATTGGTGATACCATCAATACTTGATGAAACTAGGGGTGGGGTTGTTTTAGAGTTTATGGGTGACTTAGGCTCATTACTAGACATGATGCCTGACATCCGTGAGAAGGCTCTGGTAATAGATGAGTTAACACCCAGGGATGCTGAGGTTACGTATAATGTACCTAATGGTGACGTTAATCATATACCAATGAGGACACCATATGTGCTTAATGGGAGGCCAGGGTACAGGACCCAGTTCCTTAACCTATTCCAGGGGAGTGCCGGTAATTACCCAGGTGGACAGGTAACTGGTGTACCAGGTTATAATGCAGCTAAGTTAGCTGCCGGCGCTTATTCAGCATAGGCAGTGGTTGTGTTAATTCTGCGAATTAATTATAATAAATTTAATATTATAGGTTTAGGTTCTTAACTTAATGCATGATTAATTACTACATTATATAAACGCTAATTATGGTTAAGTAGCGTATAATGCTGGGGCAAAGGTTTAAATATAGCGGTTATGTAGTAGAATCAGTGTTAAACATGAGCGTGGAGAGTCAGGTTAAGGCTCACATAAAGGGATTAATAAATAGACTTGATGGCTGGTTAATAAGCCAAAGGAAACTAATAGATGATTTACAGAAGTACGCAGACTACGTTAAGAGCCAGGATAGGTACACTTTACTGCTCTCGGCTCAGGCCATGATATACTACATAGAGCGTACCGCTAAGGACTTTGAGTCATGGTTAAACAACCCCCTCATAACCTCAATAATGACGCCGGATATGTTGAAGGAACTTGAGGCTAAGCTGCGTGAACTGGCTGTTAACTTCATAAAGATTGACCTTGAGCACACTGGGCAGTACCTTGACTTACTGAAGAAGTATGATGCGGCTGGTGAGGTACCGGAGATACTGAGACTGTACTTTGAGCATAGGATTGGTGGCGCACAGGAGGGTGGGCAGCAGAGGGGAGGGGAGGAGATGCCTAGGTTCCTGTGATTAAGTAGGCATGTTTTTAATGAATACTTAGTCTGAGTGAAAACTTGATTAAAATTAATTAAGTTTTAGATTATTCCTTACCTTACTCACTTCAAAATCAACCCTAACCTTATACACCCTGGGTGCATACTCCCTGACAACCCTCTCATTAATTATCCTGCAGTCAACATTAGCATTACTGCAGTGCCTCATGACAATCTCCTCAGCGTCCTTAAAGGGATTCTCCTCTGGGCCAGTGTGATAGAAGTTCACCACACCTCCATTAGCCACGCATCCTATTGCATCATGCAGGTATTGGTGAGCACCCAGGGGTAGGGTCATTATTACTCTATGGAATCTATCCCTCATTCTCTCACAGAAGGCTGAGGCATCGTACTCAATGGGCACTACCTTACCCCTAGCCTTATTTAGCTTCACGTTGATTTCAGCGTACTTAATGGCCTCAGGGTTTATTTCAACAGCATATATTATGCGTACCGTGGGTTTATGTTTAAGTATTATGAATGCGTATGGCGCTATCCCAGCGAATAAGTAGGCTATTACCTCATTATCCTTAACCCTTGATGCTAAATCAAGCCTATCATACTGATCCCTAGGGGAGAAGAATACCTTAGTTGGATCAAGCATTAACCTAACCCCAGATTCAACGTGAATAACCTCAGTGAGGTCACCGATTAACTTCTCGTAATTGTATAGCCTAAATTCACCACTCCTAGGCCCAATCCTCCTTAACACTGCCTTAACATTCCTACTATTCCTAATTATCGCCTTAGCTATCTCGTACTTATAATCCTCTAGTTCACTGGGTATTTCAATAATGGCCACTGCCCCGGATCTAGATCCAATTATGTCGAAACCGGAGGGTACTAGGTTTAGTAAATCCTGAGGTATAACGCTCTTTAACTCATCCTTAAGCTTCATTTAACCGGTATTTGTGTTAATAGTTAAAAACTAATCACTGTACGGTTTAATTAATGTCCAAGCTTCTTGAGATTAGGGGGATACAGGAGTATAGGACTGTTAGGGAGGTTAAGGGGCCTTTAATAGTTATTGAGAGGACTAAGGGGATATCCTACGGTGAAATGGGTGTTGTAACTGGGCCTGATGGTGAACCCAGGCTTATTCAAGTCATAGAGGTTGGACCTGACTACGCCATAGCCCAAGTCCTAACGGGCACATTAGGCTTACCGGCAAGTGGCTCAACGGTTAGATTCTATGGAACCACCCTAAGGCTTCCGGTATCAGAGGATTTACTGGGTAGGATAATTAGCGGTAGGGGTGTGCCTAGGGATTCATTATCAATGCCTCCCGCGGAGGATTTCCTTGATGTTAACGGTGAACCACTTAACCCATACGCCAGGGATTACCCGGAGGAACCCATTGAGACCGGTGTTAGTGCAATAGATGGACTCTACACCATGGTTAGGGGGCAGAAGTTACCCATATTCTCAGGCACTGGACTGCCCCATAATATGCTTGCAGCCCAAGTTGCTAGACAAGCCACGGTTAGGGGTAGTGAGGAGGAGTTCGCAATAGTCTTCGCGGCCATTGGGCTTAGGACCGAGGAGGCTTTATTCTTCATTGATGAGTTCAGGAGGACTGGTGCCTTGAGGAGGCTGGTACTGGTAATGAACCTGGCCAGTGACCCAATAGCTGAGAGGATACTCACGCCTAGGGTTGCCTTAACCATAGCCGAGTACTTGGCTTGGCAAAGGGATTACCATGTGTTAGTTATTCTAAGTGACATGCTTAATTACGCTGAGGCACTTAGGGAGCTTTCATCAGCCAAGGGTGAATTACCCGGTAGGAGGGGTTACCCAGGCTACATGTACACTGATTTAGCCTCAATATTCGAGAGGGCTGGTAGGGCTAGGGGTAGGAAGGGTAGTGTTACTCAATTCCCAATATTAACAATGCCTCACGACGACATAACCCACCCAGTACCAGACTTAACAGGCTACATTACAGAGGGTCAATTAGTCCTATCAAGGTCAATGTGGGGTAAGGGTATTTACCCACCGTTCGATGTTTTAATGAGCCTATCAAGGCTTATGAAGGACGCCGTGGGTGAGGGGAAGACTAGGGATGATCATAAGTACGTGGCTAACCAATTAATATCAGCATACTCAAGGGCCCTTGACGTCAGGAACCTAGCAGTACTGGTTGGTGAGGGTAATTTAAGTTGGCGTGAAAGGAGGTACCTCAGGTTCGCTGATGAGTTTGAGAGGAGGTTCATAGCCCAGGGCTTCTATGAGAGGAGAACCTTCGAACAGACGCTGGATATAGCCTGGGATGCCTTAAGCATTCTCCCAGATGATGAATTCTCCAACATACCACCGGAGGTGTCTAAGAGGTATTATAGGGAGGGGGTGTTTAAGTCGATTAAGGATGAGGGGGTTAAGGCTTAAGCAAATTAACCAATAATACTTAAAACTTACTTGGAAACAATCCTGATTCAACCGAGGATTAACTTAAGGTGTTTTAATTAACCCATGCATCAACATTACATGATTTACATTGCTTTACTCATAATTTAGGACTCATTTTAATGAGTGAGCTTAAGTTAATTATGGGTAATTTCAAGCAAGTGTTTAAATCACTATTGATTAAGCTTAACTCCTATTGAACTTGCCCACCTTGACCTGCAGCAAGCACTTGCTTAACCTTATTCTCCAACTCACTTATCTGCTTCCTAAGCATATTCTCCTGCTTTACAAGGGATTGAAGATGAAGGTCCAGTAACTCCTTCCTCTGGTTAAGGTCCTGTATAGCCTCATCCCTAGTGGTTGAAAGTAGGAAGGTTCCCACAACCTTATACACCTTCGAGTCCTGTGGAAGCTTATTCAACTCATTAAGGGCCTTATCCACATTCCTCAACTCACCCTCATACTGCTGCTTCCTAAGCAGCACTGCCTGAAGCTGATCCTCCAACTGCCTTAACCTATCCAAGTCATTCCTAACCGCTGGCGGAATCTCAGTGGCCATAATTGCCTAAGATTACTTGACTAAAAATGCTTTTCGCAGCATCCCCAGCAAGGCAATTAAATAATACTGTATTCCAGCCACTGATTCACTATTTACTGTTTTAAGTTAAGGCAACGTGAATTCCGCCTCACTCTTTCAAAGGGTGTGCTCCTTTCCCCTTAATTCTAGTTAAGTGGATTTGCGAACGCTTAAAAAGCATAGGCTCCATGTCTAGGTATGAAGCTGCTTTTCCTGGTACTGGATGGAGCCGCCGATAGGCCTAATGAGAGGGGTGAGACTCCGTTATCCATGGCTAAGAAGCCTAACTTAGACTCACTGGCTGTTCAAGGAGCCTTAGGCTTACACTACCCATTAGGAGTAGGCAAGGCTCCTGAGAGTGATGCAGCCGTATTATCCATACTTGGTTACGACCCAGATAAATACTATACAGGTAGGGGTCCCCTTGAGGCCCTTGGGGTTGGTTACAGGGTTAAGGAGGGTTATGAGGTTGCCTTTAGGGCTAATTTCGCCACCATTAATCCTGAATCAAGGATTATCCTTGATAGGAGGGTTGGTAGGAGTCTTGAATCCTGGGAGGCCCAGGAATTAGCTAAGGCAGTGGATGGTATTGAACTCGGGGGTGGCTTAGGGTATGCTAGGGTTATGGCAACCATTGGTCATAGGGCTGTGGTGATTATTGGTGTTAAGTCAGGGCGCCTCAGTGGGGATGTTACCAATAATGACCCAGCCTACGTTAGGGTTGGTAAGGTATCCGTTGCTGTACCGAATCCTGATAATAAGTTAGCCCAGATAAGGCCCTTAAACCCACAGGATGAGGCGTCTTCATTAACGGCTAGGTTAGCTAATGAATTTGTTGATAAGGTAATAAGCATACTTAAGGATCACCCATTAAATAAGGAGAGGGCTAGGAAGGGTTTGCTTCAGGCTAACGTAATACTAATGAGGGATGCCGGTGACTCATTACCTAAGGTAACACCAATAAACCAACTATATGGGCTTAAATTCGGTGCAGTGGCTGAGATGCCGGTGGAGAGGGGTATTGCTAGGGCGCTTGGAATGGATATTGAGGAGGTTAAGCTCTACAACGCCCCTAAGGATGAGGTTCTTAGTGAACGCTTTGAAGCCACAATGAGGCTTCTGGAGAGGGTTGATGTAGCCTACGTTCACTTAAAGGGACCTGATGAACCGGGTCATGACGGTGACTTGAAGGGTAAGGTTAAGGCTATAGAGGATATTGATGAGTACTACGTGGCTAGGTTAATTAAGGGTAATTGGGATGGTTCAATACTGGTTACCAGTGATCATGCAACCCCGTGGTCCCTGAAGGCGCATAGCGATGACCCAGTGCCGATAATGTTGAAGTCAAGTAGGGTTAAGGCGGATGGCTTAACGTTTAATGAGGTTAACGCCAGTAAGGGTAGCTTAGGTAGGTTTGAGTACGGTTGGTTAATAATGAGTAGGGTTAAGGGGCTGGTTTTCTAGCCCTTAATTAATGCATGAGCATTAACAAGGCTTATAAATTCACCTACAGGTACTTAACGTGCTGAAGTGATGATGGAGGAGTTGGAGTTACTTGAGGCTAAGTACCAGGGTACAGTGGCTAGGAGTAGGGAGGCTCTTGAGCTTGACTTCAGTATTAGGTATGGTGATAGAATGAGCCATATGCTTAATGAGGCCCTTAAAGTGTATTCCCTAGACCTCGACAGCAAGGTTAAGGTTAGGAGAACCATAGTTGATGAAATGGAGTATAGGGTTGAGGGTCTCATTAAGGCTAGGTTAAGTTCCTTGAACCTAAGCCTTAACCCAATATTAATAACCTGGTACTACATTGGTAATGGTGAACGCATAGATAGGCTTAGGGTACTCTTAAGCCTGGCTGGTTATGAAGTAAGCATTAATGATTACGTTAAGGGTGGCTTCCTCATGAGGATTGATAAGTCAACAGTAGTAATACCTGAATACCTAGCAGGTTACTTATCCAAGGAGGATCCACCACAGCAGTTGGATTCATCATCAATAGTGTACGGTAATATTGATAACCCAATATACATGGTTACCCTGGAAACCATTGCAAGGAACCTTAAACCCATTGAAGGCTTCATAAGGGCCTTCTACGGTCAAGGTATTAGAGATACCTTAACCAGTGGTTTACTTAATCAAGTGGCTAGGCTTCATGGTGATGAAGTCCTAGTTAACCCATTAATGGATTTAAGAAGCCTTAGACTAGGGTTAGCTAGGGCTAAGAACACTAGGGCTAGGGTGATTAAGCATTCATTATCAATGTACGGTAAGTACATTTTCGATAAGGAGATATACTGCGGTGTCAACTACATGTTCACCTATAGTTCAAGGAGCCTAGTAGTCTACCTATGCCCCTGGACACCCCACTATAAGTCAATAATAAGTAAACACTATGGGGTAAGGAGCCTTATAGTACTGGGTGTTAGGTTTAGGGAAAGCATGATTGATTTCCTTAATTCGGAGAAGGGTGAAAGACCCGACTTATCTAAGGTAATGTTCATTACGTTTGATCAAGCCATGGGTGAAATACACGCAATATACCAGGGTGGAAGCGTAAGCTTAATGGATGATGTATTGGACCTTCTCTATGAATCAAACTACAGGATTACTGAGGTAACTTACTAGGTAAAACTTAGCAGTAATTTAATGCGTAACCCCTTCGTTTAAAGTACGTACTCAAATTCACTAAGCCCAAGCTTCCTTAATGTATCCCTAGTGGGCTTACCATTAACCCATCCCCTTAACTCATAGTACTTCTTAATACCCTCATCAAACATCCTTGAAGCTGTATGACCCTTAGCAGGTCCATCAGGTATTGGTTCCCTCATCCTAGGTGGTAACTCATCCTTAACCCACTTCCCCTCCCTAACCCAGAAGAGTCTCTCCATGTTAAATATGCGTTCACCAATGGTTAAAACATCATCAGGTGTTAAATCCCAGCCATAGGCGGCATTATATAGGTTAGCTATATCCTGCTCAGTGTTAACATTGGGTACGAGGTTCTCGAACTTACAGAAAATTGAGGAGTCAACCACTGCGAATAAGTCCTGGTTCCACTTAACCAACCTAGCTTGAAGATCAATACCGGCAGGTGAGTCATCGTGTGGATCAACCTTACCTGGCTTACCGAAGACAGTACTAAGTATCTCCCATGTAGGCGTGTAGGCCTCTAAATGATCCCCACCCCTATTTGCCGTATAGTAAGCAAGTGCAAAGCCCTTATGCGCCCTTGGGTCATATGCAGGTAATCCTTGTCCTCTAGCCCCAGTGAAGGTTTCAGGGGCATTATACTTCATGGCAAGTCTATAATCACCCTCAGCCAACTCATCACCAATACCCTCCCTGTAGGCTATCTTGTAGGTTAAGTCAATGTAGGAGGCTGCATCGCTCCAATCCACATCAAGCTTAAGCTTACCCATTTTACTTAACTCAGTTGCAACAGCCAGTGTATTGCCTAGGCTTATAGTATCCATGCCTAATTCATTGGCAAGCTTCTCAAGCTTAAGGACAGGCTCAGCATTAGTTAAACCAATGTTAGGTCCCAGTGCCCAGGTATTCTCATACTCGTACTTAATTTTCTCACCAGGAACCTTAAATGGGCCGCTCTTAACCATTGTTATTTGAGTGCAGGCTATTGGGCAATTGAAGCAACCGTGGGTCTCCACAACGTACTTACTCTTAATTAACTCACCGCTAACATCATCAACATTCTTAATCAACCCGGTACCTGCGAAATTATAATGGGGTAGGCCTCCAACGGCTTGAACAAGATTCATGAGGACATTGGTACCGTAGGCGTGTAGAGCCTTAGTTGTATCATGTGTTACAAGTCTCTTCACAATCTCATTATTAACCTTCATGAATGCATTCTTATCAACCAATTCCCTATACAGATCCCTCGTCCCCCACACTAGTATGCCTTTAAGCCTCTTACTACCCATAACAGCCCCCACCCCACCACGTCCTGCGAATCTCTCATAGTCTGAGAACCTGATACCAGCGAACTTCACCAGGTTTTCACCAGCGGGGCCTATTACGGCTACACCGGCCTTAGTTTCATCAGGTGGGAATCCATTCTCAGTTAGGATTATTTTAGTGGCTGAGCCAGTCCACTTGCCCCAAATATGTTTAGCAGGCTTTAATGATGGTTCCCCATTCTTAACCACTAGGTAGACTGGTTCCTCAGCCTTACCCTCAATAATTATCCCATCGTAACCAGATCTCCTTAACCAGTAGGAGAAGTTGCCGCCGGCATTAGAGTGCGTGTAGACACCGTTCAACACGGACCTTGTGGTAACGTTAACCCTACTTGTGGATAAGGTGGCGACTCCACTGAGTGGGCCTGAGAAAATGTAAAGCTTATTACTGGGGTCAAGGGGGTCAATGCCCCTTGGTATCTCCTTAAAGGCGTAGTACGCCGCTAAACCCCTACCACCTAGGAATGATTTCAGTAAATCATCTTTAACAACCTCCTCATTAAAGGTCTCGGTTGATAAATTTACCCTGAGTATTCTGAAAATAGCCATAATAATAACTTTAGCTTTCTTCTTTTTAAATATTTCTATTATTTTAATTACTACTTATGATAATTTTTAACATTATATGAATTTATAAGAGCCCTCACTTACCCTGGTACTTGGGTTGCCTCTTCTCAAGGAATGCCTTAATCCCCTCCCTTGAGTCCTTTGTTGAGAATAGTAGGCCAAAGCCCATTGATTCAGCTGTGAGTACGCCTTCTAATGATCCTTCACCAGTCATGTTTAGGATTCCCTTAGCAACCATGAGGGTTATTGGTGGTTCCTCAGCTAGTTTAAGTGCAATGGCCTTAGTCTCATTCTCTAATTCACTAATTGGTACAACCCTATTAACAATACCTAGTTCCTCAGCCTCCCTTGCATTTAACCTAGCCCCGGTTAGGATTAGTTCCTTAGCCTTACCTAATCCAATTAACCTAACCAATCTCTTAGCGCCACCTGAGCCCGGTATTAGGCCTAGTGTAACTTCAGGTAACCCGAGCACAGCATCCTCTGAGGCTATTCTAAGATCACAGGCTAACGCTAATTCAAGCCCGCCTCCAAGGGCGTAGCCGTGGATCATGGCTATTACAGGCCTATTAAGCGTCTCCAGTTTATTGGTTAATTCCTGAAGCATCCTGCTTGTTAAATAAGCCTCAGTGGGCTCCTCCTCACTGAACATTGTTAAGTCAGCACCCGCTGAGAAGGCTTTACCAGCACCCCTGATTACAATAACCCTAACCCTATCGAATGGTTCAGCTTCCAGTCTATTGATTACTTCCATTAATTCACTAATCATTTTCCTATTTATTGCATTCAATTTCTCAGGCCTATTTAAGGTAATCCAAGCTATTGGTGGTTCAATGGTTAGTTTAATGGTTTCGTAACCCCCTCCACCGTACTGGTGGAATCCTGAACCAGCCTTAACCCCAATATTACCCTCAGCCACCATTTGCATTATTAATGGATCCACTTCAATGGTGCCGTACTTCTCCTTAAGCTTAATTAACTCAACCATGATGCCTCCGATACCGTAGGAGTCGGCGTACTCCAGTAGGCCCTTTGGGAAGCCGAAGCCTAGCTTAGTCACCGTATCCACGTCAACCGCGGACGCCACATTACTCCTAATTAACCAGGCAGCCTCATTAACAGCCAGGGCAATTAACCTAACTGGGTTAACTCCCTCCCCAGCCTCCTTAGGTACATTAACTCTACTATACTTCCCGACCTCAGGGTACTTGTAAAAGCCCTCCCCAGTCTTTAACCCAAGCTTACCCTCCTTAACCCTCTCATCAATTAACCCACAGCCACTGAACCTGAAGCCCCTGTTAACCATGGCCTTCAGTATTGAGTTAACCACGTCAATGCCTACGAAGTCGATTAACTCAAAGACACCCATCGGTAACCCCAGCTTAAACCTGGCTGCACTATCAATAGCCTCAATGGTTGCCTCATTACCAGTAACCATTAGGCAAGCTGCCTCAATAAGCCTCATGAATACTCTATTGGATATGAAGCCTGGTACATCCTTATTAACCACAACAGGCTCCTTACCAAGCCTCCTACCCAGTTCAACGGTTACGTTAACTGTCTCATCACTAGTCCTATCACCTCTAACAACCTCAATTAGTTTCATTAATACTGGTGGGTTGAAGAAGTGCATTCCAATGACTTTATCAGGTCTATTAGTCACTGAGGCTAATTCACTTATTGGTATTGATGATGTATTACTGGCCAGTATTGCATGAGGTGGAGCGTATTCACTAATCCTCCTGAAGATGCTGCTCTTAACGTTGAAGTCTTCAAAGACAGCCTCAATAATGAAGTCGGCATTCTTCACTGCATCCTCAAGTGATGTGGTTACACTTATCCTTGACATTACTTCACTAGGCTCCTCCTTTAACTGCCCCTTCCTATGAAGGTTATCTAGGCTCCACCTTATGTTATTAAGTGCCCTCTGAAGTATATCAAGTGTTAGATCATTTAAATGAACACTGAAGCCGCTTATTGCAGCAACCTCAGCTATCCCATGACCCATGGTTCCACTACCTATTACCGCTATTTCCCTCACTTGAAGATTAACCACAGTGCCTAAGCGTCTTCAGTGAATTATAAGTATTCCTCAGTACTTGTATTTATGCCTATAGCGTCTACTGGCTTCTTACTATGAGTTGTAGGTTCCTTTCAACAGCAACCTCATTAATTGACTTACCCCTCAGGAGCTCCCTAATAATGGATACAAGGTCCTGAACCTTAACCCTAACCTGAACCCTACTATCCCTATCCCTAACTGTAACCGTATTATCCTTAAGCGTATCAGCATCCACGGTTACTGCCAGTGGTGTACCTAAGCTATCCCACTTAGCGTACCTAGCCCCTATGGTTCCGCCATCATCATAAACAGCTGTGATACCCTCATTAATTAGGTTAATCCTAATGTCCTTAGCCACCTTAATCAACTCCCCCCTACTCACTATTGGTAGTACCGCAACCGTAATGGGGGCTACATCCCTAGGTAACTTAAGTACAATCCTACCATCAATTAATGCGTATGCGTTCTCAAGCGTAACGTAGAGTATCCTATCTATGCCGAATGATGGTTCAATAACGTGGGGTATGAAGTTCTCCGTACTCACTTTCCTTGACTCAGTCTTAATGAACACCATGTCCCTAGTTACCTTAAACCCATTAATAACCACCTCACCCTTACTGGTTAATTCCCTAACCAACTCCTCCGGGTTAACACTGGCTAAGGCCTTGAGGACTAGGGGTGCTTCATTACCGTAAACCTCCCTTATCCTTGATGGGTTAGGGTAAACCCTATGCTCCTCAATAACCTTAGGCTCCTTAAGCCTCCTAACCGCTGAAATATCCTGACCACTGTATGATGAGTGCCTACTTAAGTCATAGTCCCCCCTATAGGCATGCCCACTAACCTCAAGCCAACCGAAGCGTTCAGTGTAGACTACGTGGTCGTAAACCATCCTGGCGTAGTGAGCCCTCTCATTAGGTAGCTTAGCTATGAACATTTGCTTCTCCTCGGGTACGCCTAGGCTTTTAAGGAACTTAACTGAGAGGGCCATGTAGAAGGCCATCCATTCATTAGCCACGTAACCCATCCTCACAGCCTCCTCAGCTGAAACAACCCTGGGTTCATTAACCCCCTTAGCCACATCCTCCTCTGTGAGTAGCCTTAACTTAACGTCATTGACATCATTAATGTATGGGCATGATGAATCCTGCGGATCAAAGAATAGCTCAATCTCCATTTGGGAAAACTCCCTAAGCCTAACCAACCCCTGCCTTGGTGAAATCTCATTCCTACCAACCTTACCAACCTGGGCTATAGCCATGGGTAACTTCCCCATTATCCTGTATATCCTATTGAAGTTAACGAACATTCCTTGAGCAGTCTCAGGCCTTAGGTAACCCACGTTCTCACTATACGGCCCTATGGTGGTTTTGAAGAGTAGGTTAAACTTCTGAACATCACTCAACTCACCTCCACAGGCAGGGCACCTTATGTTATTCCTCCTTATTAAGCCCGTTAACTCCACTTCATTAAGCCCCTCCGTCTTAACCTTAATCCCCCTCTTACCAAGCTCCTCCTCCACTAGGTGATCAGCCCTATACTTACGCCCACACTTACTGCAGGTTACTAGGTAATCGGTGAAGTGTTCAACATGGCCGCTTGCCTCAAAGACTATACTGGGCATTATCACTGGGGTTTCAACCTCGTATGTGAATTCCAAGTAAGGTAGTATGAACATTCTCCTCCACTTCTCAATAATGTTCCTCTTCAATAAGACGCCGAGCAACCCATAGTCGTAGAATCCACCGGCCTCAACCTTACCCCTATATACGTCGAAGCTAGGCCAGTAGAAGCCTGACTCCGCCACAACATCATTGAATTTATCCGACACGCAGGCTTAAGTTAAAGGTGCTTAAATGCTTTCCTCTAGGTGAATTAAAGAATCTCCCTGGCGAACCTGTAGTGAACGTATATGTATGATGCATCACCCACAGCCACCCATAGTGATGATGATAAGTAACCGTGGATTAGGTTAAGGATTAGTAGCACCGTGAAGGTCATCATCATTATTGTTTCAATGGGTAAAGCCTTAATCACCGTTAACCCACCCTTAGGTGTAACATCCCACCCCTTAAAGCTTAGTCCCAGGGAACCCTTAATGTATGAGTAAAGAACCTGCAGACTCATAGCCATAACCATGGCTGACGACCTACCCGCAGAGTAAGGCGTCAACCCCCCGTTCCCTGTTCTTAATGGTATGTAGCCGTAGGCTAAGGCGAGTGCACCATATAGGGTGAGTAGGGGTAGTGTGGCTAAGCCTATGAAACCCCCCAGGAGTATTGAAGTAACCCCAATAATTAGGCTACTTAAAATGAATAATGCAGGAGTTACGTATTGGGTTAGTAATAGTAAGGCATCAAACTTAACCCTGGCACTAACACCACTACTCATGAGTCTTCTAATCATTCTCCTTAATGCATCAGCAACACCATAAGCCCACTTACTTTGTTGAAACTTAAAGACACTGTACGTCCTCGGGTTCTCAACACCAACAACCTTACCATCAATGAAACCTACATCGAAACCCCTTGATATTAACTTAAGCCAGATATATATATCATCCTGAGGCCCACTACCACTCCACCCATCCACCTCCCTGAGCGCACTAGCCTTAAACATCGTACCCGTCCCAACCACTAAGGCAGGTAAACCCCTCGCCCTCCTACCACCCTGTATAGTGTCTACGGCTAGGTTCATTGATGCCGTGACGGCTTCGGAGATTAGTGTATCAGTATTATAACCAAACCATCTACCAGCCACAGCAGCCGCATTACTCTTAGTCATTAAGCCGCAGGCCTTAAGGGGGAAGTTTGAGTCTATGAGTGAGTCAACATCCATGGTTAACACGTAATCACCCCTGGAGTGCCTAAACCCGTAATCAATAGCCCCTGCCTTACCCGCATTCTTATTAATCCTCCTAAGTACCTTAACGTTATCCCCAAGGCCAGTAACCCTACGTTTAAGTTCATTAACGTAATCCTCATCATCATCCGAAACCACTATTACTTCAATTGGACCAGGCCAATTAAAGCCCAACGCCCTTTTAACAGCATCCACAACGGCATCCATTGATTCATGCCACGTGGGTATTATTATACTTAAGGCTCCAAGCCCATTAATGCACTCCACCGCCTCATCCCTAATCCCCCTCCTCCTGTAGGCTAAGTAATTATGAATATCATAAATGAGTATTAGTATTGGGTAAATCATCAATACGGTTACTACAATAACCACCGCGGTCAATGGGTTTATCATGCGGTTAAGCAATGCACTTAACCGTATTTAACTATTATTCAAATTAAAGTATGGTTAATACTTATTTATCCAGGTAACTAAGCCTAACTATGAGACTATTAACCTTCGAACAGGGCGGCGTAGTTAGGGTTGGGGCATACACTGGTAGGGGTGTTGTTGATTTACCTAAAGCATACGTCACAATTTATGAGGCTGAATCAGCCCCAGACTTCCTCTACTCCATGAGGAAGCTAATTGAGAATGGTGAACCAGCATTAAGCATTGTTAATGATTTAATTAATAAGACCCTTAAGTCAAGTAGAGAGGATTTACTGCTTAACCCATCATCAATCAACTGGCTCCCCCCAGTCACTGACCCTGAGAAGATCCTGTGCGTTGCAGTTAATTACAGGGCTCACGGCGAGGAAAGTAGCACTAAACCCCCTGAGAGGCCATACTTCTTCCCGAAGTTCCGTAACGCCTTAATCGGTAATGGACAACCCATAGTTAAGCCTAAGGCCTCCAATAAGATGGATTGGGAGGTGGAACTTGGTGTCGTGATAGGTAGGAGGGGTAAGTACATTGATGTTAAGGATGCCTTCAACCACGTTTTCGGCTACGTGGTAACTAACGACGTCTCCATGAGGGATTGGCAATTCCCCTCAATGGATCAATTCGGTATGGATTGGATACACGGTAAATCCATGGATGGGGCAATGCCAGTGGGCCCATACATTGTGACTAAGGATGAGATAAATGACCCACATAATCTAAGGTTAACGCTCAGGGTTAATGGATCAGTGGAGCAGGATGGTAATACAAGGGATTTAATATTCAAGATACCTGACTTAATACACTGGGCAACCCAAGGCATAACACTTAAACCAGGCGACTACATATCCACAGGCACCCCATCTGGTGTTGGATTCCCCAAGGGCAAGTTCCTAAAGCATGGTGACTTAGTCGAAGCCGAGGTCGAGGGCATAGGTATTTTAAGAAACCCAGTTATTGAAGAAAAGCCTTAATGACCACTTAAAATAACCTTCATCCCTCTAGATTTTTACCTCAACCATAATCAACAAACGCACTAAAATAATGAACCCCCCACCTCTTAATCCAAAGCACATCCACTATATAGTCTATATATTTTCATCGGCACAGTTTCATTTTCATTCTTCATTTCTTTCAATTAGCACAACCATTGAGGGGCTTCATTACACCATTAGCACAGTGATGTGGGGGTGTGGGATGGTGGAATGGTTGTGCTGATGGTAAACAAAGCAAACCATGGAGTAAAACTTAAAAACCCTAAAAAAGCTAATGAATCAGTAAATCCCAAAAGGGATTAGAAAGAGTAAAATGAGTTCTTGAATCGTGGCTGGTTTCCTGAGCTTGTAAATCCCAAAAGGGATTAGAAAGATTAGTATTTTCTTTAATGTTTGCTTCTGATTCGGAATTTGCATGTAAATCCCAAAAGGGATTAGAAAGAGAAAGAATAAGGGATTGAAAGTAAAGGAATTAGGATGTGTTTTGGTTATGGTTTAACACCGGTGTATGGTGATTCAAGGCCCATTTTCCTTGCTAATGCGGCTTTTAGTAGGGCGGTGAATAATGGGTGTGGTCTAGTTAACCTGCTTCTGAATTCGGGGTGGAATTGGGTTGCTATGAAGAAGTAGTGGTTATGTAGTTCAATAGCCTCCACTCTAGGTACATCAATCCTCATGGCTGAGAAGACTAAGCCTGCCTCCTGAAGCTGCTTAAAGTAGGCTGGGTTAACCTCATACCTATGTCTATGCCTTTCCCTAATCCTTAATGAACCATAGATTCCATGAAGAATACTCCCCTCGGTAATACTTATTTCCCTATCACCAAGTATCATAGTGCCCCCTAGTTTGTTAATGCTCTTCTCCTCTGGGGTTATGTCTATCACTGGGTGGGTGGTGTTTGGGTTAACCTCGGTGGTGTGGGCGTCCTTAAGGCCTAGAACATCCCTAGCGTACTCAACCACTGAGAGCTGCATGCCGTAGCATATGCCCAGTAGGGGTATGTTATTCTCCCTAGCATACCTAATGGCCATTATCTTACCCTCAACACCCCTTGCTCCGAAGCCGGGTAGTATTATGTAGGCGTCAGTATTCATTTTAGGTAGTAAGTCGGGATCCTTCTCCACCTCCTCTGAATCACACCAAATAATCCTAGGCTTAACCCTCAGCCAAGCGGCCGCATGCCTAATAGCCTCCACAATACTTATGTAGGCGTCCCTTAGTTTAACGTACTTACCGCAGAGTGTTACCTTAACCTCATCAGTGGCGTTAACCATTGAGTTCACTAGGTTAACCCAATCATCCCACTTGGGTTCATTCACCTTAACCTTAAGTAACTCAGTAAGCATTCTGCCTAATCCCTGTTCATCAAGGATTAACGGTACCCTGTATATTGTGTCGACGTTAAAGGAGTTGAATATTAGGTTTTGAGGCACATTGGTGAATAAGGATACCTTGGCCTTAACATCATTGGTTATTGGTCTAGTGGACCTTATTATTATTATGTCAGGTTGAATACCAACCCTCCTAAGCTCCATGACACTGTGCTGCAGTGGCTTAGTTTTGAATTCATCAGTTACGTCTAGGATTGGCACTGGGGCTACGTGAACAAACACCACGTTACCATTCTCCTCAAGCCTCATCTGCCTGGCGGCTTCAAGGAATGGTAGACTCTCGTAATCACCAACAGTTCCCCCAATCTCAATAACCACGGCATCCCAACCCTCCTTGGCAATAGCCCTAATCCTAGCCTTAATCTCATTCGTCACATGCGGTATTAATTGAACCGTTTGCCCAAGGTAAACTCCCCTTCGTTCACCATCAATCACACTTAAGTAAACTTGACCAGAGGTTATGTTGTGGCTCTTGGATAATTCAACGTCGAGAAACCTCTCATAATGACCCAGGTCCAGGTCCGTTTCACCACCATCAGCGGTGACGTAGACTTCACCATGTTGGTAAGGATTCATTGTACCAGCATCAACGTTTAAGTACGGATCCACCTTAATCGCCGTTACTGAAAGCCCCCTAGCCTGGAGGATCTTAGCTATGGATGCTGTGGCTATGCCCTTACCCACACTGCTCATTACACCGCCTGTAATGAATATGAAGGCAGTCATGAAGCTTAATTAATGCACCTCTTATAAACCTAACGGCTTAATGAACAAGTATCTATGGTTTAAATTCACGATACCCTTTTAACACCCCACGTCAACTTAATTCAATGCAACCACCCTACAATTACCCTTATCAACAACCCCCTAGGCGTAGGGGGAGTGGGTTAGCCTTAGCTTTAATTGTAATTGGCTTAATCCTAATGATAATTGCGGTGGTGTTGGCTTACCTAGAGTACGTTAATGCTTCACCATTAACAAGGTACCTTGGCTCAAGCACAAGCATTAGCGGTGTACTTAATCTAATAGGCTACGTAACCTATAAGTCAGTGTTCATAGTGATAATAGCGTGGGTTGGTTCAATGATAATGGCTAGGGGTGTTCAAACCTATGTTGGGCAAGGTCATTGAGGCGTTCATAATGCTAATACTGGTCATTGAGGTATTAACCGTAATTCTCTCAATAATGGTTATAGTGAAGAACCTAACCTTAACAGTCTCCCAGGTAGGTAACATATACAGTACTAAGGTGTGCGTAAGCAATAAGACGCCACTGGAGGTAACATTAATGGCTGGCTCCAGTGAGGCTTTAATTAACCCGGGGCAGTATGGATGCCTCATTATTAATTCAACTCAATTACTAAGTAATGTAACGCTTGGCCTAGGTTTATTCAACATAACTCTTGGTGTTGAGTATGCCAGGTAGGGTTAGGTCTGTTCTACTGAATATTACTGTTGACGTATTAATGCTGCTTATCCTATACAGCCTACTAAGCCTGCTCGGTTACTCAATATCATTAACCGGTTTAATACTGGTTGTGGTTGCTATTGCAGCTGCTGGGGTTAGGTCAATAGTGAAGGGTACTGAGCACTCAATATTCGCGGTCACGGCGTCACTGGTGGAGGGCTTAGCGTTACTCTCCCTGTTCACAATGGGTACTAGGCCAACCTCAGTGGGTGGTATGGTTGCTGTATCCTCATCATTAATCCTGGATTACGTACTCGCCTTATCAATAATACTTTACCTAGTCTACACCATGATTGACGACGCCCTCACCACTGATTAATCCGCACTGGATCCCTTAATCCATTGCTCAATGAGGCCCCTCATATCAGGCATATCCATGGTGCTCAATACGTTTAACCTTAAGGAGGCCACATGGTTAGCTAACCTACACGCCTCATAGCCACTAAGCCCCCTTAGTAACCCAGTAATGTATGCTGCATCAAAGGCGTCACCAGCTCCAATAGTTGTTAGCACCCTCTTCACCACTCGTGTGGGGCAGTGTTTAACATTATTATTAACCAGTAAGGCCCCCTTACTGCCCAGCTTAATGATGAAGCTCCCCCCGCTCCTCCTCATTACCTTAATGGTATCCTTAAGGCTTAACCCATAGAGGGCCTTAGCCTCATCACTATTAAGTAAGACCGCCCCCGGTGGCTTAATCAATGTAACCAACTCCTTAACAAACCCAGCCGCGGGGCCTGGGTCCAGGAACACCATTACCCCATTATTAACGCTAGTCTTAATGACTTTAATAACAGCTTCCTTAACATCACTGGAGTACGCTATGTTGAAGCCGCTTATGAACACTGCCTTAAAGGACTTTACCACCTGCTCATCAATATCACTGGGCGTTAAATGGGCTCCGGCACCTAGGTAGCCTAGGAAGGCGTATCTACCTAATTCATCAATTATGTTATTTGAGACTGTTGTGTAGGAGCCGTTCATACGTTTTATAAAGCCTGTGTATACATTGGCCTTCTCAAGCATGTTAATGAGGATTACTGAGAATGGGTCATCACCAAGTTTATCAACAACAGCCACCCTTAAGCCAAGTTTACTGGCTACAACAGCAACACTACATGCGCCTCCAGGTGAGAGTACTGGTTCATTAGTAACCACTATGTCGTATGCCTTTATGGGGAGTCTCTTAACCCTGTAGTAAATGTCTAGGACGCAGTCTGAGACCACTAGTAAATCAAGCATCCTCAAGACCCCAAGCCCTCACGCTTATACCCTTACCTGTTTCCACACCCACAATGTACCAGACTATGCTTGCAGCAGCCCCAACCCCCAGTATTATTGAGTCGACAAGTAGGTATAGTTTCATCGGTATGTAGGCTGAGGCGAATAACACTGGGATTGAGCCACCCAGTGAAATAACCCTAACCAATGCAGTGTAGGTTCCCCTCCTAATCACCCTCCAGTACTCTGATTTAAGCGTGTCCTCGGTTAGGAAGTATGCGTTAATTAGTATTGAGAATACTGTGAATAAGCCCCAGAACACGCCTAGGTTACGCATCCATGTATTTGTGGTGAACGCCAGTATTAAGGTAATGAGTGTTGACCCCAGTGACGAGGCAGCAAGCATCACTCTCCTACTCACTGAATCAGCCAATAAACCTATCACCACCCCTGACACTAATGCCGCTGTGGAAAACACGAGAATCAACCAATTGGTTAAGCTTGGTAGGAAGTATGGTCCAAGGGTTAACGCCAGTAAACTGAACCCAGCCGTATAAGCCCATCCAATTAACCCACCCACCATTACCCTTAACCACGTTGGAGGCAACCTAATCCTCACAGTATACTCATGGGGTGAATCAATGGTGTTTACTTCATTAACCTTACCAACAGCCTCCAGCCACAGTACGGATTCAGGGAGCATTCGCCTAAGCGCATACAGTAGAGGTAGTATGATTATTAACGTAGCCCCCAACGCCACCCTCTGCATCATCGGGTTAACGTTAAGTAGCGTTAATGCTGCAGCCAATACGCCACCTAGATTAGTGAAGTTAAGTATTAGGAAAACTAACCTACCCCTAAGCCTACTTGGGAAGTACTCATGGGCAGCAGTCATAACTGTATTATACTCACCACCAGTGGCTACCAGTAGTAGGCTTAGGAATATTAGAAGCATCACATACCCTTGACTAATCATTAAGCCAACGGCACCGACGACATACATTAGTAGGGTTAAGTAAAGTACCCTCCTCCTACCAAGCGCATCAGAGAGGGGACCAGCCACGGCGCCGCCGATTAGTAACCATAGTGGTGGCCAAACCGTTAATAATGCTGTTAAGTACCTTGGTGTAACCACCCAGCCAGTGGCTAGATATGAGATTGAGTATATGTAGGCTTCAATCGTGGTGCTTAGGCTAAACACCGTGAATGCGACGGTGTGTGCTTCACCCCAGTGATCATTCGTCATTAGGGTCACGGAATTAGGATAATTATCCTACTTTTAAACATTCCCACAAAACTCAACAAGCAGCATAAAACACGCGAACCCACTAAACACCCATAGTTTCTGCTTCTCACCCAGTAGTATGGCTTTAAGGTTAACTTCATTAACCTTAGTGGGTTAAATTAATTAAGGTATCCGGGGTCCTGAACCCACCCTTGGCAAGCCTCACGGCCACTACCACTGGGTCTGTGATGAATCTCCATGGATTCCAATGTTATGGGATGCAGGGACACGGGGTGCGTGACTTTCGAAGAGTTTCAAAAGCAATGGATCCTAGAAACGGTAAGGGGAATAGAGTATAAGTTCAATGCGAGGAGGAACTAAATACAGGGGGTAAATATACTGAGGCCCTAGGTGCATTGTACTCAATGGTGATGATTGCGCTGTATGTGGTCATCCATCTTAAATTCCAGCTTACTTAGCATAGACATGCATTGGGTAGCATGGATGTTTCCTCTAGATTTTACTGTCAGTGGTATATTTTACTCCGGAGTTTCATTACTAATTGGTGTCATTATTTTCCACGTACTTCCTGACTACGGCTTTATCCTGTCTAGTTATTTTAATGATAATTTGCATGTCTATTATTATCCCCTAATTTTTCAGAACCATTAAATGATCATGCGTGGGTCCTTGGGTGTTTCTGGTTCGTTGTTGTGGTTTTTGGTTTCGTAATGCTTATTAATTGGATGTTGATCATATGTTAATGAGTAATGTTGCGGTGATCATTGTTGGTCATGGTTCCAGGAGGGGTTCCTATGGGGAGTGCATATCCTCCATGGCTAGGTATATTGAGGGGAGGTTGGGTTTACTGATATATGGCTTATAATGAGTTCAGTGATCCCCCATTGGCAGAGCCTTATAGAGGATCCCGTGAGGAGGAGTTTCGATAGGTTGGTCTTCGCTTTAGCTTTCCTGAAGCCTAGTACTCACGTGGTTGGGGATATAATGGGTTCCCTGGGCGTTAGTGGGTTTGCCTCTGCGATTGAGACGATATAGAAGCCTGAATACTAAGCATGACTTTCTGAAGATCCATGAGAATCTTACTCATATCAACAAGGGTCCTCTGAATATTACCAAGCACATTATACACACCATCAATCCTCATATTCAACTCCTCAAACCTCCTACCTATTTGATCACTCAAGGCATCAATCCTCTTATTCGTTTCATCAATTCTCTTATTAACCTGCTCACTCAATGAGTCAATCCTCTTATTGGTCTCATTAATTCTCTTGTTGGTCTCATCAATCCTCCTATTTAATTGATCCGCTAACGCATCAATCCTCTTGTTCAACTCCTCAATCCTCCTATTAACCTGGTCATTGAGCATATCAATTCTCTTACTCACCTCATCAATCCTCCTATTAACTTGATCATTAAGCGCATCTATCCTCCTGTTTTGCTCCCTCACCGTAGATAACACCAAAACCACCAAATCCTCAGTCTTAAGCCTCTCACCCTTCTCCAACTTCCTCAAAACAGCCTCAAGCGACTTATCAATAACGGCACCCAACAAAGACTCCACACACAAGGCAATAACCAACACTTAAAAAACTAACCACAAAACAGCAAACCACGAACCAAGACCCCAACACAACCACCCAACTGCACCTGCGTAGCCAACATCCTCGGGACTTATTATGCTGCCTGTTAGTGCCCAGTTTGTATAGTAGTTTCGGCTGTTTCTGCGTCTTGGGGTTAGGTTCTTCTTGAATTTTAATGGTATCCTGGGTATTTGGCTCCTAACCTTACAGCCTTTATTAGTGAACCATTGCTAGGCGTACCAAATCTGTGTAAAGCCACCATGTATTTAAGCCCTTCCCTGCTAGAGTAGGAAGACCCCTGATCTCTCGAGCTTACCTGTGGTTGGATCCGCGATAAACCCCATGGATTCCAGTGTTATGACCCCCACAATTACCATGTCAGCATTGTCCGATAACAGCACCACTTGATTCCTCCTTTCATTCATTATTTCCATGGTGACCAAGGCCTCCTCAAGCCTTACATACCCCTTTGCCGCGAGTACATTAATGAAGGTTCCCAAACCCCTTATACCGAGTTCCTCAGCCAGTTTCCTGGGTATGACCGTGTACGTGGCGCCCGTATCCACAAGGGCTTTTACGGTTCTTGGTTCCCTCCCCGTATATTGTCGCATCAACGTATACATGCTCCATATTGTTAATTTCCACAACGCAGCACTTTATTTACCTAGCCTCTGCATTACCGCATTGAGGATTCTCCTTACACCCTCCCTTATGTCTCCCTCATCCAGTGCATAACTAAATCTCACAAACTCCCTACCCATACGTGTTTCAGAGAATGCAGTACCTGGTAGTACCACCACGCCGTGGTCCTCAAGGAGCCAGTTTGTGAAGGATTCTACGTCCATACTCAGCTTATTAAGCAGTGGGGCTACCCTGGGATACATGTAAAATGCCCCATTACCCCTCCACACCTCGATACCGGGTATTTTCCTTAACTCCTCATACATAACATCCCTACGCCTCCTGAATAACTCAACCATCCTCCTACTTTCACGCCACGACATCCCACTCCTCAGGGCCTCCACACCCGCCCACTGGGCTATGGATGGTGGGCAGCTGTAAACGTTTGTAGCTAACCTCTCCAGGTACTTAACCACATCCCTACTAGTGACTAGGTAACCGAGCCTCCAACCGGTCATGGAGAACGTCTTACTAAAGCCATTGGTATAGATTATGTACTTCCTCCACTCGGGCTCAAGTTCGAGGATACCCTTAAATACGGTATCCTCGTACACGAAGTTATCGTATATCTCATCAACAATTACCAATAACCTATGATCCTTCGCTATATCCAAAACCTTCATCACATCCCTAGCGTCGAATACAGTACCCGTGGGGTTATGCGGGTTATTGATAACCACTGCCCTGGTCTTATCAGTCAAAGCCCCCTCAATACCCTCAACATCAAGTCTAAACCCATCCTCCACGCTGAATTTTAGGGGTACATAAATGGGCTTCCCACCGTTGAACTTCGTTATCTCCGCATATGCTGGGTATGAGGGATCCGGTATTATCACCTCATCGCCTGGCCTCACATAGGCTGACAGGGCTAGGAATATGGCTGTCTTTGTACCAGTCGTCACTATCACCTCCTCGGGAAGCACCTTTGCCTGGTACCTATGGTTTAGGTAATCAGCCACAGCCTCCCTAAGCTCCTTAATGCCCGGTGTTTCGGTGTAGCCGGTGAATCCCTCATCCAGTGCCCTCTTAGCAGCATTTATTATGTTGGGGAATGTGGGTAAGTCCGGCTGCCCAATTCCGAAGGAGATTACCCTAATGCCCTTCCTCTCACTTACCTCACGTGCCTTAGCCAGGTATGTGAATGCGGATTCCCCCATTAACTCCTTGACCTCGTTCTTTATATAATCATCTATTGGATTCATAACCCTAGATACACATATTGCACTCATTTATAATTATTTGCTAGATAATTATTCCGGAAACCTTTACACCACCTAGCCTTTTACTGAGTTGATTTATTAATCAACTAGTACTCTGAGCCTTATTAACTCACTTAATCTCCTACCATACATCTTACCCACTGGATTCGCTAGGCTTTATGGTACTGTATCAGTGAGGTTGAATTTTTACGTTGGGTAATATTAGGTTAAGTGTGCTAGGGTAAGTTAAGGCGTAATTTACCTATTTTTCTTAAATCTACCTCCTAATGTTGAGGCTGATCATACTCTTTATCCCTGGCTCATACAGTGCCCTTATGTTGTGGCACCTCACCTTTAACGGCAATAGTGTAGAGGCTTATGATGCGCCGGCCAAGTAATCCATGAATAACTTATCCATGGAGTAACTAGGCGGATCAAGCTACCTCTTCTAAACCCACGTAGTTCCCGCTCAACGATCGCCTAATCCTTGCATTGATCCTAGGAGTTTGTTGTGGCACATGAACGAAGTTATCATTGGGTTTCATGAATTTGTTATCCATCAATTCATAGGATTCATACATAGTGTTCAACATAGGATCACGAATGACTAGTAGGGTAGGTGATACTACCATTAACTGCTGGGAAATTAGGCATTTGCAAACCGCATTTATACTTATTATTATTAAATTAAGTGAATTAATAATGTAACTTAAGTTAATGGCTAATTATCTAACTGGTTTCTGTTTCTTACCCAGTAGTATGGCTTTAAGACTGACTCCATTAACTTTAGTTACCTTAAACCTCACGCCAGGTAGGTCACCGTAAGCCCTACCCTCTGGGCCACCGATCCTCTCTATGATCACCTCATCATGCTCATTAATGAGGTTTAAACCACCATCCCACGGCACGAATGCCGTAACCACCTTCCCATTCTTCGTAAGCTGGACCCTGACACAGTTGCCGGTTACCAGGCCGTTTGCAATGAAGTTATGGTATGAGCTTTCAGTGGTCACATCCCAAAGCCTATCATTCCACTCAATGGGCTTAACTTCAGTGACCACATCCCAAACCAGCCCCGAGTTCCCCAGCCCTAGTGTGGCCTTAATAATCCAATCACTGAATGATGGTATTCTGGCTGTTCTACCTATGTACTTAGTATTCTTAACACCCTTTAACCACTTATACACCGTGGCCCTACTAACCCTATACCCGGCGCTCCTAAGGGCCTTAACTATACTGGGTCCGTCGTAGCCTTCGCTCATTAATTTCCTCGTTAATTCATAAGCATCAGCGTAATGCTGCCAAAGCAAAACCTTTCTACGTAGATACTCATACGCTAATACCGCCAGTGAGTCATGTTCCTTATTGTACGCATAGCCTATCCTTCCAAAGAACCTTAGTAAGTTATTAGTGTTACTAATTATTGAAAACCTCAACCTAACGGTCCTAATGCCATTCTTCCTAATGACGCCACTGCTAACGCTCACGGGTGTTGTCTCTATACCGAATTCACTAAGTAGTTTCCTAATATCGTTTAGGAATTCAATACCATTCCCAGCCAGGTTCTCAGCCTTGTGTATTACCAGTGTTGGTGGTTGGAATGTTCTACCGTTATTCTCAACCCGCGGTCTCTCTAACTCACTACCGAAGTACGCGGCTAAAAACTCCGCCTTAACGTCCAATGGAGCCTCCATTACCCACTCAGGCACTCTATATGCCTGCAGTGCCTTATCACCAACGGGAATCCCCAATGCCTTAAGTAGCGTGAATAACGTTATTGAGGTGACGAAGGCAACATTTGACTTACCGCTAATTACATTCATTAATCCATTACTCCAGGTAACAATGCTTTCGCCGTGGTACTCCCTAATCTTTGATGGTTTAAATCCTAATTCAATTAAATCATTTATAATGTCCTCAAGGTCACTGGGATTTCCACTGAATGCCACTTTACCCTCATAACCATTGCCACTCTTAACGTAGCTTAGTGACCCATCCCCAAATAGATGGCCGACTAATCGTGCAATCCTATAAATATTACTATTACTATACTTAAGTGGTATCAGTCCTAACTCCTTAAGCCTATTAATAATTTGATCAACCTTGGCGTTTGGTGGAGCCTCCCTTCTTATGTCATCCTCAGTTAGTATTACTCTATCATCATTAAGCGTGTAAGCCTCAATGGGCTCCCTTGGGTATACGGCTACGTAATCACCTGGCTTAACCTCCTTAAGGGGTAATATGCCTCTCCCAGTGTATATTGGGTGATCACCACTCGCTATTATTCTCCTACCGTAGAGTGTCCTCAACTCATACACACCATCCTCTCTAAACTCCTCGGGCTCTATGTGGAAGAAGTCAATGAGCCTAGTTGGTTCAATTACCTTAGAACCCTTATTGAAGTGGATTATTGAAACTTCATGCCAATTACCCGCGAGGTTAATTATCCTAGTTGCTACCCTGGGTGTTAAATTAATTAATGTATCTGGGGTTACGCACTTCCTCACTGCTGCGTTGGGTTTTCTTGCCTCTACGCCTACCTTCTCCAGTACTATTCCTCTTGCCATTGGGGCTCCTTCCAGTGGGTCATACTTCTTAATAAAGCCTAACGCTCTCTTCTTATACTGAATATCACTCCACCTGAATTTCTGTCTCTTTCTTCTAAGCTTCCTAGCGGCATATAGTCCTAATGGGCTCTTTTTACCACTCACAATGTGCCCCCTGGGTTAGCCTTAATAAGCGTTATGGTATCTTAACGTTATCAATGTCGAAGTATCTCTTAGCCAGTAGGGCTGCTCTTTTAAGGTTCCTATGGTACTTACCTAATGCTATACCCTTCTCCCCCTCCTCAACTCTAATTATGGCTACTTTACCATTATTGGGAAGCTTATTAATGGTTATGTTCACCACCTTAGCTGGGTAGAGTGCATTCCTTAGTAATTCCTCGGGGTCATCACCGTACTCAACTATTTCAACATCCTTACCGAGTAGATTCTTAAGCTTCTTAACATTTATACCTCCCTTACCAACGGCTAATGGTGCGAAATTCTTATCAACAATGAATATTATCCTATTGAATTCAGGATCATATATTGCATCCCTAGGCGTTATCCCAGTGACGCTTTCGAAGAGCGCCGCGTACCTTAACTCATCATCAGTTAGTATGATTCGACCCCTACTCTTAGACATTGGCACCACCGGCAAGGGACATTATACTACTCTCACCTGGATCAATAATAGCCACAACTGCTATTTTATGACTCCTCCTTAATGCGCCTCCCAGTTCCCAGCTTGTCCCAGCGTAGGTGAATACTGGTACTTGAGATAACTTAGCGTATCTTTCAACATCCTGCCTGATGCTTGGCGGTACGTTAGCGGCCATTATAACTAACTTAGCGTCACCATTAAGTATAGCCTTTATTGATTGCCTAACACCCATCGTCAACCTACCTGTATTAGCTACAACTTGCAGTTCCCTTGATATATCTATCATCTACCTCCATCATCCCTTAGTCTTTTATAAATCTTTCGCCAAGGGGTTTAACCTTACGTCAACACGTTTAAGCATGTAGAGTCCACTAAACCCTTAATAAGCCTTCTTCATAAGTAGTGAAGCGTTGAATTAACCCTCTAAGGGGGAGGCGGCGTTAATTTCCCTAAGGTACTTATTCATGTAGAGTAACCTCTCTATAACCTCCCCCTCAGGTTCAAGTTCATAGAATATCTGCGTCTCAAAGATCCTGACTTCACTACACCCCTTACTGCATATTAGTGAAATTAATTCATCCATTGATGGGGGTTTACCCTTCTCCTCATGGAACTTAGCCGCGGCTTCAATAATCTTATGCGCCAAGTAAGCCTCAATACTACCGTCAGGTCTTTTAACTAGTAAGCCATGGTAACCTGGTATGAATACCTTAGCTAAATTATCCATGCTCACTTGCCTGGGTTGATTATTAACAATAACCTCAATGACTATTCTCTTAACCTCACTTAAAGATAATGGACTATATTTAGGTGAATTGAAGGCTGCATACCTGGCTATCATTATGACATCATCGTAAAGGTTCCTAATGGGGTATGGTGAACCAACATCACCCCTAAGCTCCCTGTACCTGAATCCATTACTCACCTTAATCTTCTCCACAGACACCCATACGCCTAGGCTCATTGACTTAAGGTGATCGGCAGTAATGGGAATCTTCTCAATATTCCTTAACCTACTCTCTATCGCATATCTGGCTAGCTTAACCAGTAATGCACCGTCAGTTAATGTTAATGGCTTGAATAAATCCATCAAGGCTACTACGTATCCCCGGGTTTAAAGTGTAATCCAATGATTAACCAGTAATATAATTGTATTATCAACCATATCAAGGATAAGTAAGGTTAAGGCTTAATGGGATTAAGTATTCAAGGCATGGCTTCAATACATGTGGTCAAGTAAGCCACCTCCACCACGCCTAGTCTTTCCCTTAACCGTGGATTCATTAAACTTAATTACCCTGCCATCCTTAACTAATTGATGAGCCTGTTCAATTATTGAACCAGCAATCTTATCCCCTATTCCACGTATCCTGGTTAAGTCACTTACATTTGCCTTAGCTAAGTCCTCAATTGACCTATAGCCTGCGGCATAGAGGGCCCTTGCCCTAACCCTACCCACTCCCTCAAGGTTAACGACCAGTTCCAGGAGTTCATCATTAACACCGTACTTCACCCTATACCTAAGCGCCCTCAACCCATTCACAACATTCCCACTTAACCCCAGTGTCCTGGCTAATTCCTGAAGTGCACCTATTAACCACTCGGCTTGGTCTGAAAGCACCCTTAAATCCCCAGGTTGGACGTCGTAAGTCTTCATAATTTGATCCTCATTACTCTCATTAATCCACTCAAGGAGCGCCATGGCTGTTTTAAACTCTGATAGGAAGTCCTCGTAATCCTCAGGGTAATTAACTAACTCATCCACATCACTGGGTTTAAGGGGTATTGAGGACCACATTGAGGCTGCTTGTTGAGCTAATTCATCAAGCTCATTCCTCCTCACCTTAACCTTAGGTATCTTAGGTGACTTAACCACAAGCATCAGTGAGTAGGCGTTTAAGTCAGCGTCACTGTTGAGGTTTCTCAAACCCATTATGAATACGTGTGCAGTATCTGGGTCAAGGTACATCCTGTTAACAACTGCACCAACCTCAGTGGCCTCTAGTTTATCCCCATTCCTTATTATGAAGCCGTAATCAACCAGTTCATCAATGATCCTACTGATCATCCTCCTCACTGAATTAGCTTGAATCATTGCTGATAATTTACCCTGAAACCCAGCGAAGGTGTTTGAAGTGAATTTAACTAATTCATCAATGGTTTCAGCGTACTGGCTTGCCACCGCTGATAGTGTGTGGAATTTAAGTGATGTAGGGTTCATGAAGTTTGACTTAACGTACTCCGGCGGGGACTTAATGTACTTATCAATGACGTAATCCACCTCATCCTTACTGGAAACAATTATTATTGCTTCACCATAGGGGTCAAGGCCTGGTCTACCTGCCCTACCAGCCATCTGCTTATACTCCATTACAGGTATTTCAATGAAGCCGTAGCCTGGTTCATAACGCCTATACTCATTCACAATAACCCTACGTGCAGGTAAATTAACCCCAGCCGCTAGGGTCGTTGTGGAGGCTAATACCCTTAATACACCCCTCCTAAACCCCTCCTCAATAACCCTCCTAACCTCTAACTCAAGGCCCGCGTGGTGGAAGGATACGCCGCATTTTATTAAGCCTGTTAATTCCTCAGCCAGTATCCTTGATGATGAAGTCTCCCTAACCTCCTCAGCTAATTTACCTGCCTCACCAGGATCAATGTACCTGACTGGGGATGAACATATATACTCAGCCAGTTTCCTAGCAATCCTCACTGCGCCTTGTCTTGATGATGAGAACACCAGTACCTGCCCACCATCATTCAACGTGTCCACTGTTAGGTTGATTAGTGAATCACCCTGCCCGCTGATCCTCTTTTCACCGTCATTAACGTACGTTACTACACCCTTATGGTAAACCCCCTCCCTTAGGCTAACTGGTCTCCAATCTGATTTAACCAGCTTAGCGTTAAGCCAATTAGCCAACTCCTCCGGGTTGCCTATTGTTGCGCTTAATCCAATGATCTGCGGGTTAAGGTTAAGCATCCTTAACTTAGCCACAATGGATTCTATTATTGGTCCCCTTTCATCATCATTAATGAAGTGTATTTCATCAATTATTAATTGCCCAACATTCCATATCCAACTCGGTTTAAGCCTGAGTAGGCTATCAAGCTTCTCGTACGTAGTTATTATTACATCATAAGAGCCTAACCACTTATCCTCACTATTATAGTCACCTGTTGAGGCAGCCACCCTAATGCCTAATTCACTGTACGTGTTGAAGTCATTAAGCTTCTCGAAGGCTAATGCCTTCAGGGGAACAGCCACCAGTGACTTCTTATCATTAACCAGTACATTATTTACAGCAGCTACTTCAGCTAGAAGCGTCTTACCTGAGGCTGTGGCTGAAACCATGAGTATGTTTTCACCATTCAGTAAACCAGCCCTAATAGCCTCCTCCTGGGGCGGGTACAGTGTCCTAATGCCCCTCTTACTTATTAGAAAATCCCTAAGCAAGCTTGGTAGCGGTAGCTCCTCAATATTCACTAAGGGGGCTGTGTCCTATTGCTTAATATTTCTTATCATTATAGGTGACTTAAAGTTTAAACCCTGAGCCTTAGGAGGGGAACTTAACTTACACTGGTCATCATCTATAAAGCTTAAAAAGGCCTCATTCATTAACCCACTGCTAAGGTGTCTTATAGTGGGGTTGAAGATTCATAGGCCTAGGAGAGGATCCATGGCCTACTACCCTAGGAAGAGGGCCAGTGACATAGTGCCTAGAATACGTAATTGGCCTGTAATTGACTTAGGTAAACCAACGCTCCTTGGATTCGTAGGATATAAGGCAGGCATGGTTCACGTTACCGTGGTGGATGATAGGAAGACGAGTCCATTCTTCGGTAAGGAACTCGTTAAGGCCGTTACAGTGGTGGAGACTCCACCACTTTACGTGGTTGGTTTAAGGGCTTACGCAATTAATCCCCTTAAGGCTGAATTAGTAAGTGTTGGTGAGGCTTGGGTTAACATCCCCAATGAGGTGAGGAAGTATATTGCGAGGAGGATACCTACACTACCTGAGAAGTTTGATACTGATAAGGCTCTTGCAGACCTACAGGGTTTACTCGACTCAGTGAGTTACATTAAGGTTATTGCAATGACCCAGCCCTACAAGGCTGGTGTGGGTAAGAAGACCCCTGAGGTTCTTGAAATACCAGTGGGTGGTGTACCAACTATTGATGAGCAGTTTAAGTATGCCTCAGGTTTATTGGGTAAGGAGGTTAAGCCCACTGACGTCTTCAAACCCGGTCAACTGGTGGATGTTATCGGGGTCACTAAGGGTAAGGGGACTCAGGGCGTGATTAAGAGGTTTGGTGTTAAGGAGTTGCCTAGGTGGCATAAGCATAGGAAGGGTTCTAGGAGGACTGGGACCGTTGGACCTAAGCCCGCTGTAATGTATACTCAACCAAGGATGGGGCAGATGGGGTTCCATAGGCGCACTGAGTATAATAAGAGGATACTTAAAATAAGTGATAATGGTTCTGAAATAACACCTAAGGGTGGGTTTAAGCACTACGGCATAGTAAGGAGTGGTTACATGCTTATTGAAGGTTCAACACCAGGTGTGGTTAAGAGGCTTATAGCCTTCAGGTACCCCATTAGGCCGCCGTTTAACTATGATCTTAAGCAGGTTCAGGCACCAAGCGTGACTTGGGTAAGCGTAATGGGTGTTAGTGGGGTGAGTTGAAGTGAGTATTGACTTATCTCCATTACTTAAGAATAAGTATGAGGTTCCAGCTAAGGCTAAGTTACTGAACCTTAACGGTGAGGCGGTTGGTGAGGTTGACTTACCTGAGCATTTCAAGACACCGATAAGACTGGACTTAATTAGGAGGGCTGTCTTAAGTGCATTAACTGCTAGGCTTCAACCAAAGGGTACTGATAAGGAGGCTGGGTTAAGGACGTCTGCGGTAAGCTTCGGTACTGGCTTAGGTATAGCCAGGGTTCCTAGGATTAAGGGTAACATGTGGCCGAGGGCTAGGATTGCGCCAAATGTGGTTAAGGGAAGGAGGGCTCACCCACCTAAAGTTGAGAAGAGGCTGTGGGAGAGGATTAATAGGAAGGAGAGGCTTCTGGCAATTAGGTCAGCCATAGCGGCCACCGCGGTTAGGGAGCTTATAATGGCGAGAGGACACTTGGTGGGGGATGTTAAGGCAATACCGCTCGTAGTGGTTAATGAATTTGAGGGAATCAGTAAGGCTGCTGACGTTAAGAATGTGTTTAAGGCCCTTGGAGTATGGAGTGATGTAGTTAAGGCCCAGGGTAATGTAAGGATTAGGGCTGGGAGGGGTAAGATGAGGGGTAGGAGGTATAAGGAGCCTAAGAGCATTCTTGTGGTTGTTTCAAGGAAGGATGCACCAGTAATTAGGGCTGTTAGGAACATGGCTGGAGTCGACGTCGTCTACGTTGATAACCTAAGCATACTACACTTAGCGCCAGGGGGTGTGCCAGGTAGGTTAACATTATGGACCCAGGGGGCTATTGAAAGATTAAGTAATGAAAAGCTCTTCACAGTGGGTGAGTGAGCATGTCTACTCAACCAATTATAACTAGGTTTGTTTTAACTGAAAAGGCCATTAGGCTAGCTGAGAAGGAGAATACATTAACCATAGTGGTGCCTAGGAGTGTTAATAAGAAGGTGATTAAGGATTACGTGGAGAAGGCCTATAAGGTTAAGGTCATTGATGTGAGGACATTAATAACAATGGAGGGGGAGAAGAAGGCTTACGTAAGGTTATCAAGCGAGAATAATGCCATTGAATTACTAACTAATTTAGGATTACTGTGATTTTTCCTGTGACTCAATGAATGGTTTAAGTGATTCAGGCACCCTTAGGGCTAATGCAGCGGCACCAATTATACCAATATCATCCCCAAAGCGTGTTCCCGTTATTTCAGGCATCCTATTAGCCACATACCTCTTAACGTACTTGTTTAACCCATTCATTATTACGTCAACGTTATTAAGGAAGATGCTGCCACCCAGTATGACTACTTCAGGGTCATAGGCATTTATGACATTAGCCACCCCAGCTGCGATTGCCTTAAGAACATAATCAATGAACTCCACTGCAAAGGGGTCCCCCCTCTTGAATCCATTAAATAAATCAGGCGTAGTGGCTTTACCCTCCTTAACCATTAACGCTAATTCACTCATCTGCCCCCTATACCTCTTCTCAAGATACCACCGCGCACTCTTAGGGATATTACCACCACCTGCAATAGCCTCCAGGTGCCCATAGCCACCGCATCCGCATTGTAAGTCGGATTCAATATCAACGACAGCGTGCCCCATTTCATGGGCATTACCATCCTTACCCACTAGGAGGTGTCCATCAACCACAACACCCATGCCTATGCCTGTGGATAAGGTTACGTAGACTACGTTATTCCTCCCAGCACCTTGACCAAACAAGTATTCACCCCAAACAGACGCCATGGCATCATTACCTATTACTATGGGTAAACCAAGCCCCCTCCTTAATGGGGCATATAGCCTAAACCGCTTAACCCTCCACCTTAAATTAGGGGCTATTAGAACATTACCAGTCTTCAAGTCAAGGGGACCTATTGAACCTATACCCACCGCTGAAATAGAGGGCAGGTATTTGCCTAAATTCTCCCTAGCCCCCTTAATTATAATATTAGCCACAGTATCCTCATCACCCTCCTGGGGCATGGGGACCTTAACCTTATCAATAATTTCACCATTTACGTTAACCACCCCTATCCTAATGAAGCTTGCACCCACATCCACACCTAAGTAATACTGAGTCATTATTTCACCTTCACCGTTAGTTAATGAGTGGGACTTTTTAAAGCATTAACCAGGATAACTTAATTATTCTTCATGTAAGCCATGAATACGTGGTGAAGCATAGGTGTATGATTAAAGGTGTGAAATATGTGCGTAAATACCGTGAATGCTAGTATCATTCTTTAATTTAATGTATAGATAGGTTTAAATATTCAATGGTTAATACGGTTTAACCGTGGATAAACTGAGATTATACGTACTAATTCAGAACCTGGCTAATGGTTTAACGCAACCATTCATGAGCTTTCTGGCGGTTGCCAGCGGGGTACCTAATATTGGCTTAGGCTTAATTTCATCAGCCAACGGCTTCTTCGCAGGGGTGACTCAGCTACCATTAAGGAAACTCAGTGAACCTGTTAAGCTACTTAAGCTATCAACTGCATCATTAATCATCCTATGGTTATTAATGGCGTTCATCTCATACACTAATCCCATACTCTACGTGGTTACTTACCTATCCATTGCCGCCACTGGTGGTGTTTCCTCATACGCATGGGCATTATTACTAGAGAGGGCAAGCAGAGGCTCTAGGGGTAGGGTTCTTGCTGAATACGGCTTCTTTGGGTCAATAGGTGGTTTACTGGCTACGTTAACCGCTGGACTAGTGGTTAGGGGTAATTACGCCTTAGCTAAGTATGTTTTCATAACAGCTGCATTACTCATTGCCAGTAACTTCACTGTGGTGATGAGGCTGGATAACGTTAAGTATGATGGAGTGAATTCAAGTAACCTTAGGCAGAGCATTAAGGGTATTGAGAATTTCCTGGGTGCAACATTCATATTCGCTGTTGTCTGGTCCTTCGCATGGCCAATATTCCCAGTGGCTCAATACTACGTATTCAGTATGACTACTGAGCAAGTCGCCATACTAAGCATAGTGGGTGGCGCATCAACGTTAATACTACAGAGGCCTGTGGGTTCACTTGTGGATAAGCATAGGAGGATAATGATGTTCCTAGGTAGATTCCTCCTTATAACGTTCCCATTAATGTACGTGTTCAGCACCAGTGTCTATCAATTATTCATAATAAACGTGGTGTCTGGGTTCACTAACTCAGTATCAAACACAGCCTACATGGCTTACCTCTTCGATAATTCAAGGGATAAGAAAAGCGCAATAACTATATATAATGCAGTCTACGGTACTGGGACACTGGTTGGTTCACTCATAGGTAGTGCATCATTATCAGCAGTTGAATTAATGGTTGGGGTTAAGGAGGCTGTGAAGTACCTCCTGTTGATTGATGCAGCCGCTAGGGCTGGAGCCGCTGTGGCTTACTTGAAGCTACCTGAGTTTAAGCCAGCCAGTAGGGGTACTTTAACGGTCTCCGCTAGGACTAATTAAGCCATATTAAGTATAGTCCTCAGGTAGTTAAGCACCTCATCAACCGCAGCATCCCTATTAACGTAGCTTAACCTAATTAAGCTACCTAGGTTTAAGTGTGAATTAACCCAGTTACTCATCTTAACGTGAATGGTTATGAGAAAGCGCCTGGAGTTAACCACGTCCTCCACTCTCCTTAGGAATGAGGGATGCTTCATCTCCATTGGACCAACCTCATCAATAACGTATAGGTCACCCTCCTGGTTAAGTAGTGTTAAGCCCCATTCAATTGAATTAACATCAACATGGTACTTACCCACCATTGGTCCCTGCACCTTATTAACATGAGCCAGCCACCTCCATTCACCATTACTAACATTAACCAGCCTAAAACCAACCCTAACACCCCCCTCCCTCTCCTCCACTGTATAGAAGCCCACAATCCTAATACCCCTCTCCTTAAGTCTACTGGTCACCTTAACAATAAGGGTAGTTTTACCAACCCCAGGTGGTCCTGTTACGAAGACACCCTGCACCACTACTTAGATACGCCTGGAAGCTTTTAAGTTAAACTTACCGTAACCCGACTCCTAATTAATGTTATGGGCCTTAATCAGCATCACTGCATGATACTTATTCACGTTAATGCCAGTAATTACATAATCAATGCGTCAAATTTAAAAGAATAGGGAATTAAGGGGGATTGTGAGGATTTACAATTGCTCATACTGCGGGAGACCAATACCGCCTGGCTATGGGATAATGTACGTTAGGGTTGATGGGGTTGTCCTACGGTTCTGCAGTAGGAGGTGTTTCGTAAGCATGGTTAAAATGGGTAAGAACCCGCAGAAGCAGGCCTGGGTTAGGAAAATAAGGCGTGCTAAATCCGCGGCTCAGTCAAAATCCTCAAGCAAGTAAGGTAAGGTAATTAGTATTATTAACCAACCCATGGATCCATTAACTCATTTTAACCTGTAATGAGGCATTAATGCTTGGTATTAATGCTTTAGTAAACAATAGGTTAAATAGCTTCAGGATGAAAAGGCGTCCTTGTGATGAGGAGGCTTATCGCATTCTTAACGGCATTCATAGCCATGATGCCTGTGTTGGCAGCCGTACCTAACTACATTGTTAATTATGGTTTAATCTACATTAATGGTTCCTCAATACCAGTGATGCTGCCTATTAATGGTTCATCAATAATACCGTTGAATTGCAATGGCTTAGTTAATTTAACCCTTGTAATAGACCCAAGGTCTCAGTTAGGCTTAGCCTCAGCATCACTGGTTCTGAGCAATGGATCAATAACCCCAGTAACTGGTTTAAACACCCCTAAGTACATGAGTACTTGGGTTAACTGCAGGAGCACATACGGGGTAATAGTGTTTGTCTCCAGTTACATGAAAATACCCCCAGTGCTTTACCTCTACAATGGTCCAGTGATCACCGGTAGCTATAGTGGATCCGGTGTCCTTACGATTAATAATACTGTTAGCCTTGGGTTAACCCCCCTATATACTATTATTGGGTTAGTGGTCATTGGGGGATCAGTGAAGCCGGCTTCACCATTCACGTTCCTGGTTAATAAAAGCACCTACACTATTAATACTAATGGTATACCCATAGTGATGAATAAGTACGTTTACATATCTTACACCCTTAACCCAACCTTCAGGGTTAATAACGCCACAGTATACTACTCAGTTAACACAACATACTCAATACCAGCTACTTCAAGCATTCCCTGGAGTGGCTTAGCCCTATTAAGCAATGACACAGCCTACTACACCGTTAGCTTGACTGGATCCTTAATGAGGCTAAACGCAACCATACCCATATTCATTCCTGGGCAGGAATTAGTTAAGTTAAGTGGATCAGTTAATTGGATTGAATCCACGGCCTCAGTGTCCTTGAACCCATGGTGCAGTAACCTCCTAATACCAACCCAGGTCAGTGGAGGTAACGTAATAGTAACGGTTCCATCCAATGAAACGCTTTATGTAGGTAATGAACCCGTGGTTAACCTTATTGTGCTTGGGTTAGCCAACAATAAGGCTACAGTTACCTTAAACAATATTATAACTGGGAGTTCAATTAGTGTTGAGACACTTGATGGATATCCTTTAAACGCAACAATACTACTCCTAGGCCATGGAGCATACAGTGTTTTAAGAAACAATACCTGCCTAGTCCCAGGTCTCTATTCCATGGTTATCATGAGTGATTCAGGTTATTATAGGCTTGTGGTTAATATAAACCAATCATCAACCATAGTCAAGGTTCCGTTATTTCACGTAGTTAACTTAAGCACTACTTTAACTCAATTACCCCCCTCATGCAGCAATGTAATGCTTACTATGAATTCATCCGCGCATTTAATCAGTAGTAATGATAATGTGTTTAAGTTTACCTTAAGTAACGTTAAATATGGGTCCAGTATACTCATTAACGCAGTGATTAATGGTTCTATAGTAGGTTCATCAATGATTAAGGTTAATTCAAGTGAAATAAACGTGAGCATACCGGTGAGGGTGATTAATGTTAAGGTGACTGGGCTCTTAGGCTCACCAATAAGTGCTGTTGTTGATGCAGGTGGTTTAAGCTTCAATATTAATGGCTCAGCCACCATATGCGTCCCAATTGGCGTCAACTACGTTACAGTACACGCGGCAATTGGCTCCTATACAGTGCCAATAGTGGGTAATTCTGCGTCAGTTAACGTACTATATTACATTAACTGGAGTTACTTAGCCGCAATACTACTTATAATCGTAATCATAATCATTGCCGCATTATTAGCGAAGCTGGTTAGCGGTGGGAAGAATAATGATAATGGGGATTTCGTAATAACTGTTGGTGATTAAGTCATAGTAAACTATTGTTAGCTACGTGGCCGTAATATAGGGGATATGGGTTTAAACGGGGGGTAAAGTTTTTAAGCAAGGAAATATTATGGTTTTAAAAACCCACTAAAAAATGAAGCAATGAAGACCCAAACCAATCCCCTCACATTGGGAGAAGAAGTTCCCAAACACGTGAGGGGGATTGGGGCAGTTGTATATGGTACTCATGTGTACGGTAATTTATATGACTGCAATGAGGAGGTGCTTCGAGATGAAGTGAAGTTAACGAATATAGTTAAGGAAGCTGCTGAGAAGGCTAACGCCACAGTGGTCTCATTATTCTACTACAAGTTCACGCCAAGTGGTGGATTATCAGTGGTGGCTATTGTGGCTGAATCCCACATATCAGTTCACACTTGGCCTGAGCATAAGTATGCGACTGTTGATGTTTACACCTGTGGACCCCATACAGACCCCATGGTGGCCTTTGAGTACATTGCGCAAAAGCTTGAGGCTAAGAAGTATAGCGTTAACATAAGTGATAGGTCGCTTTACGACGGCGAGGAGCCTGGTGACGATTTAAAGTGATTTTAAGGACGCCCCACCCCCTTGTTTAAAAAGGGTAAATGTTTAAATTTTTTAAAAAGAACCCTTAAGTAATGAATCTAGATTTCCCCCCATACTTCATGATGGCGTATAATGAGGTAAGTAGGTTTATAGAGGAGGCGATTAAGGTTATACGCCCGGATCAAGTCAACGAGTTTATCGATGAGCTTGAGAAGCTCTACCACAGGGGTAATAAGGTGCTGGTTGTTGGGGCTGGTAGATCAGGTTTAGTTGCTAGGGGGTTCGCCATGAGGTTAATGCACCTTGGGTATAAGTCATACGTATTGGGTGAAACAATAACCCCAAGTGTTGGTTCAGGGGACTTGGTTGTTGCGATAAGTGGAAGTGGAACAACAAGTATTGTTGTTGCTGCAGCTGATGCGGCTAAACGCATGATGGCTAAGGTTGTTGCAATAACCAGTTACCCGGATTCACCACTGGCTAAGATAGCTGACATGGTTCTTGTCATACCGGGTAGGACTAAGGTTTCTAGGATTGATGATTACTTCGCCAGGCAAATACTTGGTCTTCATGAGCCGCTAGCCCCCTTGGGTACGTTATTTGAGGATACCACCATCGTCTTCCTTGACGCTGTAATAGCGGAGTTAATGCATAGGTTGAATAAGACTGAGGAGGATTTAAGAAACATGCACGCTAACATAGAGGTTCCATAGTAATACTAATAAATTTAAAATATCTAAAGTCACGTGGGCGTTGAAACCATTACCCTAGGTGATTTTGAGCAACTGAGGAAGTTAATTAACTCAAATCCAAGTGACTTAATTAAGTTATTTAAGGCGAGGAAGAAGGATAATACGTACATCATACCTCTCCTTAAGGCACCCTGGATCATTTC